>JAIETE010000188.1 GCA_019745505.1 Candidatus Obscuribacterales bacterium | reverse complement strand
TGAAATGACACCTTTGGCGGTGCCTTCTCGGTATCTTCCCCTTGCCGACATCGTTGCCCGTGAATTTCAGAAGCCTCAGCCCGAAAGAGAGTTCATTCGGCTGAGCTCGTCCGGTGCCGAACGTCTGGTCGACTGGAAGCCCGGTAATGAAAAGCAGGATGGACTGGTATCCCTTGATCGCAAGGTCTGGGGCACCTACATCCACCTGATTTTTCATAACCCGGCTTTCTGCCGCACGTTCTTCGCAACGCTGCCCTAATCGAACTTCAACAAGGTCGGACTCTCATGTCGTCCTCAAATGACCCCGCAGCAGCTGCCGTCCAGGGGCTGCCGCCAGATGCTCCAGCTTCGTCTGCGAGCAGCTCTGATATCATTGCGACGGATCCCGTCAAGGACCTCGCGTCAAAGGGCAAGCAAGTGAAACTACTCGTCTTCGACATGGGCCATGTCTTCGTCGACTTCGAGTGGGAAACTGTCTGCCAGGGCTTCTGTGACAGAGCGGGCATCACGCGTGAACAGTTCGGACCGATTCTCAAGCACATTGCTTCGCTCGGTTACGAATCAGGACGAGCAGGAACAGCTGATGTTCTGCGCGAAATCAACGCCAAGGTCGCCGACCTCAACTTGACCGAAGATGAATTCCACACGCTGTGGAATGCTAGCTTCCGTGAGAATGAGGACATGGCGGCGCTGCTGCAGTCGCTCAAGAAAGACCGCCCGATCTATCTCTTGTCCAACACCAACGAAAGTCACTACTCATACCTGGAAAGCACGCACAATGTGTCCAGGCATTTCGAGGAATTGATTCTCTCCTACCTGGTCGGCTATGCCAAACCGGAGGAGGCGATCTACCTCGAGGTGCTCAAGCGCAGCGGCTTGAAAGCAGAGGACTGTCTTTTCGTCGATGACCTGGCAGCCAACATCGAGGCGGCCAGTAAATTGGGCATGAACACCATCCGCTTTGTCGGCATTGCTGACCTCAAGGAGCGTCTTGCTTCTTTTGGCATCAGCTGCTGATTCTCGGCGGAAACACTTTCGTCCGGCAAAGGCTCATTCGCGCAATCTGCCAAGACAGACTGCCTGAGCCTATCGCGAGCGTTGTCTGTCGAACGGAATTGTCCGCTCGGCAGCGACGCTTGTCCAAGACCTGGTGTCGGCTGACCTGGCCGGCACCCGCCCTCTCATGGGCTGGAGTAAAAATGAACCAAGGACAGAACAAGTACCTCGTAGCCACCGGCATCTGCCTCTTTCCGGTTGCCGCCGCCACCCCCTTCCAGGCTGTGGAAGCGCTCAAGGAGCGCATTCACCAGCGCGGTCAATTGCCCCCGCATCTCAGCGATCCGGAAATCGGCATGTCGCTCGTCGAGGCACTTCACGAAGGTCGCCTCAACTTCATCGTCATGGATGAAGAGCGCACGCTGCTTCTGGGTGGCGAGTACAAGGGCAACTACGAGGACCAGGTTAGCCGCAGGCTGGCTGACAGCCTGAGAGTAATGCTTTCCGACAACCTCTACTTCCAGACCGATTACCGCACTGCATAGGCGGTAGCACGGTCCATAACAACAAAATGATGCTCATGGAGAATTTTGTGAAAAACCGTTTTGCAACGTACCTCGCGTACGCAATCTCAACCTTCGTCGTTATCGCTGTCGCGCACATCTTCAATCTCGGCTCGCAGTTCGTGAACTTCTACTGGCCAGCCGCGTTCATCGTGGTGGCCGGTCTGGACTTCTACAAGAGCCAGGTCGTCGAGGATGGCGCCAGCGAGGTTCGCGCATACGCGTGCTCTTCCAGCGCGCAGTCAGGCGTCTACCTCGACCAGTGGGGATTCGTGCGTGTCGATTATTTCGGCTCGCCTCGTCGCATTCCGGCTGCCAACCAGGCAGACCCGGCGACCGAAGCGCTCTGCCGTCAGCCGCGCAGCCTCGGCGACAACTACACCGATCGCTTCCTCGGCTACATCTTCACCGCTCCCTTCATTCTCCCCGTCAAGCTCTACCAGGCGTTCAAGGGCTGAGTGAGCTGAGCCGAAACATCCAGCCGGGATGTTTTGGTGACCGTTAAAACGGCGTCTTGAGCGAGCCTTGGAAATACACCCCGGATGGAAATCTCGGGATGTTTTCTCTGGCTCGCTTTTTTTGTCGTGGTTATACGATAAAAGATAGTAAATATTGGAGAATCATTTCGTTCGTTTTGGTTTTCCATTAACGCCCGTCTCTAACTCTCCATAAGCTCGAGGGCGCAATGCGCGAGGATAGCGGCCCCCAGGTGCAGGCCTGTTTCGTCCAAATCGAAGGTCGGTTGGTGGTGTATACGGCGGCTGCCCGAGATCTGTGCACCCAGATAAAAGAACGCGGCCGGTGCAGCACCGGCTAGAAGCGCGAAATCGGAAGCCCATGTTTTGCGGCTTATATCAGCAACTTTGCCTTCGCCCAGCACTTGTATGGCTGAGTGTTTCAATGTTTCAATGACGGAAGCGCTTTGCATGTAGTTGGAATCCATGTCGTTGAACTCGAGCATAAGCGAGAAGCCATCCCCGTTTTCGCGCGCTGCTAGTTTTTCCAGTTCCTCAACCGCCTCGTTTTTGCTTTCGGTGCTGGTACTGGATATGGTGCCGGAAAGAAGGACTTGCTGCGACATGATGTTGCCTCTCTGGCTCGAAGAGATGCAGGAGCCCAGTGTTATCGTCGCCACTCCTCTGTTCGTCATTTCACCGGCGAGCTTATATAAGCCCGTCATCAAGCGATTTGCTTTCGGCAGAGCATCCGGTGCTTTGCTGTTTTGATCGTCAGCCTGGACTTTGATGTTGAAGAGCGAAACCTGATTGTTCAGCTGAGAGGTGATGATGCCTGCCCGTCCGGTTTCAATGGTGGCGTCAACGTGCAAGCCGAGCAGTGCCGAAACATCGGCGAGCGCCCCGGCTTCCAGGAGCAGTTTTGCACTGCTGTTGCCGTCGCGCTCAGCTTCTTCTGTTCCGGGCTGAAAAATCAGGCGCAGCCGGCCCGCTGCTTTGTTCTCCTTAGTCGAGTTGCTCAATTGAGCTGCAATCAGCTCGGCTGCAGCCAGCGTGATAGCCACATGCGCATCATGTCCGCAGGCATGCATAACGCCGGGTGATTGAGAAACATATGCCGCGCGCGAAGATTCGAATCCCGGCAAAGCGTCCATGTCTGAGCGAATCGCTATTGTTTTGCCGGTGCCGAAATCAGCAATCAGTCCGGTTTTGGCAATACCGGTCTTTACTGTGAAACCGAGCTGTTCGAGCCTGTTTTTCACCAGCAAGGATGTTTGTATTTCCTGAAAACTCAGTTCAGGTGCAGCATGTATTCGGCGCCGGACTTCAATTATTTGCTCGGAAAGCCTGGCCGCTTTTTCCAGCATTTCTTGCGGATTACTCATAATCAGAGAGACTAGCACGCCGTTTTAGTAACAGAAAGAGCAATTTGCGCTATCTGCGCTAAGCCGCAATGTGGCGCTTTCTCTGAACATAATGATGGCAAGTCCTTAATCTCCACTTGAATACGGCAATGGCAGCCGAACTGGGCTGTGCTGTCTTGCCGGAATTGTACCCCGCAAATAGTTGCCAAGAATGCGCGCGCCAGCCTTCCGGATGGTCCTGAAATGGCTATTTGAGCCACTTGGCATCTCCTTCTAAGCTCTTTTCTATCTTTACAGAAAGATGAATCACTTGAGAATCCAGTCTTGAATTCCTAGGCTCACTTTTACTCTCACTAAAATTCTCTTTCTGCAACTCCTTCCGCTCAGCCCCGAAAAATCTTTCCCAGTAATCACTCGGATGCATCTGCCTTCACAACATCGTGGAGAAGTTGCAATCCGGTCACGTGTTCAATCAAGTCTCTGAAGAGGAGTAACTATGAAGTCTTGCACTCAAGCCAAAATCGAAACCTACTTCGTGAGGTTTCTAGCTTCTGTCGTGGTCGGCGCCGTCGCCTATTTCGCCGCCGAACCCATCGCAGAGTACTTCCAGTACAACCTGCCTGACATGGCTCGTTGGGCTGGCACCGGTGTTCTGGCTCTGGCCGGATGGTTCGCTACCAAGAACCTGGTCGATTTCACTACCGACTGTCTCGATGTCCCCTCCGCTGTCGCTCCTGCCGTGACTTCACGAAAGCAGGCAGAGCGCCCGGCTCCCCAGCAGGCGGCAGGTCAGACTCCCCGTCGGCTTCCGCAGCTGGCCAAGACGCCTGTCCCGGTGACGCTCGTCAATGTCGGCGACAAGCCCCACGTCATCAAGTCCTCGAAGATCACCGCCACGGTGACCAAGAGCGATGACGGATCTCTCACTGTTACTGTCGTCGTGACCGGCGCCAGCGGCAGTGACTTCAAGGGCAATGGTGGCATTCGTGCCGCTCTCGAATCCGTTGGCGGCATCGCCTGGGCGAATCCGACCAATGCCGGCGGCGGTACTCGTCGCATGGAAGGCAAGATCGCAGCAGGCGCCAATCACCAGGCGGTGATCGGCAAGCTCGCTGCCGTCGTCGAGAGGAAGGGCGCTTAACGGCGCGCCTGCGCTTCAACGCGCATAGCGTCTTCCTGAGCCGGATAGCTTAGGGAGCGGTCTTTCCTGTCGGCAAAAAGAATGTCTCGGAGATTTAGTGAGAGAGGCGCTCGGGTGGCGAGAATCAGGCGCTAAGCCTGGTTTTCGCCATCCGGCGTTACTTCTTCGAGGCTGAAAGAGGAGAAACACGATGATGACAATGCCATCGAAAGTGGTGCTCGATACGCAAGTCGGCGCCCTGGTTATTGTCGACATGCAATCGCAAGGCTTTCCTCTCGCACGCTCCGCCATGCCGGGTGTGAAAGAGGAAATTCGTCTGGCGATGGAGCGTGGCTGGCACATCATCGTCGTGGAATACGACCTCGATTGTGCCGGTGAGACCGACGGCGATTTGCTCGCTATCTTGACGGGCTATGCACATGTGCATCGCATCAAGAAGGCGCATGATGACGGCTCTCAAGAAGTCGTCGAGTATTGCGCTGAGCATTCTGTGCCGACGAGAGTTTTTCGCGTTGTCGGCGTGATGACTGACGTCTGCGTGGCTAAGACCACTTCCGGACTGGTTGGACGCTTGTCCGACTGCTCCGTCGAAGTGATCAAGTCTGCCTGCGCATGCGCTTTCAGCCGCTATGACTGGAACACTTTTCCGTCTCACGAGCGCATCCGGCTTGTCGACTAGCGACAAATTCGTAAGTGGCTCTGGGTTTGCATCGGCAAAACTCTTAGCCCTTACGTTTTTTTGGTGCAAAAACTATAGACCATAGTAGAATTATTTTTTAAGTCTAGCTCCCCGCCGCGCTCTGTTTGGAAACCCCTCGATTGCATCAGTAAAGCCAGTCAAGTGGCGGTTTAACGTCTTAACCGGTCATATTCGATTGCAGTTTTTCAAACAGTTGTAGACAATGAACCGGTTTCGATCTCGAGGTAGTAATGAGGAGTTTCCGTCTGGCTTTTCGCACATTCTTGGCGTGTGCCAGTTTCACAATCTTGCCTCTTGTTGCCATAGCGGACCCTCCGGTAAAGGCGGTCGCTCTGCCCGGTCTCTCGACACAGTCTGCTGCGCCCGGGACATCATCCGTGCCTACGGTTTTGCCGGAGCCCAATTCGCCGGCTATGACAAACCCGAAGCTGGGTGAGCCGATCCGACATTCGGAGCCATTCAAGGGCGCCGAGATTGTTCAACCAACCAAAAATCCGCAGATTCTATCGTTTCCCACGGAGAAATTGGAAGTTGATTTGCCTGAAGGGTGGACCATAAAAAAGCGCGAAGACAGCGGAAAAATTGAGTATGCATTCAGCGGACCGCGCAATGCGGATGACACTCAACCGGGCGTCATGTTCTTCATGTTGCCGTTCAAGCTTACCGATGAACTGCCGTCCAACAAAGCCATTCTGGACATCATGATGAAGCCCGGCAAGAGCAATTTGAAAGACTTTAAACAGCAGGACTGCCAGCCTCTGATAATCGATGGACGGTCGTTCGAGAGTGCCACTTTCACCGGTTTAATTCCGGATGGAACCTCCTTGGAAGGGTTTTTCTATGTCGGTCGATTGAAGAGTGGATTTTTGATTTTTACCGGTCGAAATGGTGGCAAGTATTTCAAGCAGTCGGAAGAGACTCTTCGCGGCATCGTCAGATCTTGCAAGGTGCAAGGATGAAAAGAAGCGGAGCGCTGATGTCGACATTCCGGTTGAGTATTGCCATCCTGTCTTTAGGGACTTTTCTAATTTGCGCGCAAAATGCTTCGGCCAGGGTCGTGGCAATGTCGATCAAGTCCAATACCCCGGGACCACAAATTCTAGAGCTGCCGGGCGGTGCGCGGATTCAGGCTAATCTTCCGCCCGGATACCGATTAGGCGTGCTTGCCTTGCCGCAAAGAAATACATATCTGTTCATGGGTGCGGACAACAAAAACGGCGAGCATGCAGTAATGACAGTCGATATTCTTCCGTCCACAGCTAAATTGTCATCATCGAAGGCTGTGTTTGACGGCGTCTTCAAGGCTTATTCAGTGGGGACAGGTGATTTCAAAAGCGCAATGTCGAAACCGCTTTCGGTCAATGGCATCACCTTTGAGAAAGCCAATTTCGAAGGGACGATGGAGGGAATCAGATCGAAAGGATTTGCTCTTGTAACTCGCTTGGCGCAGGGTTTTTGTGTGATGGTGGGGCGAGATAGAGAGACTGATTTCAAGCAATCCGAAGCGAAGATGCTCGGCATAGTCAATTCTTGCCGTCTCAAGAGCAAATGAAAAACGGGCGGCTTGCGCCACCCGTCTTCTCTTTCGCGATGCGGTCTTTAGAACCAGCGATCGCGTCGTCCGGCAATCTGTCCGTCGTTCAACTCGTTGGATACACGAGTGTTGAGGTTGTCCAATCTGCTGAGAAGATTTTGTCTTTCCCAGCCTGATAGTCCGCCCAGCCTCATGTTCGCTTCATCACGCGCAATTCTGTTCAATTGAGCGCGCAGGCTGTTGGCTTCGAACTGATTGAGTCGGCCGTTGCGAACACCTTGATCGATGCGGCGTTGGATAAAGGCCTGTCTTTCGTTGATGTTGGCGAAGCCGTAATTACCTGGTCTAGGGTTGTAGCCAGGGAAATGCGAAACATTGCCGTAACCATAATTGGTCAACCTGGTCGCAGCCGTGTCGAGCATGCCGATGAGAGCCTGTGCTTCACCGAAAGTCATTCCGTTAGCCGCATAGTTGGCACTGATGTTGTTGATGCGGTCCAGCTCAGCATTCATATTGATGAATTCGTTGTGTGTGATCTGGCCGTTTTGTACTGCTACGTTTGCATCAGATCGCAATTGTCCGATGCGGTTTTGAATATTGTTGATAGTCGATATTTGGTGACCGGATGACAGGTTGTTGAAATTGCTGTAGCCGTTGCCAACCCAGCTTTGCAACAAGTTAGTCAAGTCGTTGGCTTGTGCGCAATTGATGCTCAGAAGCGAGAGAATCGACCCCAGAATCAGTGTTTGTTTACTTCGTTTTAGAAACATTGGGTTTCCTCCTTCCTGGTTGGTTTCACCGGAAGGCAGTCATGATGCCTGCCTTCCAGTTCCGCCAAACTTTTGTCGCCTACATCTCGTGGCCGACCGAAACTACTGTGATCGGTGCTGTTTCTTGCAGCACCACTGCCAGCGGTTGGTCAACAGTGATTACATCGCTGCCGCGGTGCATAACAATCGTCGTTTGATCGTTGCCGCCAACGGCGCCGATCGCTACCGAGGCAGGTATTCTGCCGGCAATTTCCGGTACTCCATTAGCCATTCCGGAAGGAATTGCATACGTCGATACCAGGTGCGGACCTTTGGTCGTCACTACTGTTCCGTAGGCGAGACCTGCGGAGATCGGCATTTCCGTGCCGGAAGGGAGGCGCAGAGTGGTGAAGGATACGGCATAAGAATCCGGCTCCAGTTCGACAACTCTACCAGTCACAAGACTGCCCGATGGAATAGCATAGTTGCCCATGCGGCATTCTTCGCGGACCGTGCCCGTGACCACATCACCAGCTTTGACTGTGGCAAACGAGAGCGGTTGATCCAGTCTGACCGCCATCTTCAGTCCGGCAGGCGCATAGAGTCTGCGTTCTACCATCGCTACGTTTGCTTCTACTTGATTGGGATCTTTCAAAGTCAAAAGGTAATTGTTGGCGCGTGCTGAATCGGAAAGGAAGTTCTTTATCGAGTCAGCCCATTTATGAGCCAGTTCTTCCGGCGAGCAACCTTCAAGTTGAGCGCTGTTTCCATCTGCTGTGGCCACTTTCTGTCCGTCCAGGCAGACGACGAAAGCGCCGTTCAACTTTTGCACTGTCACCGCCTCCGGAGCGATGGAACTGGCGCGTACAAGAGCGTTGTCGAGCGCATCTTGTGTTTGCCAGGCACGCTTTTCCGGTGAAAATCCTTCGGCGGAACCCAGAATTCTGAAAGCGTCCTCGCCACCGAGGGTCACCTTATTGCCGTTGTTGAAGCCGGCAAATGAAGCAGGTACAGCGAAGGAGGCTAACAATGCCAAAGCAAATATTTTGCTCTTCATTGACGTAGACATGAGTTATCTCCTTATTACATTGTTTGTGTGGATACAGCGATGGTGGTCGTTCCGGAAAGCTGCATCAGCATTGGCTCTCCAGAAGGAATCACTACGCCGGGGAAACGTTTGAAGCAAGCGCGGCGGAAGCTGGATTGTGTAGCTTCGTCAACCGGTGTGCCTTTCCATCCGCCGGTGATGACGCCTTTTTTGGCGTTCAAGTCGACAGTAACTATGCGGTTGTCTTGCACGGCGACCGAAACCGGTTGTACATGCTCGGCAGTGGTCGGTTTGGTATGGATCAATTTCCATGCATTCAAGCCGCCGAGAATGTGAGCGGTGATCGGAATCTTTTTGCCGTCAGGCATGCGGATTTCGTAGAACTCAACCGTGAAGCCGTCTTTGCCGGCGTAGTGGTTGGGCAAGAATTGGTCAGCGTCAACGATTTCTCCGTAGACCAGCGATCCGGCCGGAATATAGGTATCGAACGTTGGTTTAAGAGGAACGTCATGAGTGATGACTGCTTCCACTCTGTCGCCCAGGGAGGATGCTTCGGTGGAGATAGGTGTAGCCAATTCGATAGGCATGAGCATTTCAGCCGGAGCCACTGCTACTTCGTCATTGCCGAGTGCTTTAGAGGAAGCGACTGGGGTTGCGAATTTGCCGGTCAGCATAGCCACGTATTTTTCCAATTCTTCTGAATGCGCCATGCAGGCTCTGATGCTGTCAGCCCATTTTTGTGCCAGTTGCATTTGCGTAAGACCGGCTCGGGCTGCGCTGTTTCCATCTGCAGTGACAATCAGTCGGTTATCCAAAAGAACGCAAGGGTTGCGGTTGATGACCTGTACGCTGACAGCTTCCGGAACGCGATGCAGACTTTTGATGAGAGCATCGTCGAGGCGTTTCTGTACAATATTTACTCTCTCGGCTGCAGTCATGCCGTCTGCGTTCGAGTCCAGGGCGAACAGCTCGCCACATGCAGTTACTACACGCGTAGTGCTAACCAGGTGAGTTTGCTCGGCCAACGAAATCGTAGCGGCAGACATTACTCCAACAGCGGCTAACAGCAACGCGATTTTTCCATTTTTTCTTGGGTTCATCGCGATCACCTATCCTTATAGTTTTGGTTCTTCAACGCTTTTGCGCACCCGGGATGACCCATGGGGGGGTGCAAAGTTCCCACGCCGATCAAGAACGGGCGCTGCGAAAATTTCATTTTGCTTCTGGAAAACCTATGTGATGTGGGTGTTTTCGATATATCGCGGCGATGAAAAATTGAACGCAGAATTACAATTTTTAAAATCTTCGCCGTGCCGGGAACTCACCGGCGAGAGAAAAGTCCAGGCCTTATCAGAAAATCGATCCTTTATTGAAAACGCCTTGGATGCTCGAGAATAGCGCGTTTGAGTGATACCTCTAATGGTGCGCGCGCCCAGTATCAACGTTCGTCTTTCGTCCTTTTGTATGGTTGCATATTTGGTGGCACCGCAATTTAGGTCGCCGGCTGTCTTGCCACTTGAAAATCGGCTGCTACTGTCAACTAGGTGAATTAGTTGGATTTCGGAACTCAGTTTGAGTAAACCGGTAGAGCTCTCGACATTTCCTTTACTAATGTTCGTAATAGCCGACTGAATGTCGATCTGGATGGCTGAGGGATGTTTGAATGATATACGCGCTGGTGCCTGAATGCCTCATTGCATGGCGGTTTTGGCAATTTGCATCAAAATTAACTATGTTATACTGATCGTGTTAGAGCACAGTTTTTTGTGCATGTTCGTTGTCCGAAAGGGTCTTATACAGTCAGTTAAGAGCTGAACCCACTCGTTGATCCACGACACCACACTGAAAAGAAAAAACTCTGCCAGCGAGATATCCTCGGGTGCTGTGCCCGCGCCCAGTTTGCAAGCTTCTGCCAGTGCGGCGGAGCCGTCCTCTTTGACGAAGAAAATTGCCGATCTGGTGTCCGCGGAGCGCGCCTCTTTTCATACCCCTGGTCACAAAGGGCGACCGCAGGCTTTCGGTGCGGATGAAGATTTTTCCCTGGCGGCCTCCTGCGATGTGACCGAATTGCCCGGACTTGACGATCTGAGTCATCCTGAGGGCGTTTTGTTGAATCTTGAAAATCGATTGGCCGCATTATTCCATGCGCGCCGTTCTTTCATTTCTGTTAATGGTGCTTCCGCCTGCTTGATGGCTGCCTTGATGACAGCAGCATCGTTGGGGCGTCGAATACTTGTCCCTGCTAATTTGCATCGCTCGGCCGCCAACGGTCTGGCTCTCTGCCGGCTCGAGCCTGTTTGGTACAAGCCTCAGTGGGACAGCACTTATGGCGTGTACCAGCATGTTTGTCCTGAGACTGTCGAACAAGCGCTCAGCGAAACGAATGCCAGCTCTCTTTTGATCGTCTCGCCCACTTATGGCGGGGCAATCAGTGATATCAAGGCGATTGCTTCTGTTTGCAAGAAAAAGGGCGTCCTTCTCATTGTCGACGAAGCTCACGGCGCACATTTGCTGTCTAACGATTGGCTGCCTGCTTCCGCTCTGTCGTGCGGCGCCGATATCGTTGTCCATTCGCTCCATAAGATCTTGCCGGCGCTCACTCAAACCGGCGTTCTGCATATAGCTCATGATTCGCGCTTTTCGCTGGAACAGGCCAGAACCTACTTGACGGCTCTGCAATCATCAAGCCCCAGCTACCAGCTCATGGCTTCCATTGAACGTCTTGTCGATTTCATGAGTGGTGCCGCCGGAATGGAGCGCTTGCATGATGTGGTCGGACTGGCAGAAAAAATGCGCCGGGCCATTAGCAGCATCGGTGCTTATGAAGTATATGCAAAAGCGCCGGTGCATGAGCCTCTGCATGTTTTGGTTCGCCCTCTTTTCTCGGTCAATCTCGCCGATCAGTTAAGCAATCGAGGCATCGGCATCGAGGCTGTTTTCCATCGGTCCACCCTTTTTCTTCTCGGCTTGGGCAGCGAGCCTGCTGATGTCGACTTGCTCGTCGAAGCGCTTTGCGAAATTGCCGAAGGCGCCGAAGGTAGCGCGAGTGTAGAGCAAAACATCGATGCACCGCCACTTTTTGTGCAGTCTATGGAGCCGGCGGAAGCTTTCCGCCTGCCATCGCATATGGTGCCGGTGGAAGCGGCTGCCGATTGTATCGCGGCCGAGTGCATAGCACCGTGTCCGCCCGGTACTCCGGTGGTCGTTCCGGGCCAACTTCTGGAAAAAGAGAGCCTTGCGTATTTGCTGCAATTTACTGGTATAAGGAGCTTACAGGTCGTACAAAAATTATGAAGTCTTGGAAAGATTCTCGCTCGAGCGGGACTGAAAAACCCGCAGCAACAGACCGAACACGGAGAAACCACATGGAAGCAATCCCCGCTGCTGACGACCTATCCTCTTTCCTGGCGATATTGCCGCCGGCAATCCGAACCATTTTGGAAAAGGATTCGACAGGACTGTACGAGGTCGTTCTCGACCTTGGCCGGCTGCCGGAGGCTCGATATCTGGACAGGCATACGCTCGTTTTGTCCGACGAACCAGTTAGCGAAGTCGATCTGGAGAAAGCGATCGAGCGCATCGGTCAATTTTCCGGCGACAACCGTGCCGGTATCGAGCGCACTCTGCACAGAATTTCAGCGCTGCGCAACCGTTCCGGAAAAATCATCGGTCTGACCTGCCGAGTCGGTCGGGCTATCAGTGGAACGATCAATGTAATCCGCGACCTTGTCGAAAGCAACAAGTCGATTCTCTTTCTTGGCCCTCCGGGCGTCGGCAAAACGACCAAGCTGAGGGAAATGGGACGAGTGCTCGCCGACGAGCTCGGCAAGCGCGTTATCGTTATCGATACTTCGAATGAAATTGCCGGCGACGGCGATGTGCCGCACCCGGCAATCGGTCGGGCTCGCCGTATGCAGGTCGCCCATCCGAGCGAACAGCACGCCGTCATGATCGAGGCCGTCGAAAACCACACTCCTGAAGTGATCATTATCGACGAGATCGGCACCGAGCAAGAGGCGGCGGCTGCTCGCACGATTGCCGAAAGAGGCGTCATGCTGATCGGTACGGCCCACGGGAATGCGCTCGACAATTTGCTCAAGAACCCCACCCTTGTCGATCTTGTCGGCGGCATCCAGTCGGTCACTCTGGGTGATGACGAAGCTCGTCGCCGCGGCACCCAAAAGACTGTTTTGGAACGCGCGGCACAACCGACTTTCGAAGTCTGCATCGAAATTCTCGATCGGCAAACCCTGGCAGTTCACCGCGACGTAGCCGGCTCCGTCGACCAACTCTTGCGGGGCTGGAAGATTCATCCGGAAATCAGAAAAAGAGACGAATCCACAGGCGATTTCGCTGTCGTTCAAAAACAGGAGCCGATCGTCACAGCCGCTTCAGCAGACGGACTTGCCGCCTTCTCACAGGATTGGGGCAACCCCCAGGATACACACCTCAAAGTTTATCCTTATGCAGTAAGTAAGGGGTTGCTCGAACGCGTTGTAAAAACGCTCCAACTGCCGATCGAAGTCGTCAAATCTATCGACGAGGCCGATGCGATACTAGCCCTCAAGAGTTATGCGCGCGCCGGTGCGAAAATCTACTCGCTGGCGGAAGCCCAGCAGGTGCCGGTTTATGTGGTGAAGAGCAACAATTTGCCGCAGATCCAGAAAGTGCTGCGCGAAGCGCTCCATCTCGATGAGTCGGCAATCGGCTCGGTCGACA
Organism: Candidatus Obscuribacterales bacterium; assembly: GCA_019745505.1. Taxonomy (GTDB): domain Bacteria; phylum Cyanobacteriota; class Vampirovibrionia; order Obscuribacterales; family Obscuribacteraceae; genus QKMZ01. The sequence goes on along the minus strand of JAIETE010000188.1, from coordinate 3,634 downwards.
TCGAGGAAGATGTGGATGAAACCGAAATTGCGCTGGAAGAGGCAAGACAGGCAATCACGCGTGTGGTCGACCGTATGGAACCAATCGAGCTGGCTCCTCGCCGTTCCTATATTCGCCGCCTGCAACACCAACTGGTCGAGCGTTTCAATTTGAGCAGTCGTTCGGTCGGTGATGAACCGATGAGACGCTTGCGCATCCTGCCGCCGGCCAGCTCGCAAAACCAGAAGATCGGTTATATCTAAACCGTTCCACCAAGCCGTTTTCGATCTGAATCAAACAAAGGGCGATGCATCAGCTTCGCCCTTTTTGTTTCTATTCGAATACAACGAAAAGACGCCGAAATTTCCCGAGCTCTGCTCAGGAGTTTTTCTTTTCGTTGTCCTTGCGCGTGAGATCCGCCGCGTCCGTTAGGAAGCTGCTATCAGCACCGAATCCCACGCGCGAGCTTTTTTTACGTCTGACACTGCCACAACGATCATTTTGAGCTGCTCGTCAACTTTGCGTTGCATCTCGCGCAGCCCTTCCATGTCCTTAGCTTTGATCATTTCTTCGATGCGTCTTTGTTGTTCATCCAGAGCCTGCAAAGATTTTTGCGGGTCTTTAATAACGGCGGCCCAGCTGCTTCTGGCCGTTTCTACTTGCTCTGCCGTCATTCTCAAGGTTTCACGCTCCGCTTCTGTTAAAAGGTCACCAGTCTCTTCTACGATATCGTCGTTAACTGCCAGGTCTATCAATTCCGCCTGTTTGTTTAACTCTTGCTCTTTTAGTAGTTCCAGCGGATCGAAATCCTTATTCGGCTGCTTGGGCTGCAAGTCGCCCTTGCCGCTATTTATGTTGTCGTTAGACATGCCATTACCACCATTTGGTCAGACAGAAAACAGCTACATGAGAGAGATCGGTCTATCCTATATACCACGGTTTATATGCAGAGCTCTGCCGACAGTCGGGTTTTTCTCCCCTGTCTTGGCACTCAAAATTGCATATATAGACTAAATCTGTCAGAAGCTGGCTGATCAGCGTTCCCGCCATTGGAACAGCGTCGATATTAAGCGACAAATTTAAGGTCGTCAATTCACCACAACTAATTTCGGCCTGTTCTCGGTGGGAGAACTCCCACTTCAAAGGCTCGATTTTGAAAATTACTATCGAGCTGTCCGCCTGTCAAAATCGTCTGTCACATAAGCTTTCTGCGGCGTGGAGGCGGCTTGGGCGGCTCGTCTTCGTTGCTCGTGTCGTCGCCGCCGATTGGTCTAGGCGGTGGCGGGGGCTCGTGTTGAACAACTCTGGGCTGCTCCGGCTCTTCCTCTTCGCTTGCTGGATTGCTTGCGTTATCGGACTCTTCGACGGTTTCGCTATCTGTTGCATCAGCAGATGGAATGTCCACCTCTTGAACAATCACCTGAACCAGGTCGTCTTCCGGAGGTGCTTCTACCTCTCCGGCATACTGATTGGACGGATCGTCATCGTTTTGCGATAAGACCTGATTGATCAGCCCGGCGTCAAGCAATTCTTCCAGTGTGTCGGCAAAACTCCTGGTCGGCGCCGGTTGCAGCGTAACCTCCGGCTCAATTGCGCCAAGTCTTGGAGATATGGCAAAAGCTCGGTCGGCTAGCACTTCCATGTCATCTTTTTGGGGAGCGAAAGCTCCTGGATGTTGGGCGTTTGGTTGAGCAGGCGTTTGCGGACGGGGTGGCGCCGGTATGACAGGTTGCTCGGACGCCGGCGGCAGCGCGTCTGGCTCGTTTGAGTCCGGTGGAGAAACGGGTTGCGCAGCTTGTGGAGCCTCAGGCGCCAAGGTCATTTCAGCTTTCGGTGTGCTTTCTGATTGTGCTGATTGGTTGATCGGGGTCTCAACAGGCTGCGCTAATGATTGCGGTTCGGGCGGCGGAGCCTCAATCTTGGTGGTTTCGACCACGTCTCCTTCGTCTACGCTGAATTCTTGTCTGGCAGGAGTCTGTGCCGTCATTCCCAGATCGCTGGGCAGCGGCGCAATATTCGGCATGAAAGTGTGGTGCGAAAAGGGCGAGCCGAGCGGCAGTTGGCCGGCCGGCATCGGCAGACCGAAGGTGCTTCGACCGGGAATGGTCGGATTGCTGAAAAACGGTGTCGTTCCTCCACCGGTGATACCATGCGCAGGCGGAAGGATAAGAGAGTCTTCCAACGCGTCGGGAAAATCGTCTGCTGTCACCGGTGCGCCGTCGGTAAGGAAATTCTCCTGGGCCGCCGGTTGTCTGGTGTCAATGACAGGCTCGCTGTAAGGCTCAGCCAAACCGACTGTAGAAGCCAATAGGGGACCCCCGCTCGTGGCGCCGACTATGTCTGTCACGAGCGTATTTGATGCTGTCGCTTCGCTGGAAAGCACTTTCAGCTCCCGGTGAAGCCGGCGTAACTCTCCTGCGATAAATCGCCAGTCCGGGTCCGCTTGTACGGAAGGCGCCATCTGAGAGCTCTTTCTCGAATTCTCCGCTTCCTCCAGCCCGAGAAATATGAGCAGATTTTGCCGCACGAAGGCGCCGACGGACTGCGCTCCAGCTGCCCGAGCTTGTTTTTGAACTTCCTGGAATTGCTCAGGTTTGAGGCTGATGACGATTTGATGTTCGCGCACGGCTACGACTTTTCCAAGGACTCAAAGCCATTTTAATAGAAATTCGGCGCAAGACGGGCAAATCACCCGGCCGCCCCGTCAAGTGCTGCGCTAACTTTTCATTTCGGATTTGACGACAATTCGTTCGCAGGAATTATGGCGCAGCTTCACCATAGTCCGAAAGTATCGGTATGAGTCGTCGTTGAATTTGACCTGCTGGAGGAAATGCCAGCCAGGTGGCGCTTTTGTCCGCCATCACCGATGCGGCGATGATGAGTTGGGCGTCATTTATGCATTCTTCGTTGGCAAGGGTTAGCGAATCATACTTTGGTTCGATTGTGGAGTGTCGCGCGAATTTCATAGGGTTTCGGCACACCTCGTTTTTGTCCAGCCCGGAGTTTCCCAAAACCCTCTTTCACCATTTGTCGCAGCGTTTTTCCAGCATTCCAGAGGCAGTTCCGGCTGCAAGACGAGCTTAACCAGGAGAAAATCCATGAGCGAATCGCAGAAAACCCCCGCTTCGCCCGCTCCTTCGAATTCGCCCGTGCAGATCAAGGTGATTCCTTGCCTGAGCGCTTTTCACGAGCATGACTTCGATCCCGATGTCATCGATCTGTTCGTCGTTCTGAACGGTCGTGCCGGACTCGGTCCGCTGTACGACGCCATCAACAGGCTGCCGAATGGCGCCGACGAGCGTGTTGCCATGCCTGAGAATTCCATTGCCGCCAGGGCTGAGCTGATTTTCGCCGGCTTTCCGAAGTCTTCCTGGCGCGATGTTCGCGTTGCCTGCGGCATCTACTCACTGGCTCTCAAGCAGGCGGCCACTCTCGGTTCTCGCAAGATCGCTCTGATGCTCACGTCCGAACAGTTCCGTGGCGACCTGGGCGAACTGACTCGGGCGCTTGCTTGCCGCACCAATGTCTTTGCCGGCTTGCAGGGCGAAGATTTGCAGCTGCAAGAAGTACAGATCCTCTGCCGCGTCCAGGACGAGGAGCGCATCAACGAAGGTCTGAAGCCGCGAGAGCAGCTCTGTACCGCCTGCTTCGACGA
>JAIETE010000296.1 GCA_019745505.1 Candidatus Obscuribacterales bacterium | reverse complement strand
AAAAAAGAAATGAACCTGATCAAAATACTTGATGAACATGCCGTCCTGCAACCCGACAGAATCGCGCTGAGAGACTTTCGAGCCAATGTCGACCGAGCTGTGACTTATCGTTCGCTTCAGAAGCTGACCGAATCAGCAGCTGAAAAATTGATCGATTCAGGGGTAAGAAAGGACGATCGAGTCCTGCTTGCTGTTTCGATGAGAATTGAAACATACATTCTTCTGCTTGCTCTTTTCAGAATAGGAGCAGTGGTTGTGATAGTAGATCCGTCAGGCGGTTTGCAGTCGCTGAGACGCTCATTAGAGCTTGTCAGACCGCACGCAATGATCTCGACTGCACGCATACGACTGCTTTCCAGCCTGATCAAAGAAATGAGAAGTATTCGCGTAAAATTGCTCGCCAAACAGATTATATCTACGATTGGAAGCGCCACGGCTTATCAAACAAAGAGCGAATCGATTGGTCTGCCTCTGGCAGTGGAAGATGTAAATCCTGAGCATCCCGCACTGATCACATTCACCAGCGGCTCTACCGGCGCTCCCAAAGCAATCGTCAGAACGCATGGATTCTTGCTGAATCAGCATAAAGTGCTGGCATCTTCACTGCCGGGGCAAACAAGTGATGTCGAGCTGACGACATTGCCGGTATTTGTCCTTTCTGCTCTGGCAAGGGGCATCACTTCGGTATTGCCCAACTGCGATATGCGCAAACCGGCTTCTATAGACGCGCAACGAATAGTTCGCCAGCTGAAAGCCTGTGGTGTCAATCGGATAATCGCATCGCCTGCATTTTTGCAGCGTGTCTCTGAATATCTGCAGAGTGAAAATCTAGCAATTAAAGAACTCACGCAAGTTCTGACAGGAGGCGGCCCAGTTTTTCCCTGCCTATTGAAAGAATTGCAGACGGTTTTTCCAAAAGCAGAATTAATTGCAGTTTACGGTTCGACAGAAGCAGAACCAATCGCTCACGTGTCCAGCAAAGAAATGTCCAGTGAGGATTTGCAAAAGACTTTCGAAGGCAATGGACTTCTGGCCGGCAAGCCTATTCAAGAAATCGAGCTGGCAATAGTCAATCCGGCAGAGCTGAATGCATTCTCCAGCGGCATGTCCAAGAAGTTCAACAGACTTCCTGCATACGTGACCGGAGAAATCGTAGTGCGCGGCAATCATGTTGTAAAAACATATCTGAACGGACTGGGAGATGCTGAAACAAAAATTTCGGGCTGCTCCAAACGAATCAACGTCGCAAAGATCTGGCACCGGACCGGCGACGCCGGCTATCTCGACTCTGAAGGACGCCTATGGCTTATGGGTCGATGTGCCGTAAAAATCAGTGATGAGCGCGGAGAATTGTATCCATTTCAAGTTGAGGCTGCGGCATCGGAAATTCCAACAATCCGGCGAGCGACATGCCTGAAATTCGGCGATAAACGCGTGCTTGTAATCGAGACCAAACGCAGCTCATTAAAAGAACAGATGCGAAGGATTTGGCAGCAGGCAAAGCCTTTAAAGGACACCGTAGGCGATGCTTTCGCCTGGCTGAGATTCGATGAGATTCGATTGGTCGATTCGATTCCCGTAGACGCCAGACACAATGCCAAGATTCAATATGGAAGACTTAAGCAGAGGCTGGGAGTCGTTGGATATTGAGTTCAAAATCAAGGAGCTGCCCAGTTTTTCAACTGGACAGCCCCACCCCCTCTGCAAAACTTTTTCTATCTTAGTTATTCATGTTTTCGTCAAACATGCGCAATGCTCTCATGAATGCAAGAGCAGCTTCGGTATTGCGACCTTCTTTAGAAAGCGTCGATGAAAGCATCAACAGACCCTTCATTGTGGTCTCGGCACTGAGAAATTCATCGGAAATCCACAGAGCCGTGCGAAAGAACTCTTCGGCCATCTTAATCTCACCAACTTCATCGAAGGCTCTTGCCATGTGCATAATATGCACCCAGGACTCGAGAGCCTCGCCATCGCCGCCCCGGCTGTGGCGACTCAAGTTGGATTCATCTAAACGCAACTCCATAAAAACAACTCCGTTGTCTGTATGAATAACTAGACGACGGCTTCTCCATTTTGATTCCGTTTTTTCGTGACTTTATACAAAGCCTTCCGAAGGCAATGAAAAGCCAATACAGTTGGAGTCTTCGAAGATTTCCGCATGCTTGCCAAGCATTACAAAATTGTGAAAAGTCTCTCTTTTGAATACTTTCAAATCAGATATCATTTGGATGTGTTTAACCCGCTCGAGCTTTAGACTTTGACGATGGACTCGCATGACGATGTAGACGCGACACTTGAGACTGGTTCGGCTCACGCGGCAGCTGTAAAAATGAAGATTTGCCCCAAATGCGGGATGGAAAGACAACCCTCAACTAGGGTCTGTCCTGCAGACGGAACAGTTCTTGGCGACGGCGAGCCGGCGTCCAATAATCCATTGTCCACGCTGAGCGAAAAATACGAGTTTCTCGGCGAAACCGGCCGCGGTGGCATGGCAGTCATTTATAAGGCAAAAAACCGCGCAACCGGCAGAATGGTGGCAATCAAAAAATTGATTGCAGCGACTCTTACCGAAACAGCTTTCCTGCGCTTCCAGCAGGAAGCAAAAGCGATTACCAGCCTGCGGCACCCGAACATCATCATGGTGCATGAATTTGGTGTTGCTGAAGATGGCGAACCGTATATGGTGATGGACTTCATCGAAGGCTCGAACCTCGGACAGCTTATCAAAGACAAGGGGCATCTCACGGTAGAAGAAAGCATGCACCGCTTCATTCAGCTGTGCGATGCGCTTCAGCACGCGCATTCGGCCGGTGTTCTCCACCGCGACTTGAAGCCCGGCAACGTAATGCTTTCCAGTACGGACGGCTCTTTTGCAGATGCGCGCCTGGTAGATTTCGGTATCGCAAAACTTATGGCTCAGGAAGGCGAAGAAGCCGAAAAACTGACAATGACCGGTCAATTGTTCGGCAGCCCTCCCTACATGAGCCCCGAACAATGCCGGGGCTTCGAGCTTGACGCACGAACAGACATCTATTCGATGGGCTGCGTGATGTTCGAGGCGCTCACCGGAAAAGTTCCTATTCGAGGAGAGACGATTCTCGAGACCATCATGATGCAAGTCAGCCAGGCTGCGCCTTCGATGAAAGAAGTGCGCCCGGACCTGGAATTTCCCACGATTTTGGAAGCCATCATAGCCAAAACTCTCGCGAAAGATGCCGCCGATCGATATCAATCGATGCGCGAATTGATGGTGGCGCTCATGGAAGCGGGTCTCGAGATGAGAGCGCCCGGGACCATTCAGCATACAGTCGTTGCGGTCCAGCAACAGCGCTCTCTCTTTCCGACATATGTATACGTGGGAGTAATCTGCTTCACAATCTTTGTTTCAGCCGTTTTCGGCTTTGTAAAACAAGCAGCACTCAACAAGAAAAGCAGCGAGCTGGAACAGTCAATCGTTTATCGACAGAGCCTGCTTACTCTCATGCCGTCGGAGAAATTGACCGACAGAATGGTCAGCGAAATTCTCCAAAGCGATCTAGGGCGCTCTGAAATCGACCTGCAAGGCGCCGACCAGATTACTGACAATAGTATGAAAAATGTCGCCCGACTCAAAAATCTTACTGCAATCGATCTGACTGATTGCGTTCAAATTAGCGACGAAGGTCTGAAGCCACTGACAAAACTCCGCAATTTGCACAAACTAATGCTTGATCGCACCCAAATATCCGATCAAGGATTGAAGTCGATTTTGGAGATGGAGCAGCTCACTGTTCTCAGCCTCACTCAAACTAGGGTGACGAATAAAGGATTGGCATTGATCGCGCAAATGCACAATCTGAATAACCTGTCATTGAACTATTTGCCGCAAGTAAAAGGTAAAGGTATCGAGCAATTGAAGAATCTCCACCTCCAGTATCTGTTCTTAAAAGGAACGAAACTGGATAATAGCCTGCGTGCCATCTCTCAGATGGAAACGCTGAGAGTTCTAAACTTGCACGACAGCTTTTTGAACAATGACAGTTTTAGTCAATTGAAAGACATGGTCCAGTTGCGCAACCTGGACATCGGCGGAACAGCGGTCAATAACAAGGGCATTAGATACCTTCAGAATATGAGATGGTTGAAGAAGCTTGATTTGAGCAATCTAAATATAGATGACGAAGCGATAGCGACGATTCTCAATTTGAAATCGCTCTGGGAATTAAGTCTGAGTTACACGGGAGTTACGGATTCAGGGGTAAAACGCCTAGCGGAAATAGAGACACTCACTAATCTCAATTTATCATCTACTCCGGTAGGAGACGAAGGAGTAGCGGCGCTGACAAGACTCGCTCACCTGGAGAGGCTGGATCTCAACGATACGAACGTGACGGATCGTGTATTCGACAAATTGCTTGACTGCAAAAGCCTTAAACAGCTGAGAATATCAGGTTGTCCGAGAATCAGTCATGACGCGGTCGAGAGATTCGACCTGAAATTCAATAACATTGTGCCGCAGGAGCAGAGACTGGACGAGCTGAATTCGACAGCCGACGTAAAACGAGCTCTCAATGTCGACTACAGCATTGAGACCCAGCCCTGGGACTTTTCTAAAGACGGACTGGGTCGAAATCACGGACCCTAGTTAAGGGCTCAGTGGCGAGCTTCTCGAGCAGAAGAAAGAAATGCCAGCGAATACAGGGCTGTCGCTATGAGGACAAGAAATTTAATTCCGGTGTAATTGGCAGCGTACTCCAGCAAACCTCCGATGACGGCGCCGAACAAATTGAAAGCCAGAGCGCGATTAGGATTTTCCACTCCCTTGAACGCGCTCGAAAATATCAAGCTGGCAGCAAACAGCGGCAACAAAGACAGCACGGTAATCACGGCATTCATAATCAAGGGCGGTGCGCCAGTATGAATCTCATTTGTGGGCGTAAAGTAATTTGCCGCCAGGAGCACGAACAAGAACGGGTAGAGCACGGAAGGTTTCATCAATGGTGACTTTTCGAAGCGCGAAACAATGAAGTTGGCAATCAGCACCATTAGCAATATCACATCGATAACGATGGAGGAAGTTAGCCATGTGCTTCCGTACAGCAGTGACAATTGAGATATAGACTTAAGCTCGAGCAGAAGAAATCCCGCTCCCAGAAAAAACATCTGCCAGAACTGCTTGCCGTTTCTCTTGCGAACCAGAGGAATGCCTGAAAGGAGCGCGATAAACAAAACGATGGACATGACAAACCAGTATGGTCCATCGAAAGAGACAGGCGCCACGTACATGTAAGGCCAATCGTCGGTTACCGCACGTTGCGGCATAGAACCAAATCTCTTCTGGCAATATGGCAAACCGGGAGGAGGCAAGCTGCCATTCTTCACAGCAGAGCCCAGAATGAAAGTATCCCAATAAATTGTCATATTCTCGGTATTATCGAAATAAACTATCGGAGCATATCCGGCAGCCTCTTTCATGGTGGCAAAAACTCTTTCACCAAGCCACTCGAGGGTGTCATAAGACGTGAGCATCATAAGACCGTCGGGTTTCAAAAGCCTCAGGGCTCGCTCGATACTCTCTTTTGTGTGCACATAGGTGTCGACGCGCACCGACGATCCTTGACCGACGACTGTCTGAGAATTGAGCCCGCCCAAAATGACCATGTCGTACTGTTTGTTGCACTTGTTGAAAAAGTGCCGCGCATCATCGCAAACGACATTCACCCTCTCGTTCGCGTAAGGATGCTCAGGATGTTTTCTTTTGCCTATGTCAATAATCACCGGATCAAGCTCTACGGCATCCACATGCTCTGCACCATTGCGCAGGGCAGCGGCCACATCATTGCCGGTGCCGGAACCGACAATCAAAATATCTCCGGGACGCTTGAATTTATACGGCAATTGATAACGGCGCGATTCGATTGAAAGTCGCATATTAAAAGGCTTGCTCGCTGCCACGTCCTGCAAAGCCTTCGGCGTCAGGTCAACGGAAGATAAATATGGTCCGAGGTTGAGCAACATCACATAGCATCGATCCGCTACATCGAGGGCGGCTTTCTGCTTTTCGGCATCAGCAGTCGTCCACAAACCAGTCTTCTTCGGATTGGACCACTCCGGCGAAAAATATTCTCGAAATGGATGCAAAGTCAATTGCTGGTAAGGAGACCAGTAAGTCTCAGTGGACGCAGGTTCGACCGGCCAAGCCATGGTTATCACACTGGCCAGCAGCGGCAAAATGCCCAGTGCGATATTCACTCTGTCCCGCCACATAAGATAAGCAATGGCGATAATCACAGGAATAGCCAGAGCCCACGGCTGTAAGCCAATGAATGAAACGAGCGCAAAGACAATACTGCCGGCGATGGCACCGGCGACATCGATCGAATAAGCATTCAATGGTCTGAACTTATTGAACAATTCACCGAGCTTTGCGCCAATGCAGGTCATCGCGGCGAAAGGCCCGGCAAGCATGAATAAGACGCAGACTGTGCAGAGAAATATATTGGGCAGGTTAATCTCGCTCATGTCTTGCCAGGAGTAAATCCCGACCGATGGAAACATTGCGAATCGCAGTCCTGTTACAGCCAGAAACTTTTCAAATGCAACCGTTATGAGCAGTGCAATGCCACACATCTTGAAGATTTTGGGATTAGCTAACGCACAGCCCAGACCAAGCCCGACAAAACAAGCAACCAGAGGAAAGGTTCGAAAAACAGTGAAGAATCGGACATCACCGGAGAGCCAACGAATAATCAACAACTCGAAATATAGCGATACGAAGCTAATCAAGAACAATTCCACTCGGAATCTCTTAGCTGCAATTTCGCCGTTGCCAGACACTTAAGCGTTCCTTTTCCTCGACAGGCAAGAGAGTAAGATAATCTCGACCCTATTGCAATTCTAATGACAAGACCGGTTTACGCACTTTATGCAGCCGCATATTGTCCGTATAGTCGAGCAAGCGTACAATGATGCCGCCGAACCTTCGGCAAGACGAGACAAAAACTGTGAAAAGTCCGACCATCTTTTTGTACTCAATCCTCGGATTGGCGTGTTTGGCGCTCGTGAGCAGCTGCCAGAAAGCCAAGGACAACAAGGACGGCATGGTTCCCAAAGTCGAGTTTGACGTGCCGTACGTGCCGAACTCGAAGCTCAAGTCGCAAACTCTCGATCTTCTCATCCCGCCAAACAAGTCAGGCGACAAAATTCCAGTTGTCGTCTGGATTCACGGAGGCGCCTGGGAAGGTGGAGACAAACGACCGGCACCGGCGCCGGAACTCGTCCAGAGAGGAATTGCAGTCGCAGCTATCAATTACCGACTGTCCGGTGAAGCTCCCTTTCCTGCTCAGATTCATGACTGCAAGGCAGCAGTGCGCTTCTTGCGCGCCAATGCCCAGAAATACAATCTCGATCCGGACAAGATTGGCGTCTGGGGCATGTCCGCAGGAGGGCATCTGGCCGCACTGCTTGGCACAAGCGGCGGCGACAAGAGTCTGGAAGGCGACGGTGGCAACACAAATCAATCAAGCAAAGTCCAGGCAGTCTGTGATTGGTGCGGAATTACCGACATCGACAAGCTCAGCAGGAAAAATTGGACTAAAGGTTCAACTTTCTACAAACTCTTTGGCGGTTCTCGCGATGACAATCTGGAGAAAGTCAAACTTGCCAGCCCGGTTAAGCACGTGACCGGTGATGACCCGCCCTTTCTAATCATGCACGGAGACAGCGACAGGACCGTTTCCATCCTCCAGAGCGAGGAGCTAAAGCAAGCACTCGATGCAGCAGGCGTCAAATGTGATTTTGAGATTGTCAAAAACGGCCAGCACTTTTTCTTCGAGCCTAACGAACTAAAACGTGTTGCAAATTTTTTCCAATCTCAATTCTCAAAAACTTCTGAATAGATCACGTCTGGCTATCTCTTTGGCGATCAGTCCATTGACCTTCATGGCACCACTCTGATTCAGGTGCGCAAAATCTATAAAGTCTCCGCTTGGAAAAACTTTCTGGTCGTTCAGATTAATGAAAGCAAAACCAGCATTCTCAGTAGCTTCTCGGACTTCTTTCGGCCAGCGCGGTTTCAGCTCGGTCGGCACCAGATTTTCATACTGCACAGTCACCGGCATGTTTACAACAATCAGCTTTATGTTGTTGGCTCTGCAAACTTGCACTAATTTCAAGAAATAGACCTTTTCGTCCTCGAAACGTCCCAACTGAGGAGCGGAATCGACTGCATAGGTGCCTGATGATTGCGCTGAAACCTTGGCAAAAGGGTTTCTCTTCTTGTTCTCCATCTCGATCTTAGAGACGGCGCCTTCGAATGAGGAGGCTCTCGAAAATAGACTCGAGCCGCGATTGGAAAGTTCTGCCAGAATTTCCAACCGATGACGATAAACACAAATCAGAGCGCCAAGGGCGGAATCGAACTCGAAACGAAGACGATCAGGATTCTTCAAAGTCTGAGGATCAGAAACGAGGTTTCGAACCAGCGTCACAAAATGGCTGTTCGCGACCAGATCTCCGACAGACTGCAGGGGATTGGCCTGTGAACGCTTTGGATGAAGAAAAGCGAGAGTCCGGTAGTATTCAGATTCAAAACTTCTGGGAATGCTCGCATCGAAAAAGTCGCGGGAGGCAATTTCATAGATGATCGCTTTTGGTATCTTTCCAAACTCGACCAGTTTCTCAGCTTCCAGCCAAGCGTGATTGGCCATCGAACCAAAACAAGCAAGATTCTCAACCTTCAACTTCTTGCCGGTTTCAGATTGAATGCAGTTTTGCAGCTGCACGGCACCATAGTAGTTGTTCTTCTGGTCTTTTCTAGTCAGTATTCCTATGGCCGCATCACTCTCGAACGAAGAAGACAGCGCAATCGAAGAACCAAAGAGCAGTACATCCGGGTGTCTGTCCGAGTCGAAGAAATTCGTCAACTTCTGCGAATAGCCGGTTTCCACGTGAGAGTAGACAAGGCGAGAGGCTTGATCGACCGCAATTGTCAGAACAATCATCCAGACGAACATGCTGGAAAGCAGGACGTCCTTCAAGCTCGGCGTCTTGCCGCCGGCAACTTTCTTTTCAGCAGGTTTAGTCGGTATGGCAACAGTCATGGCTAGAACTGGAAGTAGATGAAAGGTGAGGAGGTACGCGGAACAAAAACGAGCATGATAAATACGAGCAGCACCATATACGATGCTCTGAGTGGAACAGGCAGGCGTTTGAAGAAGCCGGCTTCCTGGAGCTTACTGATTGGAACGTTTGTCAGAAGAAGCGCGGCTATCATGCAAAGAACCACAGGGACAAACATGGGCAATTCAGGACGAGCAAGAATGTACTGACCGCCAGCATTGGTCCCATGAAGCGGAGAAAGCAGAAGCATCTTCTTCATCACCGCAAAGTCGGTGCCAACATCCTTGATTCTAAAAATCACAGCACCCAGACAAAAGGCTTGAAAGGTCAGAAATACCGAAAGCGCGTTGAACCATTTGCTCTCGAAAAAGGTCTTGAGAAACTCAGTATTCTCGCGCCATCTCTTGAAATAATTGTTGACGACAAGACAGACGCCGAAATAAAAGCCCCAGATGACAAAATTCCACGACGCTCCATGCCACAAACCGCAAACAGTCATAGTGATGAGAGTGGCAACGGCAAAACGAGTGTGCGAACCGCGAAATCCGGAAATCGGAATGAGCAGGTAGTCGCGCAGCCAGGCTGTTAAGGTCATATGCCAGCGGCGCCACAAATCGGACATGCTGCCGGCAATAAAGGGCATGTTGAAATTCAACGGGATGCGATATCCGAGCAGCAGCGCCGAGCCTCTGGCTATATCCGTATAACCGGAGAAATCGAAATAGACCTGGAAGGCGAATGCGTATGCGAAAATCCACAGCTCCGGAGCCGAATAAGCAGTGATGGTGTTTGCCATCATGTCGACGACTGTCGCAAGATTGTTAGCGACAAGAACCTTCTTCGCCAAACCCAAAACGATCAAAGGCATCCCTTCATCGAGATAGGAAAGCTGGAATTTCTTTTCCTCAAGCATTTGCTTGGAAAAATCTTGATAGCGCTTGATCGGACCAGCTATTTGCGTGGGGAAAAAAGCAGCGAACAGCGCAAACAGAGTGAATGATTCGAGCGGTTTGTTGCCGCGATAGATATCAACCAGGTAGTGAACAAATTCGAATACGAAAAATGAGATGCCCAGCGGCAAGATTATGTTCAGGGCAAGATGCGCGCTCTGATGACCGACAAGATTGTATGCGCCCAAAACAGAATCGATGAAGAAATTGGCATACTTGAAGTATGCCAGGCAGAAAAGGTTTGCCGCTAAGCCGACAATCAAAAGCTTCTTCTTCTTCGGCTTTTCGCCTCCATTGTGTATTACTTTGCCCCAGAAATAATTGAAGACGGTCATGCCGATGACGAGCAAAACCATCACCGGACTCCAGCTCATGTAGAAGATGTAGCTTGCCAAAAGCAAAAGCGGCAGTCGAAATTGCTTTGGACTGAGCCAAAAAGCCACCACCACCGTGGGCAGGAAAAATAGATACTCGAGGCTGGAAAACTGCATAAAAAGCGGTTCTGTAACTCGCAGAAGCCTGGACATTCTAGCATGTAAAGAACCCGAAAACGCCCAATGTGCCTGTTCTTTGCGAATTCAAGATGAATGAAAAATTAGGCTTTAGCTCTAACTAATCCCTCAATTGACACTTCGATCGATGAAGCAGCCAAATTTGGTTAGAACATTTCCATATCCAATTCGTGCAAAGTCTTCACGAATTTGGGCTTTAGGGGTTGAGTTTTTTGACCAACGTTTGAGTGATGTTGTTTACCGAATTGAGATTGCCGGCAAACAGCTCTTCGTCCTCGAAGCGAATCTTGAACTCTGCTTCCAGCCATTTCACCAGTTCGAGAAAACCATATGAATCAATGAGCCCCTCTGCAAAAAGGTCAGTGTTTTCATTCACCGGCGGGGCGAACGCAATTTTGAATTTCTTTGAAATGAACTGTTTTATACGTGGCTCGGTTGTCTCAAAAGTAGCCGAGACAGCACTGTTGTCTACTTGCATATTCCTCGGTAGGGGTCAGCCCCCGTGTTCGATTGTCGTACTAGAGAGAAGCGCGAGTGGATTGGCGAACAAGATTGCCCGCTTCACCGTACTCAAAAGCTTCAATCTCAGCGGCAGAGACATTCATACCTTGCAGTTTGCTCGAATGTCCTAAAGTCACCATTCTGTCGAGGATGGTGAAGATGTCTTCGCAATACCGTGCCAGTGCGCGTCCTTGCGGAACGATATCTTCCACGGCCGCAGCTATATAAAAGTCGGAAACAATCTGCAATGGTGTCGTGCCCTTATCTCCACGCACTTCACTGTGTGAACTTTGGAAACGCAATGTGAGAGGCGAGCCAGGTTGGGAAAGGATCGTCAACTTACGGTTGAATCCGGAATTATTCAACTCGAATTCGCCAATCAATTGATTGAAAGCAGCTGGTCCAGTCGGCAAATTGCCCTGCATCTTGCCGGGGTTAGTGCCCAGCTCTTGAGCAAGCAACTCCACCAGACGCGCGAATGCAGCTACGCCCTGGAGATCAATTGTGGTGCCCTGTTGATTCTTTGACTGGGCGGGTGTCGGAACATCGGAGCTCATACTGAATGACATCCTCTCGATTAACACGATTGCTTATTGATGGGTTATGTAAGCGGCATACATCAGAAATACTGAGCTTTTCGCCGCTGGTTCATCATCCCAGCTACATGTCAAATATTCAAGTAGAACCCGCTTGATAATCGGCTCACATAGCCGATTTGTAAGCCACGACACATACTGACAATCAGAAGAACCCGGACTATTACAGGGATTTAAGCGTAGCGGGGGAAATCGGCTGCAACGCAATTACCGCTTGACAATACCCTTTAGTGCCTTCTTCCCTGGCTGGCGTAAAATAAGTGAGCCGACCATTCTTTTTGAAAATCAATGACTGCAAGCAACGACACCGCTAATTCACCCACTCTGACCGCGACCACCAAAGAGTGGTCGGAGATGATTAAGCTGGAACACACTGTGTTCGCGCTTCCTTTTGCGCTCTCCGGGCTGGTTCTTGCCTCATCGACACTGCCCGGTCTGGATGTCGTGTTTTGGACGATCCTTGCTTTCACAGGCGCCCGCGCCGGCGCCATGACTTTGAATCGATTGATCGACTCGAAAATCGATGCACGCAACCCGCGCACCAGCAGCCGGGCCATCCCGGCAGGAAGAATAAAGGGTGCGCACGCCGCCATTTTTGCAATCGTGTCCTTTCTCATTATGCTATTTGCCGCGTCGCATCTGCCGCCGCTCTGCCTCTACCTCTCGCCAATCGCCCTTTTTTGGCTCAGTTTTTACTCATACACAAAACGGCTCACCTGGCTCTGCCACATCGTCCTGGGCATTGCCCTGGGTGGCGCCGCCCTGGGTGGCTGGGTGGCGGCCGGAGGATTTCTCGACACTGCTGCGCCATGGCTTCTGGCTCTGTCTGTAAGCACATGGGTGGCCGGATTCGACATCATTTATGCATGCCAGGATTTTGAAATCGACCAGAAAGAGAAATTACACAGCATCCCTTCGCGTTTCGGCATTGCCAGGGCGTTGAATATTTCCATCGCACTGCATGTGGTGACAGTCACCGCCATGTCGCTTCTGGGCCTGCAGATCAGTGCGGGAATAGCATTCTGGGCCGGCTTGATAATGATTGGCGCGATGCTCTTCTATGAGCACAGCCTTGTAAAACCGAATGACCTCAGCAAGGTAAACGCGGCCTTCTTCAATGTTAACGGCGTTGTCAGCATTCTGGCTTTCTTCGCCATACTTATCGACCGCATCATGCAAACGACACATTAGGCATCAGATTTCAGATGATCGACTCTTCCGCCATTCTATTCTGGGTAAATAATCGACCGATAAAGGGGGAAAGTCTTCGCCAGCTTCTCCTCATCGAAGACGACGGCACTTTCATTTCTAAACTGATTGAAGAATCCGTCATTGACGCAGAATGTGAAAGAAGACAGATTGAAGCAGATCGAAAAGACGTCGGTGAAGAGCTGAATTCGATCCGCCGGATGAAAAGGCTGTTCTCGAAATCGGACACTGAAAAGTGGCTCGGGGAGAATGGCCTGGACGACAGCGACTTCGAAACTTTGGTAAAGGCTCGCGTCAGACGCAGGCTGTTGAGAAAACAGATCGTCGAGGGCAAAACCGAGAAATACTTCGCGATGGAAAGATGGCGCTTCGATTCCGCAAATCTCTACAGAATTAGGGTCGCAAAAGAATCGCTGGCAGACGAACTGGCGGAACAACTCAAGGATGGAGCAGAGTTTTTCAGCCTGGCGAAGAAATACAGCGAGGATAAATCGACCGCACCCTCATGCGGTTTTTTAGGAAAGGTCATGAGGGAGCAAATGAGACCGGAAGTCGAAAGCGAGATTTTCAAAGCACAGGATGGAGACATAGTCGGACCGATAGAGTCGGTCGACGGCTTTCACATTTACTACGTGGAAAGAATAGAACTAGCTAAATTTGACGATTCAGTCATCCTCAAGATTGAAGACAAACTCTTCCAAGAATGGTTAAAAGAACATATGGACAGGGTTGAAGTAAGTTACGGGCAGCAATCCGTGAATTAGAGTGGCAATTATCAAAAACACCTAGAAACCGGGTTGGCTTTTAGATATTGAAGAGCGAAGCATCAGCAAGAAGTTTATTCGATGGAGCAAACGGCGCCTGCGTCATGGATGACGCAACGCTCAGCAGCGTGCTGAATGCAGGCAAGAAAATCCAGCTTGAAATAGGCGACACACTGCCCAACGACCTGAGTGACAAATTTTATGTCCTACTGGGCGGCGGAATTAGATTGCTCAAAACCATCAGAAATGGAGAGCAGTTCACAACCATGCTGCTTGACGAGAGAGGTCAGGTCTTTGGTTCAAACATAATCGTTCAGGAACCGTATGCTGCTGAAATTGCAAGAGCGACCGACTCAACGGTAGTCCTGCAATTCGACAGGGCGCTGATCGAAAAATTGTGCGAATCCAATTCGGCATTTCGCGAAAGGCTTTTGCGATGGGAACTGATTCGCCATGCCCTGAGCAAGCTCAAAGACTTGCCTGCCTGGAGCAAAGCGAAAGCAAAACCGATTCAAAGCCTGCTTTCTGGCGGCAATCTGGTGCAATTGTCTGCCGGCCAGTCGATTGAGGTAAGTATCCCTCACGTTAATTCGGGGATTTTGCTGTGTTCGGGAAAATGCGACCTCTCGGTCAAGGGCGAAATTACCCCTTTGAGCGAGGGAAATGCGGTCAAAATATTCGACTCCGAAGCTACTTCCATCACGCTCATCGCTAAAAGCGCCAGCACAATCTTTATAGGACAGTATTCGAATATCTCGAATGTTCTGGCTGAGACACCGGCAAAAGACTCAGAGCTGCAGGCTATACAACTCGAGCCTGAGCCGAAAGACACCAGGGCTTCTGCACAAGATCATAAGGCAAAAGAGCCCACCGGCAGTCCCATAACATGGGTTAGAAAGAAGTTTCAACAATATCCCTTGCTAGTGCAAATGAATGCCATGGACTGCGGCGTCGCATGTCTGGCCATGGTCACCACTTACTTCGGCTCGCCCGTCAGCATGAACCGCCTGAGAGAGCTTGCCAAAGTAACGAATCAGGGAACCGACTTGAAATCCCTCTCCGACGCAGCCGAAACTGTCGGATTTCTCGCCCGCGGAGTAAAGGCGAACTACGAAGGCTTGCTGCAATTGAATTTGCCGCTTATCTGCCACTGGGGCAGCAATCACTATGTCGTGCTTTATGAAATCGACGGCACCGCAGTAACGATTGCCGATCCGGCCGACGACTTGATCACTCTGCCGCGCTCAAAATTTCTCGAGCGATATAGCGGATACGCACTGGAACTTACTCCCACAGTCAAACTAGCAAATAACAAAAAAGAGTTACCGGCTCTGGGCCGATACACCGCTCTTTTGAAAGGTCATAAGAGATCGCTGATCGACATTGCCCTGGCTTCGGTGCTTATCCAGATCTTGATGCTTGCCACCCCGCTTTTCACGCAAGTAATCGTGGACAAAGTGCTGATACATCAAAGCTTGTCCATGCTCAATGTTCTGCTTCTGGGCATGATTTTGCTGAGTTTGTTCCAAACGCTCGTTTCAGCATTGCGCTCTTATTTCATGGCATTCACGGGCATGAAATTGGACCAGGCCCTTTTCGTTCAGTTTTACAAGCATGTTCTTTCCTTGCCGCTGGGATTTTTCGAGGAGCGCACCCAGGGCGACATAATGACGCGCTTTGCCGAAAATAGAAAAATCCGCGAATTGATGAGCGGATCGACGCTGGCAACCTTGATCGATGTCTTGATGGCTTTTGCCTACTTGGTGATCATATTCTTCTACAGTTTCAATTTTGGAATTTTCACCCTTATATATGTCGCCATTTTTGCCGTCATAGCCTTTGCGGTTGCGCCCACTCTAAGAACGATCAGGCGCAGATGTTTTCACAAGGATGTCGCGGCCAATTCATATTTGCTCGAGTCCGTCAGAGGAATCGAAAAGATCAAATCCGCAGCCTCTGAAAATAGAACGAGATGGGCCTGGGAATTGCGCTTCGTAGATGCACTGAACGCCAATTTCAAAGGCACTCTTGTGGCTCGCTCCACCCAATTGCTCTGTGAATTGGTGCACATTGCCGGCAATGTCATTTTGCTCTGGTTTGGCGCCCATCTGGTGATTCAGGAGACGATCTCAATCGGGCAACTGATGGCGATGAATTTGATGGTGGCGCGAATCAGCGAACCGATACTGCATGTTGTCGATGTGTGGGACGAATTGCAGGACGTCACGGTCTCGCTCGAGCGTCTCAATGATGTACTGGATCAGCCGCCCGAAGAACCGGATTCGCAATCTAAATTAGTATTGCCGAGTCTGTCCGGAAAAATCCGCTTCGATCAAGTGACATTCCGCTATCCGGGCAACACATCGAAAAACGCGCTGCAGAATCTGTCCTTTTCCATAGAGCCGGGACAAATGATAGGAATAGTGGGGCGAAGCGGTTGCGGCAAGAGCACGCTGCTCAAGCTTGTACAGGGACTCTATGCGCCGACTGACGGCAGAGTTTTCATGGACGATCACGATCTGGGCCACATCGCCCTGGCATCGCTGCGCACAAAAGTTGGCGTGGTGGCGCAGCACGAGTATCTTTTCAGAGGCAGCATTCGGGAAGCAATTGCATATTACGACCCGGAAGCCACCGCTCAACAAGTTATAGAAGCGGCAAAAATGGCGGGTATTCACGATTTTATCTCCACCTTGCCGCGCGGATACGACTATGAACTGACTGAAGGTGGCAGCAACCTTTCAGGCGGGCAAAGACAACGACTGGCGATCGCGCGCGCTATCGTACACAACCCGAAGATTCTCATTTTCGATGAGGCGACGAGCTTTCTCGATTCCGAATCAGAAAAGGCTATTCAAAGCAGCCTCTCCAAATTGCGCGGCAATCGCACAATGATAGTTGTTGCCCATCGACTTTCGACAATTCGTGACTCGGATATGATTTTCGTCATGGACAGAGGACAAATAGTTGAGAGCGGCAATCACGCATCCCTTCTGGCACAGAAGGGACTCTATTACTATCTTTGCCAGCAACAAACGATCGAGTAATTAATTCCAGCGAGTTTCCTTCAAACGCTTCACCGGCTCGAGCAGCAAGCTCAATACGGATCTGCGACGAGTAACGATCTCGCAAGTGACCCCCATACCGCTGGCAAAACTGACCTTTCGCCCCCTGGCCATGATCCACTGGCGTTCCGGCTCAATCGTAGTTTTATAGACCAGTCCCTTTTTTGGATCATCGCGTGACTCTTTAGCCACTTCAGTGACATGTCCCGGAAC
>JAIETE010000160.1 GCA_019745505.1 Candidatus Obscuribacterales bacterium | reverse complement strand
GTAGACTGCAGCGGACTCGATTTCGCCTTCCAGCGGGAAAGCTTTCTCGAGCTTCGTCATGTATTCGGCAAGAAGTTTGTCCGCTTCATCAGGATTCTTCGCGAACAGCTCTCTCATGCTGAGCGTTTCGCCACGGTCCAACATGACATTGTTGCGAACGCGATCTCTGGTCGATGCAACTTCTCCTTCGGCGCCTTCGACTTTCTTTGCCGCGGCAGCATCGCCTTCCACGCCGACTTTTACTTCACCTTCTTTCGGCGCAACAGCTACACGCATCGAAGGAAGAACGTTCTCTCCGCGAGTCGCGTCGACCGGCTCGCCGCCGTTTACTTCAGCAACTCTGGCATTTTCACCAGGCTGAAGTCTGCGAGGATTGGCGAGATCAACAACTTCGCCCTCTTCAACAAATGACTTAAAGTCACCCCTGTTGGCACCATGACTGTGTCCATCGTGTTCGCTGTGCGCACGCCCTTCGGCAGTGGTTCTCACTTCAGCCACCTGACCCTTGTTTATAGCGCCATGTTCGCCTGCCACAGCTGCTTGCGCAACTGTTCCTTGAGCAGCAGCAGCATCGCGCCCCGTGGCAAGTTTGGCTCTGGCCGCCTCGATATCCTTTCTCATAAGGGTGACTTCCCAGTCTTTCAGACCGGACATATTGCTCAAACTAGCCTCGAAGGGCACATGATTGGGCATGAATTTTTTGCTAGCGACGCTGAGACCGTGAAGTGCTTCACCGAAGGCAACGTTACCGAGCGTCCAGCCGGCAGTATTGACCGCCATTTCACCCAGTCCGACCTGTCTTCCATGCATCAAGCCGTCGACTTCCGAGTTGACCGCGCCGGCAGCAGCGCCGGAGTAGGCATTCATCTTCATGCGACCCATGAAGCCCGTACCTTCGGCCATCGGTGCTAGCTTGGTTGCAACGCCACCAAGAGTGGCAAAGGTTGCCGCGTCAGTTACGCCGCGGCCGATTCTGTTCCAGCCGCTTTCGCCTTCTTTTGTAGGCGTGAAAACCATGCCGTTGACGAGACCTACTGTTCCACCCACAGCCATGTTGCGTCCGACCGGATTGAGTGCCACATATTCGCCAACCTTGCTGGTTGCCGCGATTTCGGGCGCAAACTTGGCGAGGGCATTGCCGGCGAATTTAGTCATGATCATAAAGTCGATCAAGTCGCCAGTCACTTCGCCGGCGGTATGCGCCACTTGCGCTGCTCCGCTTCTTTTTACTTCCGGCACTTTTACATTAGCGCCAAAGAGTTGGGCTACTCCGTTAACCTTGTTGGTTACCGAGCCTTGCCAGACTCCGGAGGCGAATTCGTTGATTATGTTGGAGGATTGTTCGTGCTGAATGGTCGGCGCGTCGAGGGCAGCAGAATGCTGACCTCTGCCGAGTGCAGAGGCTTGTTCTACCATGTTTTTATACCGTGAGAATTTAAGGAGGGAGGAAGAACATCGCATTCAGCCATTGCGATGACAGCAGTATGAAAGCTCCACCCTCCGCTTTCAATGGGGAAAACACGAAGGCTATCGATGCCCCTTAAAGCCTCACCCAGATGGGAAAAGCGGACTCGCAATGGCGCTAGATGCAAAAAAGCACTTCCATTTATTAGATGCGAGTTTACAAAGTAACGCAAACAATACAGATGAGCTAACGCGCGAGGACGTTATCTATTAGCTTTGGCTCAGGCGGAATGAACTAAGTCTTCTATACCGCCAGCGGCAGAAGAGGTTTTTAGGGCGGGCAGAGCTTTTGGAACTGCTGCGCTGGTCTGGCAAGTGCTTTTTGCATTTAAAAATGTGTCGCAATAGGGTAAGAGTAATCTTTTCCTCCTTCATCCTCATCAGAACTAAAAAGCGACTGTACTTGAGCCTTTCCTGATATGTCCCAATCCGCGCAACGGATAGCAGTTCAGCGAAAACCAAGCGCATGACCGTTTTAGCATGGAAGGAAATTCGGAAGTTCTCTGCTCTTGCAAGCAAGAACAAATATGAAACCTCGAACGCCCGTCCCCGCTCTCTGAGTTATCCGGCGCCGCGCTCGTTTAGCAGAGGTAAATGTTATGTGGATCTGTAGCTGCCACGCTGTCAACGACGGCATGATCAAAGCATTCGCAAAGGAGCACGGCTGCGCCTGGAAGAAAATGACCCAAGAACTCAAGGTCGGAACCCAGTGCGGCATCTGCGCAAAAGAAGCGAAGAAAATTTTGGAGGAAGCGGCTGGAAAACCTGCATCTTCTTTGAAGATTGCAGAAAACGCATCCAATCCCGACTGCGAAGCTCCCGCGCTCTTGCCTTGCGGCAAATGCACTTGCACATGCGGCAAGTAGCCATGTCCGCGAGCTTGAGATGCTTAACCCCGGGGAAACGCCTCTGCGCGAGGTTGTTTCCCTTTTTTATCGCATCTTACTACTGGTTATAGTTTTCCAGAAATTTGTTCACCAACTGGTCAACTTAGACGCTTAAATTAGCTTTGTGGGCATGTATTGCGAATACCAGACGACGGCAAACCTGCTCACTCAGGGTGGAAATGGCATCGAGGCTTATTTACACAACCGATAAAGGGCTCTATTGCGAGAAGGGCGATTTTTACATCGACCCATGGCGCCCAGTCGAGCGCGCCATTGTCACGCACGCGCACTCCGACCATGCCCGCTGGGGCAGCAGGCAGTACTTATGCGCGGAGCCCGGAGCAAAGATTCTGCGTCATCGCATCGGAGCAGACGCGCAGATAGAATCGGTCGCCTATGCAAAGAAGCTGACTCTTAACGACACGACCGTTTCATTTCACCCGGCCGGTCACATTCTCGGCTCCTCGCAAATTCGTGTCGAGCATAAAGGAGAAGTATGGGTTGTTTCCGGCGATTACAAATTGGACGCGGACCCGACCTGCGAGCCATATGAGCCCGTCAAATGCCACACGTTTATCACCGAATCGACCTTCGGGCTGCCAATCTACACCTGGCAGACCAATGAGGAGCTGTTCTCGGACATCAATGCCTGGTGGGAGAAAAACAAACGAGAGGGCAAAACCAGTTTGCTCCTGGCATACGCTCTCGGCAAAGCTCAGCGGCTCTTGAAGGGAGTTGATACCTCGATTGGTCCGATCTATACCCACGGTGCCGTCGAGTCCTTAAACCAGGTCTACTTGCAATCAGGCATTGCTCTGCCGGAGACCATCAGGCTTTCGTCGATGCCACGCGGTACCAAATTCGCAGGTGCTCTAGTCCTGGCTCCCCCATCCGCTTACGCAACGCCATGGCAAAGACAATTGAATCCGGTGTCGGCGGCCTTTGCATCAGGATGGATGCGGGTTCGCGGAATCCGCCGCAGGCGTTCGCTGGATAAAGGCTTTCCCGTCTCCGATCACTGCGATTGGCCGTCATTGCTGAAAGCCGTGCATCTCACAGGCGCAGAAAATGTTCTCGTCACGCACGGGTACTCGCAGATACTTGTACGTTATTTGCAAGAGCAGGGGCTCAACGCGGATGCGCTCTCCACGCAATACGAAGGCGAGGAGGAGACCACTTCGAGCGAAAACGCTGCCGCCGAAGAAGGCGCGACCAACGAGGGTTCTTCGAATGAGGATTCCGAGAATGGCTCAGCTGATGAGGTGCAGGAATGAAGCACTTCGCCAGACTCTTCGTCGCGCTTGATGAAACGACCAAAACATCGCAAAAGGTGAAAGTCATGAGCGAGTATTTCTCAACTTGCTCTGCCGCCGACGGCGCATGGACAGTGTATCTTCTCACTGGCAGAAAACTTCGGCAGCTGGTTCCATCGACGCGATTGCAGGAGTGTGTGAAAGAAAAAGCAGGTCTTTCCGACTGGCTTTTCGCAGAGTCCTATGATGCAGTCGGCGACCTTGCCGAAACAATTGCATTGCTGCTGCCTCCACCACGCAGCAACTCCGATGTGCCCCTCAGAGAGTGGGTGGAAGAACGCCTGATGCCGCTGCGCACGAAATCGGAAGCGGAACAAAAAGCGTTGCTGGTCACCTACTGGGACGAACTATCCACGTCCGAAAGGCTGGTGATGAATAAGATCATTACCGGCAGTTTCCGCATCGGGGTTTCTCAGCTGCTAGTCATAAAGGGACTGAGCAATGCTTCCGGCGTCGACGAAGCAGCAATTGCCCACAGACTGATGGGCGATTGGAGCCCGACCGAAGAGTTTTTCACCAGTCTGTTTTCGGAAGATACACAAGACGCAGACGTGAGCAGACCCTATCCGTTCTACCTGGCATACCCTCTGGAGCAAGAACCGGAAGCGCTCGGCGAGGTCGGAGACTGGCTTGCCGAGTGGAAATGGGACGGCATTCGCTCACAGCTCATCCGCAGACAAGGGAAGACTTTTATCTGGTCGCGCGGAGAAGAATTGATTACCGAACGTTTCCCCGAGCTTCTCGAAGCCTCCCAGCAATTGCCGGACGGAACTGTGATAGACGGCGAAATTCTCGCATGGGCCGAGGGAGAAGTGCTGCCGTTCAATCTCTTGCAAAAACGCATCACGCGCAAATCACTGAGCAAAAAGCTTCTGCAGGAGATTCCCGTCGCTCTGATGGCATACGACATTCTCGAACACGATGGCATCGACATCCGTGATTCGCCAATGGCCGAGCGTCGAAAAACACTCGTGCGATTACTTTCTCCCGGCGCTCTCGATGCAGCTCCAAGCTGTCGCGGTCAACTCAATCCTGCGCTTCGCGTTTCTCCGAATCTCATCGTTTCCTCGTGGGAAGAACTGGCAGTTTCTCGCTCCACCAGCCGCGATCTAAAAGTCGAGGGTCTGATGCTGAAGCGCGCCGACTCTGCCTATGGAGTGGGAAGGCGCAAGGGCGACTGGTGGAAATGGAAGGTCAATCCGTTTTCCATCGACGCCGTGCTCATCTATGCACAGCGAGGACACGGCAAGCGAGCCAGCCTCTACACGGACTACACCTTCGGCGTCTGGCACGAAGGCAGACTCGTGCCGGTAGCAAAAGCCTATTCCGGCTTGGATGATGCAGAAATTCGCCAGGTCGACGCATTCATTCGCCAAAACACGCTCGAGAAATTCGGACCAGTACGCACTGTAAAGCCAGAGCTGGTCTTCGAAATCGCATTCGAAGGAATTCAGCATTCACCCCGGCACAAATCAGGAATAGCAGTGCGTTTTCCACGCATCGCTCGCTGGCGCACGGACAAGCCCATGGAAGAGGCAGACTCTTTGCAGACGCTATCTGCGCTAATCGACGGGGGTGGAGCTGCATGAACGACTTTACCCCGGGCGGTCGCAAAAAACGCCCAAATATGTTCAAAAAACGGGAAGAACAAGCACGCAAGAAAGAAGAACTCAAACGCCGGAAAACCGAAGCTTCCGGCAAGAATCTCAAAGCGCGCAGAAAGCGACCAGAGCCCCTCTCAATAGCGCAACTGGGCGGACAACAAAGTGGCGGCAGAGAACTAGTCCTGGACTGGTTTTCCCGCCAGGGCTGGACGCCATTCCAGTTTCAAACCGACACCTGGGATGCGTATTTGAAAGGCGAAAGCGGACTGATCCATTCGTCTACCGGCACTGGAAAAACTTTCGCGATCTGGCCGGCTCCATTGATAGAGTGGCTTGAAGAATCACTCGCAAGCGGAGCCTCTGAAATCACAACGCCACCAATCACGGTGCTCTGGCTGACGCCGCTACGCGCACTTGCCGGTGACACGGAAAAGTCGTTGCGCGAAATGCTGGAGGGACTGGCCCTAAACTGGACACTGGAAACGCGCACGGGAGATACCTCCGCAAGCATAAAAGCAAGACAGAAGAAAGAACTTCCATCCGCCTTGATCACCACTCCTGAAAGTTTGTCGCTTCTGCTTTCATATGCCGAAAATCAAAAAATGTTCTCGTCATTGAAACTGGTTGTGGTTGACGAATGGCATGAACTGATGGGAACGAAGCGCGGCACTATGACCGAGCTGGCACTGGCTAGGCTGCGCAAGATCAATCCTGGCTTAAGAACCTGGGGAATGTCCGCGACCCTCGGCAACACTGAAGAAGCGATGCACACTCTTTGTGGAAGCAATACGAAAAAAACAAGACGAATCACTTCCGATATCGACAAAGAAACCACCTTTGTCTCACTACTTCCGGAATCAGTAGAACATTTCCCCTGGGCCGGGCATCTCGGGCTGCCTATGGTCGAGCAAGTCGCGCAAACCATCGAGCGCGCCAAAACCTCTCTTGTCTTCACCAACACTCGCTCTCAATGCGAGATGTGGTACCAGGCACTCTTAACAGTGCGTCCCGATTGGGCCGGCGAGATCGCCTTGCATCACGGCTCGCTCGATCGCGACACCCGCAAGTTCGTAGAAGATGCGGTACGAGACAGCAAATTACGCTGCGTAGTCTGCACATCAAGCCTCGACCTGGGGGTCGACTTCGCCCCTGTTGAACAAGTCCTCCAGCTAGGCAGCGCCAAAGGCGTCGCGCGTCTCTTGCAACGCGCTGGTCGAAGCGGACACAAACCGGGGGCGCTCAGCACGGTGGTCTGCGTGCCCACACACGCATTCGAAATCGTTGAATTTGCAGCAGCCCGTAAAGCACTTGCAGAAGAAAAAATCGAATCACGACCACCGCTGCCGAAACCGCTGGATGTGCTCAGTCAGCACCTCGTCACACTTGCTGTTGGGGGCGGGTTCAGATACGACAGCGCATTCGAAGAAATCCGCAGTGCGTATTCATACAGGACTTTGAGCGACATCGAATTCGATTGGGTTATCAACTTTGTCACCAAAGGAGGGCGCGCGCTGGGAGCCTATCCCGAATACTGCAAAGTACAGCAATACGATGGACATTTCATTGTCGAAAGCGATGCCGTTCGGCAGCGGCATCGCATGTCGATTGGAACAATAACCAGCGATGACAGCATGAATGTCGTTTTCATGAGCGGTGAGCGCATCGGACAACTGGAAGAATCATTCATCGCGCGTCTTAGACCAGGGGACAAGTTCGTCTTTGCCGGGCGCTGTCTTGAGCTTGTGCGCACGAAAGACATGAAGGCGTGGGTGCGTGTAGCTCCTTCGAAAGGTGGAACAGTGCCTCGTTGGATGGGAGGGCGTATGCCCCTCTCGTCGGAATTGTCCGAAGCGGTGAGACGAGAGCTCGGTTTTGCAAAGCAGGGCAAATACGATTCAGAAGAGATGAAACTCGTCGAGCCGCTGCTGCGCTTGCAGGAAAAGTGGTCGCAAATCCCTGATGAAAAATCAGTTCTTGTCGAACACATGCAATCTCGCGAAGGATACCATCTCTTCATCTATCCATTTGAAGGCCGGCTTGTTCACGAAGGTCTCGCGGCCTTGCTGGCGTACAGAATGTCGCGTCTTGTGCCGGCGACTTTCAGCATGTCAATCAATGACTATGGATTCGAGATGGTGTCAAACATCAACATACCAATCGAGATGCTTTCCGAACACCACCTTTTCAATCCTGAAAACCTTGCCGATGACATTCTGCGCAGCATGAACGCCTCGGAGATGGCCCGGCGCCGCTTTCGTGAAATCGCACGAGTAGCCGGTCTTGTGTTCTCCGGATATCCAGGCAAATCAAAAACAAGCCGCCAGGTGCAAGTTTCGAGTGGGCTATTGTTCGATGTTTTTTCTGAATATGATCCCGATAACCTTCTCTTGCATCAGGCTCAGCGAGAGGTTTTAGAACAACAACTGGAAGAAAGTCGTCTCCGTAATGCAATGAGAAGGTTGTCGCAAAGCCGACTTATTTCTGTCGAACTGGAACGCGCATCGCCCATGGCACTGCCACTTCTGGTTGAATCATGGAGAGGCAAAGTGAGCTCGGAAACAATTGCAGAGCGCGTATCTCGCATGCAGCTGGCGCTCGCAAAGAAACCATCCAAAGCAAGTTCCATAACAATCGCAAGAACAAAACCGAGAAAGAAAACTGGCAAAACAGCATAAATGGAGACGACATCCCGATAAATGCAAGGAAAAGTTGGGCAACATCTCGAAGTGGAACTCGAAGGAGAGAAGCTGCTCCTTCTAGCTCAACGCGGAGTCTACTGGAAAGATAGAAATATCCTGTTGATTGCCGATGCCCACCTGGGCAAAGCAGCCACTTTTCGCGCTCACAATATTGCTGTTCCGACCGGCACAACGGAAAAGGATTTGCGGACGCTATCGAAACTGATCGCAGAAACCAGTGCAGAACACTTGATCTTCCTCGGCGATCTCATACACAATAAACTTGGACTCACAGACCGAATAACTTCGCTGGTTTTGGCTTGGCGAGAGCAGCATAGCCAACTTCGAATAACTCTTGTGCGAGGGAATCACGACAAGAGAGTTCCAGCCATAGAAACGCTCATGAAAATGGAAATCGTCGAAGAGCCGCTCGTCATAGGACCCTTTGCGCTGAAGCATCATCCCAAAGAAGATGCGGCCGGGTATGTTCTTTGTGGACACACGCATCCGGCAGTGAGGTTACACGGCGCCGGACAAAAGAGTCTGCGGCTGCCGTGCTTCCTGTTCGAAAAGCGCATCGGCACCCTGCCTGCATTCGGAAGTTTCACCGGATGCGCAGAAATTGAACCAACCGGCGATGAACGCGTTTACGTTCTGGCGGGCGACTCGGTCGTCGAAGTTCACTAACCAACCCTCCGGTAACCCTAGGCACTTTTGCGAACTCCAGCTGGCGGCTTGGAAATTTCTATCATTTTCATTTCCTTCTGCCCCTCGCCATCTTTGCAAACATCCTCTCCGCAGGCTTTAGCAAGAACAAGCTCCGGTGCGATCGGAATATCATTAGCCTTTGCAGAAGCTTCTTTGGCTTTCTCAGCAGCCTCACGAGCCTTGTCTGCGTCGACGATATCTTTGGTTGCCTCTTTCACTGCAGCCTCGCGCTCAGCAATCACGGCATGCGCCTTCGCCACGACTTCCTGACCGACTTTGGATTCAGTCAGTATCTTTTGCTCATCAGCCAAATCAGAGCAGCAGAAGGAGCAGCGCACAGCTTTGAACGGAACAGTGGAAACGCAGTATGGACACTTCTTGTTCTCCGGCTCCTTACCTTTTTCTACGCTCGAAGAAAGAAATGAGTGTTCTAGACTCTTATCGAGCCTGTTGAATAAGCGAATGATGATGAACATCGCCAGCGCCACCAGCAAGAATGCAATCACGCTGTTGATAAATAGACCGTAGTTTAGTGTTACGGCTCCAGCCGCCTGTGCTTTCTCCAGAGTCGCGTAAGGCGGCGGGATTTTAGCGCCGGCTTTCAAAAGAACGTAAAAATCGGAAAAATCCGCTCTGCCGATCG
Organism: Candidatus Obscuribacterales bacterium; assembly: GCA_019745505.1. GTDB lineage: Bacteria > Cyanobacteriota > Vampirovibrionia > Obscuribacterales > Obscuribacteraceae > QKMZ01. The sequence goes on along the minus strand of JAIETE010000160.1, from coordinate 7,900 downwards.
CTAAACCGACCGGCGGCATGATTACGTTATCAACCAATGACTTCGCGATCGTGCTGAATGCGGCACCCACGGTGAAGCCAACAGCCATATCCATGAGGTTTCCGCGCAATGCGAATTTTTTGAACTCTGCAACAAATCCCATAACCAATCCTTTCTTTTAACCAATCTTTCCATTTATTGGCGCATAGAAGCCGTGTTTCAGCCCCCCGGATTCGACGGCGCAAAATCTCCCAGGTTCCGAACTGGTTTCACTATATCTTTTAGTATTTCAACGCAAAAAAGAAATGGAGGTGGCTTTACGCCTACACACTCCACAAAACCCGCCGCGTTCTTTCTTATTCTGCTTTAGTCATCTAGCGCCTTGACGCGCCTTTTCCGACAAAGAGCCGGCTCAGTTCTTCAGGCGTGAGAATTCCGCTTTCGGTCATCACTTCGTCCACAGCCATGCGAATCTGCAGATGCGCCACTGAATCACCCGTGAATTCGTTGACGTAGAAGCGAGAGAGCGCTGCTAGCAGACTCTCCTTAGTTAGCAGAATCAGCACTTTTTGCGAATTTTGCGACATTTCCCGCAATAAGAGGTCTGCTATTTGAGGCGCAACAATGTCGATGATTCGCTGTCGCTGTGCCGGCTCATAAAGATCGGAGCTGAAGGCTACAGGCGTTCGCTTCCAAGGCCACTTGCTCCAAGGGTCATAAGAAACGACCACAAGCAGATCGAGCTTATGGAAAGCTCTGCGCAAATCTCCGAAAAGAGATGCGTCGAAATTCGCATCGAGCAGCAACTCGTCCAGACGCTTCGATACGACAACGATAAGGTCGGAGCGAAACTCCGGGGGGTAGGTCTTGTTCATATATTCACCTTTTGGATTTTGAAGAACGTTTTTCCGCAATACGTTCAGCACGCTTGCGCATGTGAAACGCAACCGTACGGTCGGCATCCTGATTGCGCGACTCCAGCCAATCGGCAACCGTCGCCAGATCTCTCTCGATACCCGGATAGTCGACTCCTTCGACTTTGTTTAACAACACGATCATCCGTGCACGCTCAGAAAGCTCGGCAGCCACTGCCACTTTCCCGCTTAAAGCAAAGAAAGAGGCGAGTCTGCGAAGGTCGGCAGCGACAGCAGAGTGGTCCTTTCCAAGCGCTTCCTCACTGACATGCAGCGCAAGCAAAAGTTGCAATAACTGCTTTCTAAGCGCGGGAATGTTGTCGCGATGGAGCACGCTTTCGGAACGCAGCAGATGCTGCTCAAGCGGCATCGAAATCGGCCCGTAAAGGAGCTCGAAGACATCAACGAGCTCATCACTGAGTGACAGCGCTTCTTTGTGCATGCCGTGATTGGCAAGTACATCAAAGTGCGCGCTGAGGTTTTTTGCAAGCGCCTCAAGATTTTGACCCTTGCGATACATCGAAGCAGCTTTGCGATAACAGAAAGAGGCTTCGCGGACGCGCCCCATATGCAGCTCTAGTTCAGCCATCCGGTCATAGGCGAGCGCCAGCTTTTCGCCTGAGACGTTGTTGAACTCCATTATGTGAATGGCAAGTTGCTGCCAACCACGTGCCTCGTAAAACCTCTTCTGCTCGATGTATAACTCCACCAAGCTGGCGATTGTAGTGAGGCGGTAGACAGATTCACTGCCATATTTGTCTCGCCATTGTCTGTTATAGCGTTTCAGGAAACGCTCGTATTTAGCATCAGGAGACAACCTGGATTCATCTGCAAGGAGCAATTCCTCTCGAACAAAGTCTGTCATCCAGCTTGCGGCCGGATCTTTGAAACGGTCTTTACGACGACGCCACCACTCGATGATGATAGCGATAGCAATGCCATATCCTAACAACATAGACTCACCTCTCAAAAATAGAAACTGCTGTTTTGTCGCTTCGCGACAGGGTTTACTTGCAACTTCTTTGCAAATTGCCGCAAGGAATCAGCAAGCAGCACGACAGCAAACCGAAAGGTCTGCAAGGGAGATGCTTAATTGGTGCGACTCTAAGTGTGGTAAAGGGTTTCTGGAAATTGGGAAAAAAGGGAAAGTTGAATTTTCACCGTAGACCTAACAAGTCCGTAAAGCAAGGCCAATCAATACTTTGAAGGATTGCTGAAAGTATTGAAATCAGTATTTCATAAAGACCGAAACGCCCCAAGCGCGCAGACGAACCGACCTTTTCAAGCAGTATTAACAGGCATTTTCGGCAATATTCGAACACAACCCATCAAAAATTTCGCACCAGATGCAGTGTCACAGCTAGTGCTAGCGGTAAGGTCCAAGACAGGCTTCTCATCTTTGTTCTTGACGATTCCTTAGTGTCCTTTTTTGGCGAAAGATTCTTGAAATATTCTCTGCGGTTACATGACGGATACGCAGTGTCCAGGCGGATACCTGCCCATGTTTGCGCTATTGACAAACCGCTCAAGTGATTTGATCGGTTTCGAAAAAAAATATATACTGTCTTCTATAGTATTCAGACTAAAAAAAGAAGAACCGGGTTTTCGCCTGAGGAAAAACCCGGTTCTGAAGAGAAGAAAGCAACGCCATTCTCAGGCGACGCTGCTGTCTTGATTTACCTCGGAGAACCGAGGTGACGCATTACACGTCTTGGGTGGTGAGCGCGTGATTGCTCGCGGCGCTCATCCGGGTAGTGTCACTCTGGCAGAAGCTGCTTGGCCCGCTCGCTGAGCGGCTTATTCATCCACAGGTTGGACGGACCGATATTGTCCTGAGGCCAAACCGGACCAGCGAGGTCCAGGACCTTGAGGTCCTTGGGGAGATGTTCTTTGGGCAGACTCTGCAGGACGCATACCCACGACTCCTGAGGCCGCGTCAGCTCGATGCCGTTTGCCTTCAGCTGCTTGATTCCAGCAGTGAAAGCGGCAAGAGTCTTGGCGTTTTCAGGATTTGTGTACCGGTAGCCCAACGAGGTACCCCACATGGCGATGTGGTAGTGGCTCGAAGAGTTCTCGATGAAATCGTAGCCCGCCTCGATGGCGAACTTTTCGAAAACAGCGGGAGTGATACCGGACACGTCGGGGATTGGGTTAGCTACCTGACCCGGCGACCTCTCGGTCTTCCACGCCCTCCGAAAGTACTTGATGAAGAGCTTCGGACGGTCGAGGAAGGTGTAGGGATTGCGAACGAACTCTTCGAACGCATTGTCCCCACAGGCCGATGAGACCTTGGAGCCAGGCATGAACGCGTAGATGGACAGCTCGACCGACTTGGCGTCGATCGGCTTGCCGTCCTTCTGAAGCGGAGCGTTGATGGCGTCTGCATACGTGAAGTCGAGGAGCGACGTGTCGTCGGCCCTCTTCGTTCCGTCGTAGCGCCGGTCACGCAGAGAAGCTCGGAAGATGAGCTCCTGCTTGCCGCGTTTGCCAACCCAAGCAGTCACTTTGAACTTCAGACCATCACGCTTGATGATCACGCAACCGTACTTGGTACGGTAGACGGTCTGAATGTACGGGAACCGGACGTAACCCGGCTTTCCGTACAGGAGGTGTCCGTTCAAATTGGTGACCTCATCGCCGGGAAACTCACCAGACACGGTCTCCTGAACACGCACAGTCGGCTCACCCTGGATGTCTCCAAGGAACGCCTTCACCTGCGGTGTCAGGAGCTCGTCCCAAATCTGCTGGTCGGGGACCAGCGCGATCGGTGTAATGCCAAGCATTTCAGTAAAGTTTGCAGATGGAAATGCATTGGACATAGGGGGTCTCCTTATAGATTTTCCTCACGCGCAGGAGAGACCTTGAGGGCGTCTCCGTGCGCATGAAGTCGGCGGTCAGAACGACACCACACGAGCGCATGCAATGCGCCCCCCACGGGTTTCTGATTGACCGCCTCTAAGCGATGAAGCAAGGAAATTCGCTGTAGCTACTAAAGTTTCAGCGCTTTGGCCGCCTCGGTGATTGGCCTGTAGAGCCAGAGGCAGCGCTTGCTGAGATTGTCCTGAGGCCATACCAACCCCGGAAGCTGGAGCTCCTGAGGGATGAGTTCGGCCGGCTTCAGGCTCTGAATCACGCACACCCAGGACTGCTGTTGGCGAGTCAGGGGAGTGCCAGAAGCGCGGATGCGCTCCAGTCCCTCGGAGAAGCCATTGAACGTTGCCTTGTCCTCGGCGGACGCGAACTGGTACCCGTTGTTGAGCACCCAGCGTGCAACGTGATAGTGGCTTGGCGCGGCTTCGATCATGTCGAAACCGTACTTTGCCGCTATCTGTTCAAAGGCAGGAAGCACATCTTCACTGATGTCATCGATCGGCTTGCCGTACTGTCCGGGAGCGCGACGTCCTTTCCAGGCTCGCTTGAACAGCTCCAAGAATTTCTCGGGGCGGTCCAGGAACTGGAAGGGCTGCTGAATAAAGCTCTCGAACTCAGAGTCCCCGTCGCCTTCCGAAATCTTCGACCCGGGCATGAAACCGTAGACGGACAACTCGACCGAGCGAAGGCCGGGAGCAATCTGACGGTTGAACACAGGGTCGTCGTAGGGGAAGTCGAGCAGAGCACTGTCGTTGGCCTGCGGAGTTCCGTCGAAACGGCGATCGCGCAGACCAGCTTTGTAAATCAGCTCACCGCGATTCTTTTCGACATCGCCATACCAGCAGAGGACCTCGAATTTGAGGCGGTCGCGTTTGATCACGACAGCACCGTGACGGGTCTTCCAGAAGGTGTGCAGATAGGGGTAACGAACGAAACCAGGCTGCCCGTAGAGCAGGTGATTGTTCAAGTTCGTGACCTCGTCGCCAGGGAACTTGCCGGCAACGGTCTCCATCAGTTTCGGAGGATCCTTGCGCAGGATCTTCCCAAGGAGTCCTTTGGTCATGGGCGTAATCAGCGTGTCCCAGATTTCCTCATCGGTAATCTCGCACACACGACTGTAACCAAGACGGTCAAGGACCTCCGGAGTTATGAATTTGACCATAGTTGGGATTCCTCGCACGACTAATAGTCGGCTGTTATTTTTGTGGTGCGGGAGGGGCAACATCTGCGAACTGAACATCAGCCGGCAAATGTGCGCATCCGAGCCCAAAAGACACGAGCGCACAGCCAAGTTGGATGTGCGAGCGCATCTTCTGGACAACACCAGGATTTATTGAATTTTGCTCCAAAGCGAGAAGCGAAGCTCAAACATCGTTTCCATCACATCCCGCGAGGGACGTGTCCAAAGACCTGTATGGGAAACAGAGACTTTTATCGGGAAACTAAATTAGAGGGGACTCCTGGAGAAATATTTGGCAGCAAAACTTCAATAGGCTATTAGCTTCAGCTATCACGGTTCAATCACCTTGAAAACCAAAGATCAAAAGAGGCTATTTAACTAGCGCGAAGGAAGGTCGGAAACCGCCGAATTTCAGGGCGTTTTGCCGTTTTCCATAGCTAACTGGCGCAAGTTGTGACGCAGCTGGCCCCACTCTCGCAATGATAAAGCCGGCGAGTTGCCGCATGGTGTCTCCTGCACAGAGCGATAACTAAGTCGCGCACGCCGCTGTGGAGAACGTCTAGGCGTTGAAGAGTTCGACAATCTCGTCGATGTCGAAGCCGACCAACCCCAGGTCTTCCAGCTTGCGACCTTCTTTGGCGAATTCACTGCCGAGAATTACTTCGCCGAGTTGAATAACGCTCTGCAGCACCGGCATCTGGTATCTTGCCAAGCGGGCAAAATCTGCAATTAACATGAGGGTTTCGACGATATCACGTTTGACGAACTGGTTAACCGTGCAGAGATCAACTCCATCGGCGGTATCAAACATGCTCTGGCCCAATTTGAGCAAAAGTGGCTCCAACTCCTCGGAGGCGCCGATATCTGCAATCGGATCGTTGATTGCAAACTCTCGCAGAGCTCGCGAGAAGGATGGAACAACACCCTTGAAAACCCTGGCAAGCCCTTGGATTTCAGCATCCAGCCTAGCCACGATCGAAACCAGGGAAGGGTTCAACCACGACTGAATATTGTCAAGAGAAACATCTCTTCCACCGAGCATTCCAGCCACTAAAAGCGTCGGTCTCAGCATTCGTTCAACATCAGATAAACCACGCTCAATCGAATTGGAAGATGGAACAAGACCTTTAGCCACAGCGTTGGCGACGAACAAACCTCTGCGCATTTCATTGCGCTTGTTGGCGGAAACGCTGACATTGTCACGCAATCCAGTGATGAGGAGAACGTCCGCTTCCACTTTTGCACAATCGAAAAGAGTTCCCATCTCAATTATGTTGAGCTGCAAATCGGCGCCCGTGGACTTCACCGCATGCGCAAACTGCATACCGGCTCCCAGAGGCGCATTCACCAGCAAAATGGTTTGTTGATGACGCAAATGCGAAACGATTTTCTCGACCAGCGCACCGTATCCAGTGGCAGGACTGGAAATAATCAGCGCATCAGACTCATAGAAAACCGTCTCAATATCCGTTTCGATACTTCTATAAGGAACTTTGCCGCGGAAACTTCCCACACTGGCATGACGAGTTCTGATTTCATATTCTGCAGGCGCCTGGGTCGTTTTGTTAAGGGCGCAGACCCGGACGGAATGACCATTCTGTGCGAGCAGGCAAGATACAGCCAGTGCTGCATCGCCATCAATAAGTACGCTCATACGTGTTGTTACAGCAGGAGCGAATTCTGATTGCAGTGAGACATAAGGTCTAACAGTAATACTGCTAACACTGCCTGTGCTGCTCGCTATTGCAGGAGTCGAGATCAGCATAAACACCCTCTTTCTCTGGCTTCGATTCAGAAATTGCTCGTGACTCAATTTCCGAATTTTGGACAGCGCGAAGAATCCGGCACGCAGCCCGCAACCAGGCCGGTACTTGATTTAATGCAGTGGCAATGAAACATCGCGCTTAACTCCACAAGGATAAACGCGTCTAATACGGATGACAACCCCTTCAGGCAAGGTTTAACCTCATTTGTAATTTCCAGATGAGATCAAAATGCGACACATTCACATAAACAGGTAGCAGCCCAAGAGTCACCAAAGACGCCCCAGAGCGCATATACAAACGATCAAATTACCCCGAACTAAGAATTTTTCTGAAAGGCGTGATTTTCGCGTTTCATCTTTTCAAATGACCTGCCAGAGCCAGTTTCAATGAATATGTCGCAAATATGCAATGAATTCGAAAAATTTCGCGCTTCGTAAATGAACAATCGGCGAAATCTTGATTCTTTATAAAAGCCGACAGGCTGGACCTTTCATTTAATGTGGCGCAAAGGGAAATTGTTAAAACATTTGCTTCAACTTTTCGTTGATTTTATTCGCAGCATTTTCATCAATGCTGCCTTTGCGCAATGCAAGATCCACAGTTTTCAATCCCAGAGCTGCATACAGTTTTCTTTGCTCTTCTGAAGAGTTTTGCATAGCTTGCATATGTTTCTCCACAGTGAGCGCATCTCCTCGCGCTATGGGACCAGTAAGAGCCGCTTGCGGCCCGATTTTATCAATGTTGGTCATAGTTGCAAAAACGAGAGGCCTGAGAGCGCTCCAGGCTACTTCCTTTTCTACATTTGCTTGGCCCATCATCTCAAGCGCAGTATCCATGAGAGTGGAGAGATAGTTGCAGGCGACCACCGATGCTGCATGGTAAATTGCTTTGCCTTCACCAGTGATGGCATGTGGCAAATCACCAAAAGCAGAAATCAATTGAGAAAGCCTCTCAATCGCCTCAGCATCACCCTCCAAAAACCAATGTGTTCCGGGCTTTTCGTCCGCAGCCGCGGCTACCGACGGATAAGTATTCAGCGGATGTGCCGATGCGATATATGCTCCGCAAAGCTCCTTTGCCGGATTCAAAATACTGCTGTCCAACGCCCCACTCAAGTGCGCTACGACAGTACCTTTTCGAAATGCTTCCTCTTCTGCCAGTTGTTTTGTCACTAGTTCAATCGCGTTATC
>JAIETE010000305.1 GCA_019745505.1 Candidatus Obscuribacterales bacterium | reverse complement strand
TAAGACCTCTCACGCGGTAGAAAGTTCCCACGTATTTATTGGGTTTGCGGATTTTAATGGGGGCAATTTTGCAAAATCGAGTTTATTAATTCTGGTATTTAAATTGCGCCGCAATGACGGGTAAGGCTTACAGAGCAAGGCTTTTGGTTTGAGAACGAACAAATCGAAGGGGCGTAATTGCCTGCTAGTATCAAAATCGATACTTGGATGCCTCAAAGCTGCAGAATATCGAAACTATAGGGGAGCATCCGTGCGCGAGGATACTGCCTTGCTTGACCGTTCCACATCGTCGGAAATCGCCAGTGCGCGCCGAACTATATCGTTCTTTGCCAGGGATTTTGCCACCAGGTCCATGAACTTGGCACCACCAGACGCATTGAGGTGCGCCGTATCCTGAAAGTCGGCATCATGGAAGACCCACTGGCTGTTCAAATCAATCAAAGAGAATTCTCCGCGTTGGGCGCGCGCATTCATCTCATTCATGTACTTCTCGTACATCCCGACCGGCATCAAAGACATATTTTTTTGTGTCAGGGGCATGTTTGCTACGACCACTTTTACATGATTGGCTTTTGCATCAGCAAGTAATTTGTCCAGGAAAGCGACTTGATTGTTGAAAAGTTTTTCGTTGGCTGAAGCGAAGCGCTTCTTATATTCGCGTGTATTGTCTTTCCACGGTATCACCTTATGTGGTGGCAAAATAAAGTTGCCCTCTGTTACTGCTGCATTGCCGAGAATGTTGCCGTCGCCTTTCTCCTCTGTGTTTTTGGCATCGAAATTGGAAACCGCAATGCCTGCAAGAGCACTATTGCCGACTTTGTTAATCGGTTTTGAAAAGTAAGTTTGCAGTTCCAGTCTCTTGTCTGAGAGATAATTGATGTTATTGTAAAACGCTTCTGCAGCCGCTTGCGGCGTGACAGTAAGCAAGTGCTGCACGTCATTCGTTTTTTCGAAGTGACGGAAGAATTGGTAGGTGGGCGTCGAGGTTGCAGAATCGACCCCGCTGTCTATAAAGTCTCTTAGAGTCAGTCCAAGTAGTATTACCTTTGGTGCGCGCTCTCCGGCAAAAAGTGAGTGCGCTGTGAAATACTGGTCTGAAATCATTGCGCCTGGCAACGCGAAATTGAAGCAAGAGATCCCTTTCGGTGCACCGGCATCCTGTAGTTTGCTTTCAAGAAAAACTGAGTGAGGGTGTTTTACCGCGTCGATATTCCTATTGAGGAAATCGGCATCGATAAGCGATGTCGGAATCATCATAAGTGATGATCCCATCACCACTACATCTGGTGCCTTTGGTTCAGCCAGATAAGATTTTGTTCGCCACCATTCCCAGGATAAACGCACAGGTAATTCTGTGGGTTTTACCGCGAGATTCGGCTTGAGCACCGATAGAGTCACATTTATAAGGGCAAAGAGAATCAACGCGCAGACAATCGGGCGTCTCGGTATAACAGACAGCCAAAATCTATTGTCCTGTTTTTGCTCTGGCATATTCTCGCTTCGGCAACTTGGGAGAGGCTTTGCGTCTCCAGCCCATAATTGTAAAGGTGAAAGGGCTTGTGTTTGCCGACATTAACCATTAGTTAGGTGGTGAAACGAAGAAAGCTGAATATATGGGGCTTTGGGCGTTTAGCCCCGGTAATAATGAAAGACGGCTAATTTTTGGTTGCAAGCCCTCAAATGCCTAGCCTGTTGGAGTTTAGCCCTCCATATTTTCTCCACATTCTTCATCGTTTATACATCCTCTTTAAATAGGATGGCATTACGGCGAAAGCAGCCCCCGCGTATCGCGCCTTGAGCCCTTTCCGTCCTCAGAGGATTGAGTTGATGCATACGAAATTCGAATTTCTTGGCAGCACTGGCAGAAGTCCTGGTTTTGCGCGCCGTGTATCGGCGCTTTTGGCAATTTCTGCGCTTTTATTGGGACAAAAATGTTTCTCCGCAAATGAAACCGACACTTATCGTAATTGGCAGGCTACCGCCAAAACGACGCAGTTGGGACAGCAATTGTTGAGCATGATGAATGCTGTGTCCAGAGCAATAAGTGTCAATCCCGCCGACAAATATTCACTGTTTCGCAGAGCCTATCTCTACGGAACGATAGGTTGCACCGAGTCGGCTCTCACCGATTTGACCCGCGTTATCGCAATCGATCCTAATTTTGCTGCCGCTTACACGGAGCGCGCCAATTGCTATATGGATCTGAAGAACTATGAGCGCGCTCTGTTTGATTTGAATAAAGCGATTGTTCTGGATCCCAAATCCGGCGATGCTCTCTACACACGCGGAAGATTGATGCTTTTGATGAACAAGCCTAGTCTGGCACTTAATGACCTGCGTCGCAGCCAGAGCGGTGAGTGCAGATATGCGCCGGCGCTGCCGGGCGAGCTGCCCGCCAATCACTACGATGCTGCCGATTATTACCTTGGAGTTGCATACGAGGCGATGGACAAAAAAGACGAAGCAATCAGGCACTATCAGGCGTCTATTAAGACTCAGCGCCTTGGCTCAGTCGGTTTTATCCACCGCTATGCGGATCAACCACTGGATGCGAAATATAGAGTCAGCATGCTGGAAAATGGGTACTGATGATAATTCGCTCCCTCTGCTTCGGCTTTAGAGAAGCAATGACAAATTGAGCGGGAGCAAAGTGGAGCGAAATCCAAAGTCTTATGCCCATTCGGAAACTCACATTATCGACGCTATTCTTGATGCTCACCTTTTGCATTCCGGCTCTTGCGCAGGCTGATTTCCAGAGCAAAAAGGTTGGAGCAATGAAAGCTCGATCATGCCCGAAGCGCGCTATTGTAAATCGAATTGCACACAGGAGCACGGTAGATCCGTGGAAGCAACTGGCTGCGGCATATTCTCTTTACTGCACTTCTTCTTTTCATTGCAGTCAATTCATAGACCGAGATTTTCGCGTCATTACATCGAATGGCATTCCAAATCATGCCACCGGCATATTTCCCAATCCCTCAAATCCGCATTCCATCTCCTCGCAAGCTCATTACTTTCGTGTTTCCCTTCGGCCAAGAGAAAACTACTGGCAGACGCCCCTTTCGTCATTTCCATTTGGTGTTGCGTTAAATGGCATTCCCTTTGACCCCGCATCCGAAGAATGGTTCATGCGCGACCGTGATTCAGGCTGGCAGTATGAGTCGATGGCGTTTGATGGACGACTGGGAATCGATCAAAACAATGCTCACGTGAAACAGGAAGGCGCTTATCATTATCATGGACTGCCAATGGCACTTCTGGCAAAGAGCCAATCCAAGAGTAAGCCTGTACTGATCGGATATGCCGCGGACGGATTTCCGATCTATGCGCCGACGGGATTTCCGAATAAGAGAGGGGCGCGTCTTCGTTCTAGCTATCGCATAAGAACGGGCGCAAGAATTGCCAACAGTGCCGGCATCAATCCCGGTGGCAAGTATGACGGCTCATTCGTCCAGGATTATGAATTCGTAAATGGGCTTGGGGATCTGGATGAGAATAATGGGAAGTTCGCCGTCACTGCAGAGTACCCGCATGGAACTTATTTATATGTGATTACGGATTCGTTTCCTTACATACCAAGATCATTCAGGGGGGTACCGGACGAGAGCTTCAGGCATGCCTATTCCCGTGGCAATTCGCAACACATTGAAAAGCCAGGTGTCCGGGATACGGAGATTTCCCACCCTCATGTCGAAGAAGAGATTTTGGCGGCGCAATCCTATGGATATCAGGCGACATTTGATGCCAGAATTCAGCCGCCCATGCATCAGCATCCGCCAAGAGTGGATCCATGGCATGCTTTGCGTAGGCTCTCGTCTTTTTGAAGAATGTCTTCTAGTTACTCGTTTGCCGTTTTGGCTTCGTACCGATACCCGACCCCATAGACGGCGTGAATCAATTCCTGTCCTGGAAGAGCTTTGGCAAGTTTTTTCCTGACATTTTTCACGTGGCTGTCTATGACTCGATCGAAAACTAACTGTTCTTGCTGATAACAGAGTTCCAAGAGTTGATTGCGCGAAAATACGCGACCGGGTTTCGAGACGAAGAGTTTTAGCAGGCGAAATTCTGTTGGAGTGAGGTCGAGTACTGTTCCATTGACGGTGATTCTTCCTTGATCATCGTCTATGTTGAATAATTTCGTCTCCGCTTCTGCAGTGCCGGGTCCTCGCGATCTTCTGAAAACTGCTTTGACGCGAGCCACCACTTCTCGCGGGCTAAATGGTTTGCATATGTAGTCATCAGCGCCAAGCTCCAATCCGAGCAATCTGTCTAACTCGTCGATACGCGCGCTGACTATGATGATCGGAATTGCGGAAAATTTACGAATCTCTCGGCATATTTCAAGCCCATCGCCGCCTGGAAGCATCACATCCAAGAGAATCAGTGACGGCGGTTGCTTGCGCACCATCTCGACAATTTTGTCACCGCGATCCTGATGTTCGACATCGAATCCGTTTTGACGCAAATAGTCGGTGAGGATTTCGGCGATACGGCGCTCGTCCTCCACAATCAAAATTCGCTCTTTTTTCTCCTGTGCGTCAACCACTGCGAAGCCCTCTTGCGGTTGGCAGAACTACTTCTATTCTAATTCCACCCAGGTCTGATTTGGAAGCGGTGATGCTCCCGGAATGAGCTTCGACAATTGTCTTGCAGATCGCCAGCCCGAGCCCGGAGCCGCCCAACTCTCTGCTTCTAGATGCCTCTACTCTGAAGAAACGATCAAAGATTTTTGGAATGAGTTCATCCGGAATGCCGGGCGGAGAGTCATCGAATCTCAGAATGACGGCATTCGGAGTGCTTTCCATCGACAGTCTGAGTTTACCGCCTTCGTCAGTATATCTCAGAGAATTTTCCAATAGATTGATAAAAACCTGCCTCATGCGATTGTTGTCGGCATAAACAGTGCAAGATTCATTCATGATTTTGGACTTGTCTATAGTAAGTCCTTTGTCTGCAAATCTCTCCTCGAAGATATCGGCGACATCTTGCAAAGTCGAGGCGACATCGATAGGAATGAAAGAATGCTTCAAATTGCCGACATCAAATCTAGCAAGCCAGTGCAAATCATCAACAAGTTTGCTCAGTCCCATGATTTCGGAGTGGAGCACCTGGAGCGTTTTTGGTGTTACTTCCTGGACTCCGTCTTGAAACGCCTCGACCTGGGCGCGCAAAATTGCAATGGGCGTGCGCAATTCGTGTGAGGTATCGGCCATCCATTGTTTGTGGTTCTGATCCTGATTGTTGAGCGAGGCGGCCAGGCTGTTTAATTCGTTACCAAGTTCTCCGAACTCGTCGGAGCGCAAATGCTCTATCCTAGTATTTACGTCGCCGTCTACCAGCTTTCGCGTGCCTTCGGATATGGTGCGCACGCCTTCGGCAAAATCTCGGGCCAGCAAGTATGAAGAGCAAAAGGCAGCGCCTGAAATCGCAATAGCGACCAGAAGCAGTTCAAGTGCTTGCTTGTTGTCGAAATCTTGCCGGATTTGAACCAGCTTCATGAGGTCGTTCGCGGAATGAAGCGCTTTTTCGTTGTAACCGGTGACGTCTGGCCACAATCCGAACGACGCATAGATTACAAGTATTAGAAAAGTCGTCACCGACACCGCAATGGCGGCAAATAGGAGTTTCTTTTCTACGTTTAGATGCATGTTGTCATACGTTGGCAATCCAAAGAGCATTCTTCTCTGGTATGCCATTATCTTCCCGCAAACCATAACCGGCAAGGGCTGCTTTAATGACAGATTTTCCATTCACCTTCAATTCCAGTGAAATGACCCCCAGAGACTCGCATATTCGCGCTTCTGTTTCGATATTCCAATTAATCAAACCGAAGAGCAGTTTCGTATCGTTGTTTCCTTTTTGAATCCAGGTTTGAGTACCGGGATCCCAGTTGCGCTTAAAGTTGAATCTCAAACCAGGCTCGAACGGTTTGAAGATCGACCAGAGGAATGCTTGAATTCCATTGACAGGCAGCAGCTTTGTGGGCAGAAGGTCCTCCCAGACGACGGCACCTTCTACAAGAGGAGTCAGTCCGAAAGACATGATAAATGCATCTAGTAGCAAATCTTTCGAACCTTGTCGATTGAAGCAGGCAATCAAGTCATCCGAACTTACGAATGAGACTGTCGCAGTGTGCTTACCCTGCAGATAGAACTGACCGTTCAGGTCCAGATTGACTTCCAATCGGCTCAATTGATTGCCTACTTCAAATTCATGACGGCACCCGACTGCCAGCCTCAATGCTCGTTTGAGTGCAGCGTTGCAAGTCGGTTGTCTGACTGTTTGCAGCTCGTGCGGGCGACAGAAGAGTGAATAGACATCCTTTTCTGTGGCCGCATCCGACCAAACAATTCCGGAAAGATGAAAGGGCACAGTCCGGCTTCCCAGCACGATACTCTCCTGTACATGCATGTGAAGATGCGGCTGGGGCGAGCGACCGGAATTACCAACCATTGCCAGCACCTGACCGGGCACCACCTGTGTATCGAGCGAGACTTTGATGCTGTCCTTTTGAAGATGTGCCAGCAGCACATACGCACCTGTATAGAGCTGGATGAGAATGAAATTGCCCCAATTGTTGATGGTGTCGACTTCACCGACGACGTTGTCCGCCAGCATTGATGAATATGCCACCACGCGACCATAGCAAGGCGAAAGCACGGGTTTTCCGTAGGCAAAATAGTCAGTTAAGCAACGTCCGTCACCACTGTAGCTTTTCCCATCTACCGTGACAAAAAAATCGAGTGCATGTTTCCATGCGGCTTGATGAGTGTAGCTGCCATCGAATCCCTGGTACACGGACCATGTTCCGGCAAATGGTGCCTTCAAAGAAACACTGGTATCGCTTACACCTCGAGCCAGGGCTAGGCTTTTTCCCTCGATTGTCTTTTCCGGCAAGGCCGGGGTGGACAGCCAGAAATTAGTCCAAGGACCTCCTCTATAGGGAGCAAGGGCGATCAAAACGCCGTATGTAGTGAGAACGAATGGAGTCGCCAGTGCCGGCAAAGACTCGATGGAAAACAGGCGTTCCAGGCTGATGGAGAGAATGGCGCAAAGACCTGATGCAACCAATGCCACCGATAAACTTCTTTTGCCTGGGGTCGTGTATAACCCACCAATTACCGCTCCGGTCAAAACAGCATTCATCTGTGCGATTAAGAATGAAATTGTGCCGGGATAAAAGCCCAATCCGACCAGGACCAGGTATGAAACCGCGCACGCGGCTGCGGACAAAAGAGCCAGGCAGGGAGAGCCGAGAAAAAAGGCCAGAAAAACCAGCAATCCACCTGAGGGTGTTCCATGAAAATAGACCGAACCAAGCGGTGCCAGAAACTGCAGGGGAGTTGACGTAATCGGTAAAAAGTCCAACAAAATTGTTGGCAGTGCTGCCGGTGCGCAAACCGTTGCCATCATCGGCAGCAGTAAGAATGCGCATACGACATAGGGCAATCCCAGGAGCGGCAATCTGAAATAGTGGCAAATCGTATCTCTTAAGATTGCGCTTACTGCAACGACCAACACGCATCCGACAGTAAGAAATATGAGAACCTTTGCGCTGACTTGATAAGTGGAGCCGAGCAGCATGCCCAGAAGTATTCCATTGACTACTTCTACTGATTCGTCTTTTTTTGTCAATTCCAGTATTTGCCTGGTGAGTATTACCAGACTTCCACCGAGTGCACCCATCAATCCAACTATTGGATTGAGCATCGTCGTGGAAAATAGCAAGATATTCGTTGCCGGCTCCGTTAGTGCAAAGAAGGAGCCGTAACCAGAGAGCAGTCGTTGTATGACGTAAGAGAGTGCCCGCATCAGTAATCAACTCCTGCGTACACTAATGCTGCCGTTCAACAACCTGTTCATGGCGCCGGTGTCGGGAAATGGCATGGACAGATGCTCAGGCAGTCGATCTTGCTGCATCATGACGGACAAGTCCTCAGCCATTCTGATAACTGAGCATTCTCCTGTTTCGTGAACAAGCACGACATTCGGTCGGTATTCGATAAATTGCATCCATTGAGTGTTGTTGTACGCACCGACCGGACTGAAAACCAGATTGTCTCCCTGCGAAAGCGGTGGCAACTGAACGCTGTGCCGCATAACATCAATGTTCATGCACAAGGGTCCGTAAAGAACAGTATCGGCGACCGTTCCTTCACAAGGTTTGGTCGTATGCACCTGATGGTTGTACCAGTAAGCAGTAAACAGCAAATTGGTTCCGGCATCGAGAATTGCAGCTCGCCGGCCGTCCTGCAATCGCTTCGTTCCAACGACCGTGCAGATGAGCGATTGAGCATCATCAATCACGGCGCGGCCGCTTTCGAAAATCAGCCGCGGCAATTCGCGCCCAACCTGTCGCCTGTACTGGGTTCCTTCCAGAAGCGCGGTGCAGATCGCGTCTGCATATTCGTTGATTGATGGAACCACCTGCTCGGGCGGCAAATAGACGCTCTGAAGGGCATTTTGTGAAGCGAAGCCGCCGCCTATGTCTATCGTATCGATGCAAAAGTCTTCGTTGCTTTCCAATTCCCTCATGAACTTGCACATGATACGAACTTGTTCCGCGTATGCACGTGGTTCGAGGATGAAGGTTCCGATGTGGCTGTGCAGACCGGTGAGATTGAGATGACTGCTCAAAGCGATCATCTTGGCCGCTTGATGGGCTTGCCCGCTTTCTATGTTGAATCCGAAGCGGCTCCAGGGTTCTGTGTATCCGGTGTCGAAATTGAGCCTCAATATTACCGGCACCACTTTGTCCTGTTCTCTGGCGACAGTTTCGATTAGCTGCAATTCGTCGAGATGATCGACGTGGATTTGCGCTCCTTCCGCAACGGCGCGCTCGATGATAAATTTCGGTTTGTTTGGTCCGTTGAAAATAATTTTGCTTGCCGGAACGCCTAAAGCTCGTGCCTTTTCGTATTCAAATGCCGAAACCACTTCAGCCCACGAACCCTCTTGATGCATTATGTTGCAGACAGCGCTAATGTAGTTTGTCTTGTATGACCAGCCGTGCACCACTGATCCATATCGGCGTTCGAAAGCCTTTTTCGTATTTCTCAAATTAGAACGAATTTGCTTTTCCGATGTGACAAATAAAGGTGAGCCGAATCTTCGTATCAATTCGATTACGGAAACTCCGTAGACTGAAGACTTGCTGTTGTCGTGAAGTCTGGCTCTGCCGAATTTATTGATTTCACCCATCCTGTGAGGCTGAATGAATGGTGGTTCCCAGACGAGCTTTTTTGTGTCGTTATTCATGTTCAAAGGTTTGCTCCATAAAGTTTCCGCGCGAATGAGGTTTTCGCTCTTTGCTTCGCGATGGCGAAATCAGAATTCTGCAGTCAGGCAGATCTTATGATCTGATCTTGCACCATTTGCGGTGCCAGCCTGCCTTCCGTGAGAACCGTCTCGAACTCGGGCAATGTGACAATCAATTCTTGGGCATGCCGGATAAAAAATGTGCCGGAAGAAGGCTCGGCAAGCTCGAGTTCGCTAAGTCCTGACAATAGTTTCAAAACGGCAACCGGCAGATTGCGGCCGACAGCGTGGCTCAAATATATCCATGAAGGGAAGCGCGGATTTATCTCAATCAAGTAGATTTTTCCGTCATATCCTTTTATTACCTCGACTTCCAGTGGACCGCGCCAACTGAGCGCACCGATGATCTGCTCGGCAACTTTTGTCAATCCTTCGTCGACTATACTGACACCGGCCCATGCTTTGCCTTTCTCTGTCAGAGCTTTTTTCCGCATTGTGACGGCGCCTAGCATGTTTCCTTTTCCGTCGCCGACTGCTGCCAAATTCAGCTCATCTCCGATTACCAGCTTTTGCACCAGCACAGGATAACCCCAGGTGGAAACCAGTTTTGCAAAAACAGATTTTGCTTCCAGTGCGGAATGCACGACGTAAGCATCATAGAAAATGCCTTTGACGATGAGCGGATATTTCCAGCCATCCTTCTCACAATTGTCGAAGAACGAAGGATTGCTGAGCGCCTTGCTTTCGGGCGCATGAACACCTATTGATTCACAGAATGTACCCAGATGATTCTTCGCTCTCAAATTGAACTGGTCGCGACTGGGAATCAGCATCGATATCCCCATCAACTGCAATTCGCTTTTTAAGCGTCCGAAGTTTTGCAGCTCTGAATCCAGACAGGGAATTATTGTGTCCAGCCCTTCGGCCTTATGAATTTGGGCCAATCGATATAACAAGGCCTCCTCTCCTTCGGAAGGATAAGGAATAAGGTAACTGTTATTACATAGATGCCGGGCGTAAAGCCCGGCATCCAGCGCGTCGTATCCCAACCCGATAATCGTACCTTTAAAGAGAGGGTGTTCCTGAATGCAACGGGCAACCGCGCACCCCGGACCAGGATTTTCCGCCCTCGCATTGATCCCTGTCACGGCAACTTTGTATTCTTGCCAGCTTTTGCCCTTTTGCCGCGTCACCTTCATAGATATCTCCCAAGTTGAAGAATGAATGCTTCAACACTGCTGCTGGCAATTTCATTCGGAATGCCGCAGCGATCAGCCAGAGAATTCGAGGCTGCATCCAAGCTGCTGCCTCGCTTCAGTAAGTCGAGCACAATCAGTCCGGTCTGATTTACCGAGAAACTTTGACCCGTTTGAGGATCGAAAATAAAACCGGTTTCGCTTACCGCCAATTGTGAGAGACGGTCACGTGTAGGAACCTTCCCAACTGTGCGACTGAGCAACTCTTCCATCGGCAATTTCCCCAGGGCGGAAGTGAAACGCCTTCCACACTTGCATATTAGAGGGCGAGGATGGAGATACGATGGAAAATGTGGAGGAATTGTGGAGGTTATGCTTCTGTCGCGCCGGCAGAGGCAGGCTTATCTTTCAGCGCCAGATAGAGCGCAACCAGACCAGCGCCTGGAATGACAAATCCAGCGGCATTGACAATCAGGATTATCCACTTCTTTGAAGTATTGTCTTTCAACGCTAAAACGGCAGGCAGAAAGAAAACCGCGAAGTACATGAACAGGTAGAAGACGGCAAATGCCATACCAAGCCCTTCGCTGCCGGACATGACTATGAGACCAGGCGCTGCAACTGCCAAAATGCCGCCGACGACTCCTACGGCAATCATAAGCTTTACCAAACCCCATTTTTTGACGCACGCGGCCAAAATGGCTCCTGTTATGAGCATCAGTCCGGACACTACACCCAGTAGTTCTGCAACCCAACCCAGAGCTTCCTTCTTTTTAGCCGGGTTGCTCAAATCCCTAATTAAGGTTCGAGTCGCCTCTTGCGAAGCCATCTCACTTTGCGACAATGAAGCTTCTGCGGTGCCTGCCGCTGATTTGCTCTCGAATGACCTTTCCTGATTTCGGTTCGGTAAATCAGGCGATTGCGCTGATTCTGCAACCGGTTGGTCGGCATAGCTGGGCAATGCCTGAAAAATTAAATTAGCCAGGCACAAAACTAGAAATACCCTTACCAGCAATGCCATAGATATAGCTCCAAACCTACTGCCCACCGAGAATATAACATCGTTTTGATGGTTGAACTTTTTTCGCCGCCGACTCGTCTTTATCAGTGGACAACAAAATAGATGCGTTGGTCTGCCTGCCGGGTTTTAGTGGGGAGAACTACAGGCTGGCAGGTGGACCGGCGTTTCTATCTGGGGTTTTTCCCGTGGTTTGGACTTGCCTTTGGCCCTAAAGTTCAAATGCGCATTTTTTCGCGCATTCGCTTCTGTCCACTTACTAGTCCGCTTCTAATGAATCCATCCAGACTTACTTTAATTCGCTATTGCATCCTCTGGATGGCTATCTCGATAGCCGTCGGTTTTGGACTGCGGCACCTGGCGCCGGGCAATGAAAATGACAGCAGATTCTGGTTCTCCATGGTTCATTGCGAAGATAACGTCGTTAAATCGATTCTATTGAGCGGGAGTTTATGGCAATGGTGTTTACCCAGCTTCGTCATTCTCTTTTGTCCGCTGGATATCTACATTCCCTGGCTCCGTTTGAAGTTAGACAAGAGCGGGCGCTGCAAATCGGCACTTTGGCTCTTCATGGCAATTTTCGCCTTTTTTTCGATACCGCATTTGATATCAATGCCGAGAGATATCCTTGCTATATTCGATGCCTATAAAACTCCCGTTTTTAGTCATCCACCGGGATTTTGCTGTGTCTGTGACTGGACTCTGCGCGAAAGCCTCAACGGCGTCTTGCTGCCATGCATAGCCTCTTGTCTCTGGCTAATAGGACTTTGGCCCGGGCTGCGAAACTTTCTGAGCGTCTGCAGATGCTGTCCTGATTGGTTGCTGAAATTTGCCGGTTTTCCGCGGAATTTTTACCCGATGACCTGCACGTGTCTATTTCTAGCCCTATTGGTCGATGAGATTTGGATGCGCTTTAGCTGGGCTCAGTGGTGCATTCACCAGGGATTTCACTGAGCGCGGTCAGTGTTACGGCTGGTGGCATAAGCGAGGCTGACGAGTGTCGAGTAGATCAGACCCGCCGTAACCATTTTGAAGCTGAGGCCCAGAGCCCGGGTGGCTCTAAAAATAATGGTGGCAGATCGTTTCAAAAGGAAGTCTTTCTAGTTGTTGATACCAGAAAGTGTATCAGGTTGAGGAACCCATGAGGTATGGCATAGGACCAAAGATTTGAGCCTTTGATTGGCGAATCTTGAGGGCCCGTTGGGCTGCGATTCGCCCGCCCCTTATTGCAGACTCGGCGGCGGGCAGTCCGTGGTAGCTGGAATGTGCAAATGAGTAACTGTTGGTCTGTCCGGATAGAACCTTTTTCATTCGCTTGAAATAGTCTGGTCCGGTCACTGCCATCGCGTGTCCCCAGCGCGAGAGTTGAACCGTTTCCAAAGCCGAGTCAAATTCTTTGCCGAGAATATTTGCCAGTTGCTTTCGCAATTGCAGGGAGAACTTGTCTCGATCGCCTTCCAGTAACAAGCTGCGTCCTTGCGATCCGGCACCGTATGGTTGATAGACTGTAAGGACTTGCCCCATCTCTTTCTTGTAGTGCCCGTTGAGGTCATAGGCGGTGTTGGCGATCGTTATATCGGGAAATGAGTATGCTGACGGCAGCCAGTTGTCGAAACTGCTGTTGAACACCCTCTTGCTGAGAATGAAATTGCCGACAAGATAGCTACCGTATCTGATGGCGTACATTTGCGCTTTTTCCGGAACTCTAAGGTTGACGATGCGCGCGGCAATCATCGGTGAAACTGCGATAATCACGTGCTTGCAGTTGACGCGATGTATATTTCCATCTTTGTCTTGATAGACAACCGAAGCGCCGTCATCTTTCAAGTTGACAGCCCATACGAAGGCATTTGTCACTATCCGCTGTGGAGTGTTTTTCCTGATGCTCTCGGTGAGCGCCCTGGTTAGCGCCGGGTTGCCCCCTTCCAGAAGGTAGCTTGGTATCACGAGATCTTCCAGAACGGACAAACCCGAGAGCGCAGATAGATTGTTGACCCCTCCGCAGGCTGAGGATTTCAGAAATCCTTCGATCAGATCCATAAATGGTGCACTGTATCCGGTAAGCATCTTTGATAAGGGGACTTGGTCTAATTTTTCCAATTCCGGAGTCAAATCCGAAACATACATGGTGGCATTGCCCATCTTTGCCCAGATCGGCTGCATTTGAGATTTCAGTCTTTTGAAATCTCTGTAGATGGCATTGGTCCCGTTGTCTATGCCTTTTAGAAAATGCGTACCATCCCACCAGGCATTTTTCTCTGTGCCGACCTTTGCGGGTTTCAATTTCATGTCGCAAAGGATTTGTCCAATATCTCCGTCTATTTCGGTCAGATACTGCGACCCGAACGAATACCAGAGACCCCGCGAATTTGCACCGCGTGCATTGCCGCCTGTTTGCCCGTATTGCTCCAAGAGCAAGTAATCGTGGTTTTTCAAATGATGTGCGGCAGCCAGCGAGGCCATGCCACCACCGACGATGACAAAATCGATGTTGCGTTCGCTGGCGGTGGGAAACTTTGGAATCTCAGAATTGCGCAGGCGATGACCGAAGGTGAAATCATCGCCGGTCCAGGGCAGCAGTTTTACGCCTGACTTGAGTTTGACACCGTCAGCCGCCAGGGCTTCGATGTTTGGATTTAACGAAAGTCCGGTGGAAGCACCCAGCCCGTAAAACAAGAAGGCGAGCTGCTGAATAAATTCCCGCCTTGTAGTCGCTTCGTCGAAATTCAATTGCGCCTCTTGGCTAGTCGCCTGTTTGCGCCGCCCACCCTGGCTTTGGCGCTTTCTGAAAGACATTATATTCATTTTGGAAAAGTTTGCCGCCCCTTTGATGCCCCATTGTCTGGTTCTTTCGGGGTTTTGCCAGCGCAGTCAGGGCAAGCCGAATCAGGCGGCCAATCTAAAACAATGTGGACTGTTTATCTATATATACTCCCCGTCCATTTAGAATTTTCGATTGCCGTCTTCTGCCGGGAGTGCCTGGCTGACCCTAGTCGATGGGAAGACGCGCTTGTGACGGCTGTCGTTTCAAAGAAGGACGAACACAGGATGGGTACGGATTTGAAGGAAGCAAAGAGTCAACCAAACCAGGGCTCTACGAAAAGCGGCGCTCTGGAAGAGCAAATTGCCCGCATCAAAAAAGGTGGAGCACCCAAATACCACCAGAAGCTGAAAGAAGACAAAAAGCTGTTCGCTCGCGAACGCTTGGCACTTCTGCTCGATCCGGGCTTTGAAATTGAAGATGCGCGTTTTGCCAACGGGCGTGAAACCGACTTGCCTGCTGACGGTGTAGTCACCGGTATCGGTCAGATTGAAGGCAAAACAGTCTGCTTTATGGCCAACGATTCCACTGTGAAAGCCGGTTCGTGGGGATGGCGCACGGTTGAGAAAATCATTCGTATTCAGGAAACAGCCGCCAAGCTGAGAGTTCCTCTTATCTATCTCGTTGACTCCGCTGGTGCTCGCATCACCGATCAAATAGAGATGTTCCCCGGACGCCGCGGTGCCGGAAAAATATTCCACAACCAGGTCTCGATGAGTGGAATGATTCCGCAAATCTGCCTGCTGTTCGGGCCCTCTGCGGCGGGTGGCGCATATATTCCGGCTTTCTGCGATATCGTCGTAATGGTCGATGGCAACGCATCAATGTATCTGGGTTCTCCTCGCATGGCCGAAATGGTCATCGGCGAAAAGGTGACACTGGAAGAAATGGGCGGCGCTCGCATGCATTGCTCCGTGAGTGGTTGCGGAGATGTCCTGGCCAAGAGCGAAGAAGAAGCGATTCAAATGTGCAAGGACTATTTGCGCTTCATGCCCGCTAATTGCAGCGAAAAAGTTGCCTTGCTTCCTTCGCTAGAACCAGTAGCAGGAAAACGAAGTCTCGAAGAAATCATCCCTGAAAAGGAGAGTGTTCCGTTCGATGTATACGAAGCCATCGATACGATTATCGACGCCGGCACTTTCTTCGAAATCAAGAAATTGTTTGCCTCTGAATTGGTCACCGGCTTCGCCCGAATCGGCGGTCGCGCAGTTGGCATTCTTGCCAATCAACCGAAAGTAAAGGGCGGAGTATTGTTCGTCGATTCGTCGGATAAAGCTGCTCGCTTCATCTGGCTGTGCAACGCCTTCAATATTCCGCTCCTTTTCCTGGCGGATGTTCCAGGTTTCATGATCGGCACCAAGGTAGAGCGCGCAGGCATGATTAGATCGGGAGCCAAGATGATTTCTGCTGTTTCATCTGCAGATGTTCCCAAGATCTCGGTCATTCTGAGAAAGGCTTATGGAGCTGGCCTCTATGCGATGTGCGGTCCGGCGTTCGAACCCGATGCCTGCCTGGCATTGCCTACTGCCTGGATTGCGGTAATGGGTCCGGAAGCAGCGGTGAATGCGGTTTACTTCAACAAGATTCAAGAACTACCGGAAGCCGAGCGACCCGCATTCGTTGAAGCCAAACGCGCTGAGTACAGAGAAGATGTAGATATCTACAAGCTGGCTGCCGAAATGATTGTCGACGACATGGTCACACCGACAAGCCTTCGAGGAGAATTGATCAATCGTTTCAATGCCTATGCAACGAAGGAATTGAATCTGCCGAAGAAAAAGCACGGCGTTTTGCCTGTTTAGTCTTTGTCGAACAATCTATTCGTGTAGAACTGCATGGTTAGAGTCAATCCAGGATCGTTTTTCCCAGAGCATGAATTTGCTCAGCTGGATCGCAATGCGGTCGAGCAGCTTGTTCTGGGAATCGATGCTGCTTCGATAGCAGAACAGCTCTCCAGTGCAGAAGACCTCGATGCTCTGGCTCTGGTGCCGATTGCCGAGCTGATAATCAAGCTTCTGGCGGAGAATAAGGACGACGAAGCAGTCAGAATTACGAAGTTGATACTGAGAATTCTGATAGAAGGAAACTCGGTTTTTTCCAGCACGATTTGGCAGAATATCCTCTTCACAGTGATACCATCTGCAGTGGTGCTGGAGAAGTTTGACTTTCTCAACGCTTTCATAGAAACAGAAATTTCCGATTCCATAGCCCGCAGCGGTCTACTGGCTGTTGCGGCTCAGATCTGTTTATCCAAGCATCACTATCAACGTGCAAAGACCTACTTGCAAAAAGCTAAGGCGGCTGTTGCCGGAGAACCTCTGGTCTCAACGTTCTCTATCGATGAGTTGATCGACTATACGGAAGCAAAATTGAGTGGCGACACCCAACGTTCTCTTAGCGAGCTCAATTGTGTGCACGATCACTCGTCGCTGTCCGCCCTCGGCTCGAATGAAGAATTCGAGGAAGAATCCGATGGACAGTCTGATGATTTCGAGATTGAGTCGCAAGCAAACACCGAAAAAGTTCTCGAAAAATGGCGGGTTAAATTAGGTGGAAAAGAAAACGACAGAGTCTGGACGACAAAAGACGATCTTGCCTTCTTCTTTCAGAGATTTCGGCCGGATGGTGAAGGTTTGGAAGAATTCTGCTCGGATTTGAACTGCCAAGCCATCACGCCTCGTTTGCTCGAAATATTTAGAGCCACTGCAGAAGGCTACAAAGACGGCAATGTGATCGATGCTTACTTCATTGTTCGCCGTCCGGCACCAGCTACCGATGAGGAAATCAAATCGCTCGCTGTTTGCTACTGTGAAAGTCTCAAGCTAGTCGCCTCATCTGTCGGCGAAGTGGAAATGAAGTCTTATTTTGAAAGCACTCCCAGAATCGAAATCCGGCGTGGCCAAACAGCAAGT
>JAIETE010000187.1 GCA_019745505.1 Candidatus Obscuribacterales bacterium | reverse complement strand
AATAGCGAAGTGGAAATTAAGCGCATATTTTTCACGAGAAACGAGGGCAGCGATGATTTCCAAGTTAACGTTGAAGTTAGTAATCCAGTTCCCGCAGTCTCTCGCGAAATTCTGCGCCGTACAGTAAAGGGGGCACCTACAACGCCCACTATCACTGTGCCGATTATGACCTTGGGCAAAGATGGTAATCCAAAATAGAGCGTTGACCAGATTGCTCTCACCTTTCCTCCAAGGGCAACATAGACTATGCCGAGGAGAACGTTCGAATACTCATCAACATCACTAACTCAGAGAAAGCCCATTACGATTGACAACTACTTTTTTCTCATCAATTCAAAATTTCGGAACATGCACTTCTTGAACCACGTCGATCCGGACTTGTGCTGGTACTGCGAATCCGCTGGAAAGGTGTATGTTCCTCTCGATTTCTCTCACAGACAAAAGAAAAGTCAAACGAAATTCAGTACTACTGATCAGTTTTTGGGTATTTCAAACCCTTTCTTGCAATTCAGTCTATGCATTTCAGTTGATCGCTACCAAGCCACCAAATCTAAAGACTCCTACAGAAGACAAACTCACTTCAAAAGATGCAGACTCATCAACATCTGACGACAGGCAATCAGAAGCCAAATCAAGCCTTGCTCCCATTAACCTGAGCGAAGACAAGCAAGAACGGGTGACGCAAAGCTCTGGCTTGGATCTAAGTGACAGAGCCAAGAAAGTAAATATCGCGCCGATGACCCTAATGAAATCAGACAAGGAAGAGGAACAAGCAATCTCAATTGATCTGGAATGCGAGAAAAGACAAATTTCTGCTCTCTGGGAAGCGACACTCAATAGAAGTCCTGACATTCAATTTGTTGTGCAAAAGCTTTTACCGTCTAGCGACAAAAGGAGGACAACAACCATTCTAATGAGAATGATCTCTTCATCACTGACTTCTATCGCTGGTACGACTCCGGTTATAACGGGACCAAATCCATTCACAGTAATAAGCTCACAATTTACTTCCAATGCCTTCAATCAAATTGTTGATTTACACGAATCAAAACTACAAAAGCGTGAGCAGATAGATCAGGCCCAGGCAATCATGCTCTACCAAATGGTTAGAGGCATAGCAGACAAGGTTACGGAATACTACAGAGACTACAAATTTCGTGTGCGTTCGATTGATACGACTCAGGTCCGAGCGCAGAAACTGCAAAATCTTGTGAAAGAAACGCGAATCGGACAAGACGCAGTCAAGCAAATAGAGATGGAATACTGGCTTGATCGCGTAAGGACTGAAATCGAGGAAGCGGTGTACGTAGCTCGCCGATATCGTCAGAGTCTGGTTGATTTAGCAGGGGCTGAAGCGGTATACAAACTAGATCAGGACCTTCAAGACCAATTGCTAACTGAAAAGGAAGTTGAAACCGGAACTAATAAGAAGCACTAATTTGAGAACAGTTTTGCAGAACACAGATTTTGCAACTCATAGATTTTTCAGCACAAATCGCATTAGTTTACTGCCAAGCGAACCGCCACCCAATGAATTGGTGACACTGCGAAATTCTCTCTTTACGAGCTCTTTTGCTCTCCTTAAGCTGCTGCTGTCGTCGGTGGCACCTCTTCCTCCCACACGATCGGCGATTGATTGTATCCGCTTCGACCTGCCAGACGACTCAATATTGCGAAAATCAGGAGCAGTGATCGGCATACTGTAAGCCCAATCCGTCCGATACGCGCCGTTTGCCACCACACCGTCGGATGTACGCAATCTAAAGACGGAAACACCCCCGTATCCACTCGGATCGCTAAGGCGCGATACATGATCGCTAGATTCTTCCCCATCTCCCTGATAAACACAGATGTGTCCGTAGGGATGAGTGGCAGACTTATTGAAAACAATAATGTCACCACGCAGAAGATCTGAGTTATCTCTCATTGAGATTTGCATAAACCTGGGATCTTCGAGCAGTTGCTCGCGCGCCTGAAATGCGGCATTGCCGGTCAAAGTAACACCTAATGGAGAAAGTGCCTTACTAACACCCGAATAGCAATAACCGCTTGTTCTCATCGACTCAGCCACATTCAAAGACCGTATAGCAATACTTTCGGAACTTAATAACTGGTCTTGGACACTGACTGCAGATACACCTGAAACAGTGAAGAAGAAAAATGAGTTCAGCACAGCAAGCAGCACAAAGACACAGCGCACGTATGGCTTCATGTGCAACCTCGATTCGCACGTGGAGACCGGTTAAAACATGAATTCAATCGACGTCAAGCGGCACTTCTTGTTTCCAGCGTCCGATATTTCGTCAACCGAAGGTGACTTTGCGCGGACTTAGCGCAACTATCCAACTTATTCCTTAGCAGCGAGACACTCTCAGAAGCAAATCACACTACTGAATCCCGTCTTGGCGGACTACTTCTTCCCACGTTCTGTCTAAGCGCGCTGCGATGCGACTCGCGACCGGAGCCCAATTACTATCCATCCAACCTTCCAAGAGAGTTTTTGAAATTGCCTGCCGGCTCACACCGAAATTTGCGATAAGTAACTGCGCATAGATTCGCTTTGGTCCATACCAGGTGAATCGCGAGACGAATTCGCGATAGTTATAAAACTCGCCTTCTTTCCACTCGCCCACCAGGACGTCGTGTTCCACCACACCTGGCTTGAGCACACGCACAGAGTCATAGAGAACTCTTGATTGAAATTTGGAACCGGTAATCCCTTCGCCATCGAATTTGGCAAGAGGCAGAGTGGGAACGCCTCGCATTACACCGGTCTGGCGTATTTGTCTTTTGACGGAATCAACGGAGTCCGCTTCTATACTGGTAGTGTTGATGACAGACTGATTCACAGGTAATTCTTCGATGGGGAAGAATATTACTGTCGGCAGGAGTTGTACCCGCCCTCCCATTTTGTCGAAATGCATAACAACCGTGCCGATGTTATTGACACGGTATTGAGGAAGATTGTTCGTAATTCCTGGTGCAGTGACGGACCAAACGTTTTTTAGATCACCGCCCCAGCGACCAATCAAATACTCCGGCAAACTTGCAACATCAGCTCCCGTTTTCAGCAACTTTCTAGTATCAAGCTTCGGTGTCTGTTTGCGCAAAACAATGTCGGACAACTGATTGCTCCCGACGATTTGCTCAATCCGTCCGAGCAGAAAAGTGCCAGGCTTCGACGCCTTCGTTTGAGAAGGGCTGGGAGGCTGAACCGGATCAGTAGTCTCGGGATTTGCCGACTTTGGTAAGGGCGGGTTTTGCCCATGTGCAGGCGCTAAAAGACAAAGCATGGAGCCGGATAGGACTATTCTTGCTATTACTCTCGGCTTGATTCAGGGCCTCCAACGCCTAGTTAAATGCTTGTCCGGCGCTCCACGTATTTTAGCCGCTTTCGCGACTAAAGCCCCACAGGACGATGAATTCTAGGAAAGTTTTACCGAGGGAACTCCTGGGTCGTTTCTCAGTCTAAGCCGACGAAGGGGCAGACGTGGGTTCTGCTTCGTCGCCCGGAGGCAAAGAAATGAAGCGCAGTTTGGTTGCACTTTCGTGTCTGGTTGTGTCGCTGTTCGGCATGAATTCGGCATTCGCTGAGGAACCGAACCATCCTCCTAAATTGGGTATTGCCCTCGGTGGGGGCGGAACGCGCGGGGCAGCTCACATTGGCGTCTTGAGAGTGCTAGAGCAAGAAGGTATCAAGCCGGATATCATCGTCGGCAACAGTATGGGCTCCATCGTCGGCAGCTTGTACTGCGCGGGAGTTCCTCTCGACAAGATAGAGGAATTGGTTGTGGATGGTCGTCTGAGAAAGGCATATGCGCCTTTGCCTGTGCCGATTCAATTGTTGAAGAAAGCAGGCGGCACCATCATGGTTTTCAAAAGGAAAAAGCAGCCCGGCTTTTATGACGGACAAGGTCTGGCTGATTTCATAACTGAAAACGTGCCGGAAGATAAGCGCAAAATCGAAAATCTAAGCCCTACATTTGCAGCAGTTGTAACCAACTTGCTTGACGGACAGGCATACAGACTGACAAAAGGAGATCTCGGACAGGCTGTTCGCGCAAGCGCGACACTACCTCCGATCCTGCGAGCTGTCGAAATAGACGGAAATGTGTATGCCGATGGTGGCATACGGTCAAACATGCCGACTTATCCTGCACGGGCAATGGGCTCCGACGTGCTGATAGCCGTTGATGTTAATGAACCGCTCAAAAAGCTAAAACCAAAAGATCTGATGAACTACGGAAAAACCAGCAATCGAATGTCCAGTATTGTATTGGCCTGTGCGGATGAACTGCACTTGCGGATCGCCGATTTCATCATTAATCCGAAAGTCGCAGGCATCTCGCTTCTCTCGAAGAAGAAAGAGGATTTCAAACTGGCTGTGGCAGAAGGCGAGAAAGCAGCGCGCGAAATGGTGCCGGCAATCAAATCCAAGATGGCTTCAATGGGTATGCTCCCTCAAACCATCTCAAAAACGAGCAGTGAATTGCAATAGCAATGAATCACGCACACTCTCTCAAATGAGACATTTTGTACTTTAGAAACCCTCAAAAATTGGATAAAAAGCTCGATAATACATCGATGCTTGGGGCTTATCTGCCCCCTAGAATCCGATTCCTGGAGGTCTAATGCTTACTGTCGCTCTGCTGCTCCTGTCCAATATATTCATGACCTTTGCCTGGTATGGTCATTTGAATTTCAAAAGCGCTCCACTATGGCAGGTCGTCCTCTTTAGCTGGGGCATCGCTTTCTTTGAATATTGTTTAGCCGTACCAGCCAATCGATTTGGCAGCTTCCAGTTCACAACCGCACAACTGAAGATTATGCAAGAAGTGATTACATTGCTTGTGTTCAGCGGTTTTTCTATCATCTTTTTGAAAGAGCAGCTCAAATGGAACTACATTGCAGCTTTTGTACTGGTGATCGGTGCCGTAAGTCTGGTTTTCCTCGATACAAAAGGCAGCAGACACAAAGAAGCAGCAAATTCAACATATACGGCAGAGACAGTTATTGCGTCAGACATCCGGAAGTAGTGTCCACAATTAAAACAACCGAGCAGGAATTTAAATCTTGACCAAGACACAAACGCGCCAGAGATGCAGTTGGGCAGGCGACAACAAACTAATGCAGGAGTATCACGACAAAGAGTGGGGCGTGCCTCTGCGCGATTCTCGAGCACTCTTTGAGTTGCTAGTGCTCGAGGGCTTCCAAGCCGGACTATCGTGGAGCACCATTCTGAACAAGCGTGAAGCGTTCCGCCAGGCGTTTGCAAATTTCGATCCGGCAACAGTCGCAAAATTTAAAGAGAAAGATATTCAGCGCTTATTGAAGAATGAAGGAATAATCCGCTCGCGAGCCAAGATTGAAGCGGCAATCGGCGCAGCAAAAATCTATTGCGATATGGAGAAGACCGGCGAAGACTTTAGCGATTTCTGCTGGTCATTCACGAAAGGAAAAGTCATAAAAGGTGATGGAAAGACGGTTATTGCAGAAACAGAACTTTCGAAACAAATATCCAAGGAATTGAAACGGCGTGGTTTCAAGTTTGTCGGACCGGTCATTGTATATGCGTGGATGCAGGCTATGGGCATGGTTAATGACCATTCCGCAAAATGCTTTCGTCGCTGAATTACCAGGCGGAGACTTTTTAGTCAGGCTTAAGAGCCCGGCGCAGAAGATCTGAAGCGGTCTTCTTATATTCACTCAATGGTTGATCTTCAAAAATCACAGCGCCCACAATGATACTGTGCATGATACCGAAGATAAGTGAGCCTAAAACATTGGCATTGTATTTGGCAATCTTGCCCTCATCCATCAAAGCTGTAAGAAGTCGTCCCATATGATCTTGCAATTGAGCTCTTTTCTGACGGGAATCCTCATCATCAGCAAGTCCGGGATCCGGTCTGATTTGCTCCAAAATCGGCTTTTCACTAATAGCAAATTGAACAACGGCGTCAATGTATTTCTCGATGCCTTTTGGCTCGACGATTTTTGGAACATACTTTTCCGTCAATGCTGCTGCACGCTGAAAAAACTCTGCCGCAAGCGCGTCGGCGATTGATTCTTTCGATTCGAAATAGAGATAAACAGTCCCCGAGGCTACACCAGCTTCCGCAGCAATCTGTGCAATTTTTGCCGCAGCATAACCATCTCGCAGAATGATTTTCTTTGCAGCCTGAAGTATTGCAATGCGTTTTTCCGGATCAACAGGACGCGCCATCAGGCGAAGCACTCCATAAATAACTGGAACTGTGAGAACAACGGTTACTCGAGCAGCGCCCGCTCCGAGACGCCACACTATGGACAATATCAGGCTCATTGCCGAAATTCGGCAATTCTCAGGAACAATTTCAGAGATCTATATGTCATCAGATCTACGCATGAATGAATTCATTCATTTATAATGCTATTAGAATTCCCCAAAAGCTGCAAAAGCCTCACAGGTTGCGGAGACAGGCAAATTGATGACGCTAGACCCCAGAAATACAGGCGAAGAATCGAGCTCTATATATAGATCGTCGGATCCGTCCGCTGTTTCGCCGCAGGATTCCTCGAAACAACCACCCAAAGGCAATAGCGCGCCCTTTGGCAACTTCAGAAAGGCAATCTCAGGGCTGAAATTGCCCCAAAAGAAGTCGTCTCTAGGAGCAATAGCGGCCGTAGCAGCCATCGCAATCGTAGGTTCGGCATCCGTTGCCGCCTCAATAATTATGAAGAGTGGCTCCACAGCTCAAGCCAAAACCGCAAAAACCGTACCGGTCGCTACAGTCACTGTTCAGGCTGCCCAAATTGCACCTGTGCCTGATGTTTTGGAACTTACGGGCTCCATCTCCGCGACGGACCCACTATCCGTCGGCTCATCCGCCGGCGGTCTGGTAATTACGCAGGTAAATGTCGAAGAAGGCGATTACGTCAAGAAAGGCCAGATCCTCGCTACTCTCGATTCTTCTGTCATGAGAGCGCAACTGGCTGCGGCCGAAGCGCGACTTCAAGGAGCCGGAGCGTCGGTAGCAAAGGCAACGCAACCAAACAGACCAGAGGACATTGGCTCCTTTGAGGCAGCATACAAGCAAGCTCTAGCAGACGTTCAAAATAGAAAGGCAATGCTGGAACAAGCAAAAGCATCTCGAATGCTGGCACAAAACAACGCCGCCCGTTACGCCAATCTATTGAAAGAAGGCGCAGTCAGCGAAATGGAAGCGCAGACGAAATCAACCGAAGCCAGCACGACAAACAGCACTGTAAGAGCAGCGGAAGAAAATCTGGACGCAGCGCAGTACGCAGCGCAACAAGCAGCTAATCGACTGGAGATGGCCAGGCAAGGAGGACGAAAAGAAGACGTCACCATATCCAGGGCCACTGCAAACGAATCAGCGGCAACTGTACAACAGATAAGAGCACAAATCGAACAAACAATCGTCCGCGCTCCTGA
Source organism: Candidatus Obscuribacterales bacterium (assembly GCA_019745505.1). Lineage (GTDB taxonomy): Bacteria > Cyanobacteriota > Vampirovibrionia > Obscuribacterales > Obscuribacteraceae > QKMZ01. Next base: position 9,823 of record JAIETE010000187.1, on the reverse strand, counting down.
TGATGGACTTATTACAAAACGCTTTGCTCACATAGGTGATGTTTCAACCGGAGGAAAGACTCTATTCGAAATGATCCGGCGCGGTCAAATCGAGCTTAAAGCCCAAGTTTCTCAAGAAGACATCTCACGGCTGAGCACCGGGCAACCCACCGAAATCAGCGATGGCATAAGAAGGGCAAATGGCAGCGTGTTTCAGATTTCTCCTACGGTGGACTCCACCACCCGACTCGGAACAGTACGAATCTCCATTCCTAGCGAATCGCAGTTCAAAACCGGTATGTTCGTCAAAGGAAAAATCGTAAGAGGAAATCGTTCAGCCCTGGTTGTACCTAACAGCGCTGTGCTGGCCGACAATGATGTCTACTATGTTTTCGTCAATGACAGCGGCATCGCCAAAAAGAAGCCTGTAACTATTGGTGCACGCGTCAAGGAATTGGCAGAAATAAATTCCGGCATCAACCCGGGTGAGCAAGTAATCGTTGCCGGAGCGGGTTTCCTCAACGACCAAGACCCGATTGCTATCGGCAGGTAGGTGAATGAAATGAATTGGAATATATCAGCCTGGTCGATTCGCCAACCTATCCCGTCGATTCTTCTGTTTTTAATCCTCTCGATTTCAGGGTTAATCTGCTACTTCAACCTGGGCATCGACGAGAATCCAAACATCGACATGCCCACCGTCATGGTCACAATTAGTGAGAACGGCGCCGCTCCATCCGAGCTTGAAACACAGGTAGCAAGAAGAGTAGAGGATGCAGTTTCCGGCATAGGAAATATCAAGCATATCTCGAGTACTTTAAACGAAGGAACTTCACAAACAAGGATTGAGTTTGAGCTTGGCACAAACACGGACCGAGCCGTAAATGATGTCCGAGATGCAATAACAAGAATCCGCACCCAGCTGCCCGCCGCCATTCAAGAGCCTCAAATTCAGCGGCTTGATTTCGTTGGCGGACCGATGGCCACCTATACGGTTTCATCCAAAACAATGTCCGTCAAAGACTTGAGCTGGATGATCGACAACGACATTTCGCGCGCACTGCTGGCAGTCAAAGGCGTGGGTCAAGTGCAACGAGCCGGTGGTGTCGACAGGGAAATCAATATAGATCTAAATCCTGCAAAACTGGAAGCTCTGGGCGCAACGGCCGATACTGTCAACACTCAAGTGCGTATCATGAACGCCAACATGCCGGGCGGTCGAGGTTCCGTCGGCGCGCAGGAACAATCCATCCGCACACTCGGCAGCGCAGCATCGGTTGAGGATTTGAGAAACACTAGAATCGCATTGCAGAACGGCTCATGGGCGTCGCTCGAATCTCTCGGGAAGGTGAGCGATGGTGTGGCAGAACCGCGACAAGTAGCAATGCTCGACGGTCAACCGGCAGTGGCCTTCTCAATCGTTCGCTCGACCGGCAGTAACATGGCGGAGGTCGGTGAAAACGTAGACAAAGCGCTGAAGCAACTGAAGAAAACTCTCCCCGCCGATGTCGAAATCACCAGAATCAGAACAAATCTGAGTTATGTCATGGATTCATACCATGCCACCATTGATTCATTGCTGCTGGGCGCCGCACTTGCTATCGCCGTTATTTGGCTCTTCCTCAAAGACTGGCGCGCATCGACTATCGCTGCTCTAGCTATGCCATTATCGATGATACCGACATTCGCGGTAATGAAACTGCTGGGCTTTACTCTCAACAATATGTCTCTGCTCGGTCTGGCTCTTGTAATAGGCATACTGGTCGACGATGCCATTGTTGAAATTGAGAACATCGTCAGACACATTCAGATGGGTAAAAAACCGCTTGAAGCAGCGCTGGAAGCGGCTGATGAAATCGGACTGGCGGTAGTCGCCACGACTATGACTATCATCGTAGTCTTCCTTCCCGTAGCATTCATGGGCGGTATCCCCGGACAATTCTTCAAACAGTTCGGCGTTACAGTTGCAGTCGCAGTTTTCTTCTCTCTTCTCGTCGCCCGACTTATCACACCTATGATGTCGGCGTTTTGGCTGAAGGGCGCAGTGGAACATCCGCCCAAGGGGAAAATCCAGCACTTCTTTGAAAAACTGCTTGTCTGGGCGCTCGAGCACAGGGGGAAAACTCTCGCAATAGCTGGGACAATTTTTGTTGTCAGCATAGCCATGCTTGCAAGCCTGCCCACTTCCCTCGTCAATTCGGCAGACCGCGGTGAAAGTTTGGTGGCGATCGAATTGCCGCCCGGCGCAACGCTTAAATCAACCACGGACGCCTCTCAACGAGTTACAAAAATTCTCCTGGGACACAAGGAAGTCGCTCACGTCTTTGCTTCCATTGGCACGCCATCAAATACGGGTGTCAGATCATCCGGCTCAGCCGGCACCGTCAACAAGGCAAATCTATACGTCATTCTCAAGGAGCGTTCGCACAGAAAACTTTCCCAGCAGCAGTTCGAAGATATTGTGCGAACAGAGATTGCCACTATCCCTGGTATTCGTGCAAATATCTCTGCCACCATGGGACTGGGCGGCAAAGTGCAAATTCTTCTGGTGGGACGAGATGCCTCGCAGTTGAGAAAAACTTCCGAACAAATGGCATTCGAGATGCGCTCGGTGGAAGGCATCTCCGACGTCACCTCGAGCTCAGCATTGAAGCGCCCTGAAATTCAGGTTATCCCGGACTTTGCCAAAGCGTCCGACCACGGCGTCTCAGTGCAACAAATCGCACGCACAGCAACTATGGCCACGGTTGGAGACGTAGACTTCAACCTCGCCAAATTCGACCTGGCAGACAGGCAGATAAACATTCGAGTTCAAATTGATCCCAAACTCCGTGAAAACATTGAAAATATCGGCAATCTTAAAGTTTCTAGCTTTCGCGGACAGATGATACCGCTCAAAGAGGTAGCCGAAGTACGCTTTGGCAGTGGACCGGCTCAGATAGACCGCTACGACAGAGATCGCCAGGTAACCATCAGCGCGACGCTAAAAACGGGCACCACGCTCGGTGAGGCCTTGAAGAAGATCCACAGTCTTCCTGCGTTCAAAGAAATGCCTGCAGCAGTTCGTGAGTCAGTTAGCGGTGACGTTGAGATACAACGCGATGTATTCTCCGGGTTTGGAATGGCGATCTTTGCCGCAGTGATTCTGATCTATGCAGTCCTTGTTCTGCTATTCAACGACTTCTTGCATCCTCTCACCATCATGATGTCACTCCCCATGGCGATAGGTGGTGCAGCACTGGGTCTTCTGATTGCGCATCAATCGGTCGGACTCTACGCATTAATAGGTATCGTGATGCTAATGGGTCTGGTGACGAAAAATGCGATCCTGCTTGTCGAATACTGCTTGATGGCTATGCATAAAGGCGTATCAAGGCAAGATGCGCTAATGGGCGCAGCAGAAGCCAGAATGAGACCGATTCTAATGACGACTGTAGCGATGATTGCCGGAATGATTCCAATCGCTCTGGGGCTGGGCGCCGGCTCCGAAGTCCGGGCTCCTATGGCCATTGCAGTTGTAGGAGGTTTGATTACATCCACGTTTTTGACCCTCATTGTAGTGCCCGTGGTATTCACATACGTAGATGACTGGAAGGTCAAACTCAGTAGAAAAGCCATAAAACCGGAGTTGAGACCGAAACAGTCGGAACAGGTTGAACCGCCCGCACAAGAGAGCGAATACAGCCTGGCCAAGTAACAGGAACACAGTGCGCCTTGATCCAGCTCGAGCATTCTGGCTGAAACAGCCAAATGAAAGGGAAACTCCCCAAAGATTTCCCAATCGCCGAAGTATATTTAGATTCCGGAATCCCTCAAAAATATAGAACTGAGGTTCGAGCTGAGCGTCGAGCCCTTCACTTGGTGCATATCGCATGCCACACTCACACCTGTTCGAATTATTGTTCGTTGTCTCTGCACTTCTAGGAACTGTTGCCATCCCTCTAATTCGCTGCATTCTGGCAAACAGATTTATTTTCAAAGACAGAAGAAAAGTCGGCCCGGAATACTGGGGCGAACTTTCATACGGCGAAAAAAATCCGGTCGAGAAAACAATTCCTACACACGACCCGCACAGAGAAATTGAAAACTACGCCGGCTGGGCACGCTAAGGAGCAACATGGTTGAATTCATCTGTCTTCTGGTGATAATCGCCTTCGCTTTCGGTCAATGGCATCTAGCAGCTGTAAACGGCTGGCTATGGTTCCTGGAAAACGACGATGGCGAGCAACAATTCTGGAGCTTCGACACTTTCATGAGCTCGCTGCTTCCACCCCTGGCACTGCTGCTCTGTGCCGTCGAGTTGTATTTCATATTCAAGATCTAGGCGCGGACTACTTTACAAATATCCTCGACTGAACCCGAACAAAACGCTTAACGACGAACTCAGGGTTCGTGAAAGACGCATTGCCGGCGGGATTGCCACCACTGACATGAAAGTCGGAGAAGCCGGCATTCTGGTTGACGTAGACACCGCCTGTCAAATTGAACGAAACAGGTGTGCCGGCATCAGCCATCGTGGTTGCAATGTTCTGCAAGGTCGATTCATCTTGAGTATATGCACTGCATGAAATTGCACCATGCTCGAGAGCGGCTTTCGATGCGAGTTCCAAGCTCTCATTAGTGTCCTTGGTCGGGATGATAAACACAATCGGTCCGAACATTTCGCCTTTGACAAGATTGCGTTTGTCCTTTGCCAATTCGATGATTATTGGACTCTGAGTTTGCGCGTCGGGAAACTCGGGATTTGCAATCGCTTTATTTTCCAATAAAACCTTGCCACCGATGTCCTTAGCTTTCAGTACGCGGTCCATGGTCGCTTTACTTTGAATAGCACCGGCAACAGCATGGCCGGCCTTTGGATGCTCGACCAATCCGCGCGTCTGGTCGACGATAGCCTTTTCGACATCTTCGAGCGAAGCGTGACCTTCCTTCAAATCGATGCCATTTTCAGGAACATAAATATTCTGGGGAGCGGTGCACATTTGACCGCTGTACAGGCTGATGCTGAAAGCGATGTTCTTAGCCATAGCATCAAGATCGTCAATGCTGTCGATGATGATGCTGTTGACTCCGGCCTTTTCGGTAAAGACAACTTTTCCGGGCAGTCCTTCGACATAGCTGCCGAATGAATTGCTGCCGGTGAAGTCGATAATCTTGATTTCAGCATGCTCAGCGAGTTTCTTCGTAATCTGGTTGTCTGCCTTATCGCTTGCCAGTTGAACGAGATTGGGATCGAATCCGTTTTCTTTCAAAACGTCCTGAATTACGGAAACAACAATTGCAATCGGATAGATGGCTTTAGGGTGCGGCTTAACGATTACCGGATTGCCGGTGATCAAGCTGGCATACAATCCGGGCAACGTGTTCCAGGTCGGGAATGTGCTGCAACCGATAGCCAATGCCAAACCGCGTCCAACATTCATGCCAAACTTTTCCAGCTTCAGATTGAACTTGCCGGCCGGCTTTTCCCAGGAAATTTTGTCAGCAAATCTGGTCAACTCAGCATAGCCAAGAGCGATGGATTCAAGCGCTCTGTCTGCAGCATGAGGTCCGCTAGCCTGAAAGCTCATCAAATAAGACTGACCGGTCGTGTGCATCGTTGCAAAGGCAAGTTCAAAGAAATGAGATTTCAACTGCTGCAAAGTTTCGACCAGAAGACCAGCGCGAGTCTTTGCATCCGTCACTTTCCACTTTTCATTCGCCTTCTTAGCAGCCGCGATATAGGACTCAATATTGGAATTGACAGGGTAGCTTATCTTCAGACCCTTACCTGTGTAAGGGCTCTCTTCGTCGCTCTCCAACCACGAATCCGACGACTGCTTCAGCCTGTCGAATTTACCCCCGAGCTGAGACTCGAAAGCGGCCTTTTGAGCAGACTCGGCACCTTCACCGTAGTCAGCAGGCGATGGCATCTCAGGAAATGGAGTGTAGTGCTCACGCTTGTGAACCGCGTCTATCGCTTCGTTGATAAGCGATTCGTACTTTTCAAAGGCGGAGGCACTGGTCTTGACAGGGGTGAAAATTTGCATGGCAAAACTCCATTTGGACAGCAATCAGAGCCACTTGCCCGCTACCGCGGGGCTTTGGCTTACGCAAGCAAATATTTTATGCCGAAAAAGCCTAAATTGGGAGTTCCTTTAGGCTTTTCGCTAGTATTCAAGCTTCATTGCCGCCTCAGGCAAAGGCAGCCGCTGCCGCTTACTTGAAGGCAGCAGCGCCGGCTTCAGCAACTGCGTGATCCTGCTCACCGGAACCACCGCTTACACCGATGGCGCCGACGATTTTGCCGTCTCGCTTCAGAGGAATTCCGCCGGCAAAAATCATAATTTTGCCGTTGTTGGAAGTATTCAAGCCATAGAAATCAGCACCGGGCTGACAATACTGAGCAAGGTCTTTGGTAGAAATATCGAACGCTCGCGAGGTGAAAGCTTTCTTGATCGAAATATCGATACTTCCCAGCCAGGCATTATCCATTCGTACGTGAGCCACCAGATTGCCACCGGCATCAGCAACGGCGATATTCATTGGCTGACCGATTGCCTCGGCTTTCTTTTCTGCGGCTTCAATAATTGCTTTTGCGTCTTTCAAGCTAACCATCGTGTCTCCTTGGTAGTGGCTGAAACTTAATTTCAGCTAGCGGGGGTGGTAAAAAGAGATGACTATTCAACAACCTGATTGCCGTAGTCGTCTACAACATACTTCTGTTCATGTACTTCCACGACATCGCCTTTACGCAGCTTCTTCTTGCGCCGAGTATCGACCTCGCCATTTACTTTGACTTCGCCGGATTGGATCAGGTGTTTGGCTTCACCACCTGACTGGGTGACGCCTTTCAACTTGAGAAATTGATCTAGTTGAATGACAACAGGATTTTGATTCTCTTCCATAAATGGCCCCAGCGAATGTTTGAACAAAGATGCGTGATCTTAGCTCTAAACGAGCACTAACCACAAGCGCACAAAATAGAACGACCTCGTCGGATTGCCGGCTCAGTCGGAAAGCCGGTATATAATGTCGTCGTCGACAGAGCGTGAAACAAATGCCCAAGCTCCTATTGGCAGATGATGATCTTGAATTATTGAATGGTCTCAACAAACTTCTGACCGGCCAGGGATTTGTAGTAGAAACTGCCAATTGCGGCCGCGATGCGCAACAATTGCTGGAGACATTCAATTTCGAAGTAATCATTCTCGATTGGCAGCTCGGTGATATGAGCGGTGTCGAGCTATGCAAACAATTCCGGCGCAACGGCGGCACAACTCCGATATTGATGCTCACCGGTTTGTCTGACTTAGAGCGCCGGGTCGAGGGACTCGAATCAGGAGCCGACGACTATCTGTGCAAACCATTCGAGCCTCGCGAATTGATAGCGCGCTTAGGCAGCCTTCTTCGCAGACCATCATTCCTTGTATCATCGAAATTAGAGGCGCAAGGGGTAAGTCTCGAGGTCGAAACTCGCACAGTTTCGGACGGCAAGCAAACAGTAAAACTTACGCAAAGAGAAGCGGCACTGTTTGAATTCTTACTCAGACATAAGGGTAGAAATTTTTCGTCGTCTTTTATTCGTGACAGCGTTTGGCCTCTCGACAGCGAAGGCTCGGATGACACGGTTCGCACTTGCATGAGAACACTCAGGCAAAAGCTGGATAAACTGGGCAAAAAGGACCTGATTAAAACAGACCTGAAGTCCGGATACAAAATCGAATCATAATTCAGTCTCTATATAAGCCCGGAATCTCAATTTGTCTGTCGATTGCCTTCAATTCTTCTTCAATCCTCTTTCCTTCATCGATTCTGCCGGATTGGACGAGCATGTAGCCATAATTTGAAAGCGGCACCATCAAGTATCTTTCGGAATTCTGTTTACGAGACCAATCTATTACTTGCTTGAACAATGGCTCGGCAAGATCATATTTTTTTTGAAGCGTATAAAGATTAGCCAAATAGAGCGCCTGCATAAAGTATTCGCGATCGTCCTTAGCCAGAGCCGCCAGTTTTTGCTTTGTTTGTTGTGTCCGCTCATCAATATCCGCGATTTCAGAACCAGCGATCGGCTTCAGCTTGACGGAGGGTCTGCGTGGCTTCTTTGCCTTGAAATACTCGACGACAGCAGAAGTACCCATTACGGAGACAGCGCAGTCAATCGCGCCATTTACATACGACGCTTCGACAGGAAAGATTTTGGGCGGGTAGTCCGAAACTATCTCTATCGCACGTTTACTATCTGCAAGGGCCTCTTCATCACGCCCCAGAGCCTTCAAACATTGTGATCTCCTGGCCAGCCCCCAGCCATACTTCGGTGATTCATTGCCTAAAGCCGGATCTGCCGCGTAGATTTTAAGCATGCGGTCATAACAAGAAAGTGCCTCGGCAAACTTGCCATGCCCTTGAGCTGTGCCAGCCAAAAATGACAATGTGGAAGCTGGTGTTTGCTTCCGACCCATTGTTTTAGTGACCAATTCAATCTCTTCTTTTGTCTGTGCGAAAACGCCGGTTGGGCAGATTAGCATCAACAAAACCAAAGCAAAAAAACATTTCCGTGTATGCATAATTCAGAATTCAAGATTTCAGCGGCAAAGTAAACCAGAATAGACTACCACTGGGAAAATGACCACTCAGCTGGTTTGACTCATTCAAAGAGGATATGGAAGGCTTATTCAAAGTCTCTCTTGCTGAAACGCCAATCAATCCTCCGTGTGCTTCCACGATCATTTTACAAATCGCAAGACCTAATCCAGTGCCTTGATTCTGAGTCGACACCGTCTGCTGGAAAGGCTCAAATATAGCCGTCCGCATTTCTTCCGCCACACCAATGCCGGCATCTATAACCGAGAATTTGATCTGGTCATCAACTCCTGTTACTGCGATCTGTACTCCGGCTTGAGACGGTGAAAACTTGATCGCATTAGAAAGAAGATTGACTAATACCTGAACGATCTTTTGCTTATCGCAGAGAACAAGAATCTCTTCGGACTGAATCTCGTGGCGCAATTCAATATTGCGGTCTTTTGCAAATGCCGCGACCAATTCAATCGCTTCAGAAATGAGATCTGTCACAGGATGGTATGCCAGTTCCAGAGGCATTTGCCCTGCACTGAGCTTCTGGAAATCAAGCAAATCGTTTATGAAGCCTATTAATCTTTCCGAGCTTCTAATCGCCGCTTCCGCTTCCTCTCGAAACTGGGCCGTTACACCTTTGCTGTCCTTCGTCAGCATGGTCAATCCACCCATGACCGAGGTGAGAGGACTGCGCAGATCGTGACTGATCATATTCATGAATTCTTGCTTCATGCGCGCCAACTCATTGTCCCTGGTCACATCGTGAGCAACGCAAAAGAGTCTGCTCTCCTGGTCCGACCAGAGACTTGACCAGCGAGTTTCAACAGTGCTTCCGTCCGCTTTGCGAAGGGTCAAGATGGACGTTTGAAACTCGTTCGAACTTATGGAATTTCGTATCAATTCATCGGCGGCAAAACTATCTTCCGGAATGGTCAGCTCACTAATTTTGGTGCCTAGCAACTCTCTCGGTCTCATCGAGAGCAAGCGCATCGCCATCGGATTTACAGTCAAGAATGTGCCTGCTTCATCAAGTGAGCAAATCAAATCGGCAGCCTTTTCAATCAGCGCCATTTCTCGTTCTCTAGCCCTCTCGAGTTCGGCTGCAACATTGTGTACCAGTCGATCTAGAGAAGCAAGTTCATCCATGCTCGTGCTCGCAGGCAATAACGGCTGATTTTGAGATAGCAGTTTCAAATTCCTGGAAATGCGATTGATAGGAGAATTGATACGTGCGGCAAAGAAAACAGCCATTGCAATTGAAGATAGGACATTCACCGCAATGAAG
>JAIETE010000002.1 GCA_019745505.1 Candidatus Obscuribacterales bacterium | reverse complement strand
CCCATCTTTAGCATCTTCAGTGCGACGACGCGATTCATCGCAGTCTGCATCGCCTTATACACAACACTCATCCCGCCTTGCCCAACGTTTTCCAAAACATCGTATTTTCCATCGATTTGAGTGCCGATGAAAGGATCGACGCCCTCAAAATTCTCCTGGTTGGCGTTCAGCAAAGGCATATTCCCGACCGGCACTTGTCCGGTAGGGACGAAAACGGTGTCCCGTTCGGAATCGTCCGTCAAATTTCAAAACCTGAAAGGCAGCAGGGGATGTCCCAGATGTTCCCTAAAACACCAATCAGTAACCATGTCGCAATCGTCAAAAACGGATGTAACGCATGGTAGGACGCGAATACGTCCATCTGGAAATTCGAACTCAATAATTCAATCGACTGGAATTAATAGCGCTCGGCAATTGATTTTGCTTGAGTGAATAGCAGCAGATAGTCTCTGCCGCCCGCCTTCGAGTCGGTTCCGCTCATATTGAAGCCGCCGAATGGATGGACTCCGACGAGGGCGCCTGTGCATTTTCTGTTGATATACAGATTGCCGACATAGAAGTCATGGCGAGCTTGTTCGAGATTGCGGCGGTTCTTCGAATAGACAGCGCCGGTCAAACCGAATTCGGTATTGTTGGCGATTTCCAATCCGTGCCTCCAACCGTCTGCTTTAATGAGCGCAAGAACAGGTCCGAAGATTTCTTCCTGGGCGATACGTGCTGTAGGGCTGACGTCTTGGATCACGGTAGGCTCGATGAAGAAGCCTTCGTCTTTGTTCTTGATCGCGTTGCCGCCGCAGAGCAGCTTGCCTTCTTTCTTGCCGATCTCGATATATTCGAGCACACCTTTATATTGAGACTTGGATGCGACAGGTCCCATGTAGTGCTTGCGATCTTCGGGGTTGCCGATGACGAGTTTGTCGACACGCTCTTTGATTTTCTTGACCATCTCGTCGTAAACATCTTTGTGGATGATTGCACGCGAGCATGCCGAGCACTTTTGTCCGCCGAAGCCGAATGCGCTGGCGACAACACCGTCTGCTGCTTCATCGAGATCGGCGCAGTTGTCGACGATGATCGAGTCTTTGCCGCCCATTTCCGCTACTACGCGCTTGATCCACATTTGTCCCGGTTGCGGCTTTGCGGCCAATTCGTTGATGCGCAAGCCCACTTCTTTTGAACCGGTGAAGGCAATGTAGCGAGTCTTCGGATGTTCAACGAGAAAATCACCGATCGTAGAGCCGGCGCCTGGAAGGAAGTTCAGAACGCCTGGTGGCAGTCCGCACTCTTCCATCAGTTCGAAGAATTTCCAAGCAATGCCTGGGGTTTCGCTCGAGGGCTTCAAAATGACGGTATTGCCGCAAACTATGGAAGCCGTAGTCATACCGACCAGAATCGCCAGAGGGAAATTCCAAGGCGGAATTACGATGCCGACGCCTAGTGGAATGTAATGTAATTCGTTTTCTTCGCCGGGATTTTTGGTGAGCGGCTGAGGCTCGCTGAGGCGAATCATTTCGCGCCCGTAGAATTCCATGAAGTCGATAGCTTCAGCGGTATCCGCGTCTGCTTCGGCCCAGCTCTTGCCGATTTCCATGACCATGAATGCCGAGAATTCGTGCTTGCGGCGGCGCATGATTGCAGCGGCACGGAAGAGAAAACGAGCGCGCTCTGGTCCCGGCACACGCTTCCAACTTTCGAATGCCTCGCAAGCCACTTTCATCGCACGCTCTGCTTGCTGTTGAGTAGCTTTGGCGTAACGACCGATTACCTGTTTCGGATGCGACGGATTGGTGGAGACCAGCCAATCATCACCTTCCACCGGCAAGCGTTCTCCGCCGACGACGAGCGGATGATCTTTGCCTAACGTCTTTTTGACTACATCAAGTGCATGTGTGAAAGCTTTTTGATTGTCGGCGCTGGAAAAATCCGTAAATGGCTCGTTGCGATACTCGGTAAGCATTGGAAACTCCTGACTGCATCCTGTAAAACCAGACAAAAGAAACTTTGATCCGGACGCACCATATTAAGGCGCTTAAGCGCAAAAGCCTTCCGTTTTCAGCTTAGTTTTAAGATGGACCGGAACAAATGAGAGCCCTGCAAACATATACTTCGCATAACCACTTTAAATACGCTCAAACCTGGCAGTGATGCGCCTTTCCTGCTATTCTTAATGCGGAAGAAAACGGCGCCGGTAGCCGAACAATGAGAGAGGTAGCAGGATGCAACAATACCTTGACTTGATAAGGACTGTCCTGGAGGAAGGCGAAAGGCGCGAAGACAGGACGGGCACCGGCACTATCTCGCTGTTCGGCACTCAGACAAAGTACGACCTGCGCAAGGGCTTTCCGCTATTGACGACCAAGAAGGTCAATTTTGCGGCTGTTGTCAGAGAGCTGCTCTGGTTTCTCAAGGGCTCGACCAACATCAATGAAGACCTGCACGAGCACACCAATATTTGGGATGCTTGGGCAAATACAGACGGTGAATTGGGTCCTATCTACGGTTATCAATGGAGAAAGTGGCCGGCATACGATCTGGACGAGCAGACCGGACTTTACAAGATGCGCCACATCGACCAGATTCAAAATGCGATTGATCTGATAAAGAACAATCCAGATTCGCGGCGCATCATCGTCACAGCCTGGAATGTCGCTGATATTCCCAAAATGGCGCTGCCCCCGTGCCACATGATGTTCCAGTTTTATGTCATCAACGGCAGGCTGGATTGCCAACTCTACCAGCGCTCGGCCGACCTGGCCGTAGGCGTTCCATTCAATATCGCCAGTTATTCGCTTCTCATGATCATGATGGCGCAAGAGTGCGGGCTCACTCCCGGCATTTTTACCCATACAATCGGCGACGCACACATCTATCAAAACCACCTGGAAGGTTTGCAAAAACAACTGCAAAGACAACCCGGACAATTGCCCGAGGTGGAGATTCCGGTGAAACCGGTGCTCGAAGTCAAGTTCGAAGACTTCGTTTTGAAGAATTACGATCATCAGGGCTTTATCAAATTCCCTGTTGCCGTCTAGACGGAGTATTCAGTGGCAGAAAAGCTCGAAATAGTTGTAGCGGCCGATCTCGATAACGGAATTGGCAAAGATAATTCGCTGCCGTGGCGGATACCCGGTGACATGAAGTTTTTCCAGTCGCTTACAACAGGCACGACCGGCGAGCACAAGAATGCCATCATTGTCGGGCGCAAGACCTGGGAGTCGATTCCGGAGAAAAGGCGCCCGCTCAAAGATCGCTTGAACATCATTCTCACAAAGAAAGCTGAAATCGATGCCCCCGAAGGTGTTCTGGTCTGCAACAGTTTGGAATCGGCCCTGGAAAAATTGCAAAACATTCCGCACGAGCGCTGCTTCATCATAGGCGGCGCTCAGATCTACAAAGAAGCTCTGCAGCATCCGCATCTCGATACGATTCACCTGACGCGCATCATGCAAGAATTCGATTGTGATGCCCATTTTCCTCCCATAGACGACCGCTTCGCGCTCGCCGCAGTATCGGATACGATGGAGGAGAACGACATCGAATACCGCTTTCAGCGTTACGTAAAGAAGAGCAGTTTGTAAGCTCACGAACAAAAGAGACAAGAAATTCCATGCTCGGTCGCGCTTTTGTTTTCATAAACTTCAAACAAGCCGCTCATTTCGGACACATCGGTTGGGGTTTCAAACTCGATGGCTACGACCGCTATCTGTTTGGTTCTACAGACCATTTGATCCATCATGAGATGCATGATTTGATCGCCTGGATTAGATATGCCAGTGTCCCTGTCGGTGCTGATGTCGACTACTGGTGCCAGGAAGGAACACTGAGCGCAATGATGGAGATCATGAAAGCGGGGAACCACATACGATACCATCACTACAAACAGTTCCCGGTCAAAGATGCAAAACCGATGGAAGCCACTCAAGCAGCAGCAGCCAGCGGCACCGGGGGCTGGAATGTATTGAAGAACAATTGCGTCCACCAGACCTTCAGCGTTCTGCAATCATACGGCGCCGATTTGCCTGAACCGCCGCCCCTGATTCGCGGTATAGGATTGATCCCGCGCGTGTGGTTCGACAATATCAAAGGCGAACTCGGAGAACTCCGACCACCCAGCACTCCAGGCCTATAAACCAGGGATTTTCGGTTTCGCAAAACCAAAACAGTTCGGGGCTGTCAATCTCAACTTTGAGGAATAAGGCCAATTACGCGGTTCCATGACCTGTTAGTTGTTCACGAACTTTCATATTGAACGCAACGTTATCAGTGTGAAGCGCCTCAGTGTGCAGCGTCGTATCGGCGACCGCGACTCTTGCCGCTTGATCGATGTCGGTCGCCATCAATTTTTCGAGAGTCTCTCCATTGGGATTCTCTGCCACAGCTGCGGCTGCATCGTCCGAACTCATGTTGAGCTGATCCATTGCCTCTTTGCCGCCATGGGCCGCCTGCTTTATTTCCGCAGAAGTATTCTCGACGCCTGCAGTGGACATGCGCGCTGCGAACGCTTCATTGCATTTGGGATCAGTGAGCAACTGACCGGCTTGCTTCTGCAGTCCGCTGTCTGCCTGATTGCCGCTAGCCGCTGATTGATCAGAGGTTGCGTACATACTCTTTGTGTTTTCTCGATGTTTGGACATATTTCGGAACCATCTAAGGAATGCAGTTTGACCAAAAAAAATTGCCAGGCAAAACATCAGGCCACTGGGCCTGAATACTCTCAACGAAATCTTGCTTCCAAGATACTGTACACGTCGTGTAAAACATGTGAATGACATGGTAGGACTTTTCGATGACCGAACCGTGACCAGTCATTAAATGGAGCAAGGGGTCAAGCAGCAGGCAAAGCGAGCCGGTTGCAATGCGAACCGGCAAACTCCAACTAATCTATTTCGACTTGCTAAATTCATCCATCCAGCGGCGCTGATCTTTTGCTGTCACCGGCGCAAGCACGGTGATGTCATCATCAGGCCGGCCATCGATAGGACCGCGAGTGACCAGTGCGCGCAATTTGCCGGACGTATCGAACATCGGAGCGCCGGAGCTGCCCTTCTTAGTATGAGCCTCTGCAGTGATCTCTTTGCCGGCTCCCTTTGTTCCTTCGACGTATGGTGCTGCATCTTTCGAGCCTTCGACTCCGGCCATGGAAAGATGCTTGGAATTTGTATTGCCAGGATAGCTGACGATTACACCGTGCCCTGAATTCATAACAGACTCGCCGGCCTTAACCGGATGGCACAGCGCATCCGTCTTATCACCAGTCTTCACGGCAATGACTGCGCGATCGCTCACAGAGTCCATGATTTTTACATCGTATTTATAAAGATTACCGTCATTCATCTCAACGGCGCTGTTGAGAATTTGTCTTTTCGGAGTGCTTTCAACGACGTGACGGGCGGTCGCAATCACGCACTGATCGCCGACTTTGCCGATTGCCACTCCTGTTCCTTGAGTAATCCCCTCTTGCGTTCCTTTGCGGGCATGCAAAACAATGCGCGCCGTAGAGTCAGAGCCTGTTTTCCAGAGGTCGGGTACGTTCAAGACTCCCGTTTCTTTTGCAACCTTGTTCAGGTCCTGATACTCGCAACCACTGGTAGCTTTGCCAGCTTTCATAACCGGCACTTCACCTGGGCCCGGCTGGCGAGTACATTGAGCTTGTTTGAAATCCGTTATAGCCGATGCTCTCAGCGCATCGGCTTCATCGAACAAACGGGCGCCGGCTTGCTGTTCGACGGTAGGGCGCGATGAATTACCGTCGGAACCGGTGCTGATTTCTTGTTGTCCACTATTTATAGAATGTTCGCTCACGGCGTTTGACCTAAAAATCAAGAACTGCAGGCAACCAAGCTTGTGGCTTGAAACCGGAGTCGCTTTAGTAAGGGGGGTTCAGTGGCACAGTAACAAGAAAGTTGGGCAATTTTGGTCTATAAAGATGAAACGTCCTTTTGGAAGATAGAATTTAGAGCATGACCAGGCAAACACATTCATTTATTTTGATCGTTTCGGCGCTGGCACTGGCCAGTCTGAGCCCGGCCGGCGCGGCAAAAACGCCAGACGCGCATCGCAAATGCGCGCCCTCACAAATGGATATCAATGCGACGGCGAAGGGAAAAGGTGACAGCGACAAGGTCAATCCGCAAAAAATAGCAGCCGATAAGGTGAATCCGGAAAAAATCGCCAACGGCAAGAAATTGTTCGAAAGGCTGACCTGTTCGGGCTGCCACCCGAACGGTGAGAATTCACTGCACCCATATCGGCCTCTCAAAGGTCCGGGCTTTCTCGAGCGCTATAAGGAAGATGGGCAGATAGAGCATCTGATCCGGACAGGCGTGCTGAAAGCGGGTATGCCTTCCTTTAGCAAATTGCGATTGAGCGACGCGGAAATGAAGGATTTAGTCGCTTACATCCGAAGCTTGACAGCGCCTTCAGCCAAGAAGTGAACCAAAAACGAATGAAGTGGTTACGCGACAGAGTTGAGCCAGAGTTTACCGCCGACCTCGTACTGCGCGCGTACACTGCCGGAATTTTTCCGATGGGTCATGATGACGGAATTATCCGATGGTATTCGCCGGACCCGCGCTGCATTATTCCCCTCGACGATTTCCATGCATCGAAGCGATTGATGCGAACCGTGCGTCAGGGCAAATTCGAGATGCGAGTTAATTATGATTTCGAGGGAATCATGCGCCTGTGCGCAGAAAGAGACAGCACATGGATAACCGAGGAGATTTTGCGAGTTTATTGCGAACTCCATGAACACGGCTTTGCACATTCCGTCGAAGCTTATCTGGATGGAGAAATCGCCGGCGGATTGTATGGAGTGAGTATTGGTGGCGCGTTTATGGGTGAGTCGATGTTCCATCGAGTCACCGATGCATCCAAAGTCAGTCTCGTGTATCTGGTCGAGCGCATGAAAGAAAGAGGATTTGTCTTGCTTGATTCGCAATACGTGACAGACCACCTGAGCACTTTCAATGCGCTGCAAATCTCGCGCAAGGAATATCTTGAGAGACTCAAGCACGCGCTCACGTTGAAATGTTCGTTTGATTGACGGCTGCAAAAACCAATGTTTTCAAAACAACGGGCACTGTCCGAGCAATGCCGTTGGCATCCAAGCTGACAGGTTTTCCAATATCAATGAAGTCGCCGTCCGTGGTTGTAATACCGTCTAAAACAATCAGGGGGCATGAGTCCGGAGCATTGGCGGTGTTCTGAAGCGCCAGGCGAAATAGTTGCCCCAGCGCCATTCCCAGATCTTCCTGCACGACAATCACAAAAGGACGCAGATGCGAATTATGCTGAGCAGCAACAGCTAATCCGCGAGCAATTTGCTTTAGCGAATCGTATTCGAGAGATTTATCGAGAGCAGGCAGTTCAAAAGCAATCGTATGAAAGCGCAGTTCCGGATCGACACGCTCGACTGATGACTTTATTCTGGCCACGACCTGCTCGACATTCAAAAGCTGACTTTTGTCTTCAAACGGTCTCAGCAAGGGCACATTGCGCAATGGCAAATGATCGACATCGAAATCGATCGTCGAGCCACTCACTTGCATCGAATACATTCCGGCGCCGGTAACAGTTGCTCGAATTGGCTGAGCGGGAATTTTGAAATTCAATCCGGCAGTTTTCAAGTTTGCAAGCAATGCGTCAGCAATAAATCCGCCCATATCCGAAAATTGCAGACGATTCTGTTTCTCATCCAGCAAAAACTCCGCAACGCCGCCACAGAGCCAGATTTCGTCAGGAGCAGACCAGGCGTTCTCAACTGATGTGAGAGGAAGTTTTCTCAATGGACTCTCTTCTGCGACTCGATTTATGAAACCCACCACATCTGAAGCGATGGCATTGGCAATCTGTTGAACTTGCCGACGTTTCAACCTGTCGCCAATTTTGAAACCGGCAGGCAGATAGAAAAATCCGCATTCATGTATCGCCGCTACTTCAATTTCGTCAAAGCTCACATCCTGACCGGTTTTGAACTGAAAACATCGGCCGCCGATCCCAAGACAGTGTGTTGAGATCAAAACCCCGTTTTTGTACAGAGCCAGATTCATCGTGCCGCCACCAATATCGATATTCAAAATCGTCGAGCGATTTTGAGTTGATGCGGCAACAGCGCCTGATCCGCGCGCGGAAAGAACCGCTTCCAGGTGAGGTCCGGCACTGACCGCGACAAGGTCGCCAGAGAGCAAGCATAATTTCTCAATAACCTCACGGGCATTACGTTTCAGGGCGGTCTCGCCGGTTACGATCGCGGCTCCCACTTTGATGTCTTCCCGATCGATTTCGGCATTGAAGTACTCGCCTTCAATCAGATTGAAAACAGACTGAGCATCGATTGCACCGTCAGAGGTAAGTGGAGTCAGATGAATGGGACTTTGAAAAACGATTTCCCTTTTTTCAATTTTCGGAAGTGGCGATTGATTGAGGAGCGCCGCATTGACCACCGTCAATCGCGTAAACGTAAGATGGGTGGACGTTGTACCGACATCAATTCCTACGCTGAGAAAAGTCGTCATATGAAGAATCGACTCAGCTCAGTTTTTGCAATTCGACGCCGGAGACTTTTCTTTCCAGAATCGTCTTGACCAATCTGACGATGTATGCACCGGCTTCGACGGCAGGCGTCCCCCGTTGATGAATGTTGGAAACAACGGTTCGGTCGGAACTAATCGTCTGCGGCGAAGGATTGTATGTAATGTAGGCCGAGAGCCCTTCTGCAGAAGATAGACCAGGTCGCTCACCGATCAGGTTGACGACCACTCGAGCCTTGAGCGCAAAAGCGATTTGATCGCCGACTGCCACGCGACCATAACGCACGACGACCGGTCGACCGCAAGAAATATTGTTCATCTTCAGACCATCGACAATCATAGGCAAGAGATTGGCGACATTTTTTTCTACGGCTTTTGCCGAAAGCCCATCGCTTACTACGATCTGGACATCATTGCCCTGTTCACAGAGTGATTTCAGTTGGTCGAGAGTTTTTTCCTCGACAATTTTTCCGCGCGGAGGAAATTGAATGAATTCGTCTTTAGATGCAACCGATGACTGAACGCACGGATAACCATTGACGACGGCAAACTTTTCTACGAATTCAGTGTTCAGCTCGCTGCAAATAGCGTCGCGAGCCAGAGCATGATCAACGCGAAACTTAAGCCAGGTGGAGGTTTTCGGACGCGTACCGGCACGACCGACGGACACTCTCGCGGGGGTTTGGGCTGAGAAATCCGCAGAGTCTTGGTGAATGGCTTTTGAGTCGGAGCTCATCGAATATCTCAGGTTGAAGGAAAGCAGAGACTGAAAACCGGACCGTAAACCAGACCGAAATGAAACCGGAAAACTATACCGAAAACTTATCAGAATCCGGACCGAATAAGATACACTATTGAGCTTTCCTGTGTATGCGTTTGTAGAGAAATCAGCGCATGGGTCTGTCCATTCAAACGGGCGGCAAAAAATTCCACTTTGCCGATTTGAAAGACTTGCTGGCCAAAGCCAACGAGGAAAAATCTGGCGACCAATTAGCAGGCATCGCTGCAACAAGCGAGCTGGAAAGAGTAGCTGCCAAGCAAATTCTGGCGCAGGTGACGCTCCAGCAATTGAGGCAGGAGCCGGTGATGCCCTATGACAGCGACGAAGTCACCCGCATCATAGATGACAATCTCGACAACGAGCAATTCGAAAAAATCAAATCATGGACTGTAGCTGAGCTTCGGGAATTTTTGCTGAGCGAAGACGAGGAAACTCTCAGCCATGGAAAAATCGCCAAAGCCTTGACCGGTGAGATGGCTGCCGCTGTCACCAAACTTATGTCCAATATGGACCTGGTGCTGGCGGCATCGAAGCTGCGAGTAATTGCAAAAGCAAAAACGACACTCGGGTTGAAAGGAAGATTGTCCATTCGATTGCAACCCAATCACCCGTCCGATTCGCTCGATGGAATTTTGGCTTCCACTTACGAAGGTTTGTCATATGGAGTGGGCGATGCAGTCATCGGAATCAATCCCGCCTACGACACGCCAGACACGGTTGCTAGGCTGCTGGAGGCAACTAATGCCTTAATCGAAGAATTATGCCTTCCGACTCAAAATTGCATCCTCAGTCACCTTACAACACAGCTAAAAGCGATTGAAAGAGGTGCACCTGCCGGACTAATTTTTCAGAGCATTGCCGGTTGTGAAAAAGGCAACAAGGCATTCGGCATCGACAACGACATGCTGAAGGAAGGCACGGAACTCGGCTCTAAACTGGCTCGGGTAGCCGGCGGGCAGTACATGTATTTTGAAACCGGTCAGGGCTCCGAACTCTCATCTCACACTCATGAGGGAGCCGATCAGGTCACACTCGAAGCACGATGCTACGCGCTGGCGAGACAATTCAATCCGTTTCTCGTGAATGATGTGGTGGGCTTTATCGGACCTGAATATTTGAAGGACGGCAGACAAATGATCCGCGCCGGTCTCGAAGATCACTTCATGGGCAAGCTTTTGGGGGTTCCGATGGGAATCGATGCATGCTACACGAATCACATGAACGCCGATCAAAACGATCTGGAAAATCTTTCCATGTTGCTCATCCTGGCCGGTGTCAATTACTTTATGGGCGTGCCTATGGGTGACGACGTAATGCTCTCGTATCAATCGACCAGTTTTCACGATGCAGCCTCTCTCAGAGCGCTGATGAATCTGAGACCGGCCCCCGAATTCGAGTCCTGGCTTGAAGAAAGAGACTTGATGAAGGACGGAAAGCTGACGCAGAAGGCCGGCAACCCGGATTTGATTATGTCGATGCGTTTGGCGAATGCGCGATGAGAAACTAAATACGACAGGTAAAAAATCGAAGAGGGCACCTGATCAGGGCACCCTCTTTGATCTGCGTTGCGTTTGAACGGTTATTTACCGTTCGTCTTCAAAACTTGTCCATGCACTTTGCCTTGTCCCGAAGACAGAATACTGGCGTCGGTTTCCGGCTCTCCAGTGAAGTCTTGTTTGAACTCGGCAAGGAATTCATCGCCAGGTTTCACAATTGCTTCCTGTCCTTTGATGATCGAATCTGCGATCAAAAATCCGCCCGGCATTCCTGCAATCAGGCCCATGCCAAATCCTTTCAGTCTTCTGTGGCGAACGTTTTGACCAACCGGGTGCAAAAATGCAAACGATGGATTGATTGCGCCAACCACACCATAAGCCAGCGGCACGACGCCGAAACTGAAGACTCCGGTTGCCGATGCTGCGCCCCTGATTGCAAGGTGAGCGGCCTGATGTTTCAGTTGAGTAGAGAGCGGGGCGGCCAATTCACCGTTATGATTGACGCCGAGGACTCGGCCTTCGTTCATGTTTTTTACCACTCGTGCTTGACGAGCAGGTGCGGCTGAAAGTGGAAGATGCTCTCCGCTTTCGGTTACGATTTCGTAGAAATTAAGCCCTAGCGCGCCGTTGGCTCTCATCCATCTTTTGCCGGAAAGCTCGGCATGAAGAATTCTGCGCGCCGGCTCAGCCGTGCTTACTTTTCCAACAACTCGGCTGCCCGCTTTTGCAACGACCTTACCGTTGATGATCAGATCGCTTTTCAATCGAGCTTCAACCGGATCATTCACTTTGGCGGTGTGGCTGTTGTGAGTGGAAAGAACTGCAACGCGAAAACGCGCACCAGCGGTAATCTTGCTGTTTCCGTTGGAATCAACTGTCTCTAGCGTATAAGCGTCTTCTTTGTTGAGTTCCTTTTCCTTTTCAAGATCGTTATCAACCACGGTGAGCTGAGTTTCGGATGTATCGACAGTCACACACGGCAGAGCGGCAAGCCCAAGAATTTTCGCAGTAGCGTTAGTCTCGACCTTCTTTTGATCGGCGTTGACTGCCGGATGCGTTACAGGCACAGGTGAATGCTTTGGCGCAGCTGATGAAAGAGGGGCGACTTTGGAGACGGGATTTACTTGATCCCACCCCTGCGGTGAATCGATTGCAGCACCGGGATTCTTTATCGTCAATGTCGACTCGGACAGATCATTGTTGGTTAACGGTCCGTCGATTGTCATCGACAAGTTGTTGCCGGGTCCCAAATTGAGAGATGTCGGCTCCATGGCCATCACGGGCACTGAAGCTGCGACGAAAGTCTGTACAAAAAGGCACGAAAGTAGTGCCCGTGTAAAACGGGTCGACATAGAAGCCTCCTAAGCAACGAAGGTCTGTTGTGTGCGGTGAATACCGCCCACAAACATTGGTATAAACGTCAAACGCAAATCGCTGTTTGTTATATGCACCCATTGACGATAAGCAAAACGCTTGGCAAGCCTATTTTTACCGCTTGACTAGCGGCAATTTGGCAGAATTCGAAAGCTTCGAGAATCTTGCGCCTTGCCACCATATACAGTGGCGCTCACCAATTCGACAACTGCAATCAGAATCCACTGTCTTGCGGTTTTCCTTGCTGAATAGATTGCGTTTGCGATGCCCCTGATCCTCTCCTTCCTCGAGGTTGAGGTGCAGGGGGAGGAGATGCTTCCACCTGCTCTTGCTGTGGAGGTGGAGACGAACCATCCGAGACGATTTCCGCGCCCAAAATTCCATCACCAGAACGAATCGCATAAACAGTATTCATTCCTTGAATTACGCCGCCAAAAATCGCGTAGTTGCCATCCAGGAAACGCGCTTGCTGTTTTGTTATGTAAAACTGGCAACTGGCGGAATTTCTATCCTGAGTACGAGCCATCGCAACCACACCAGGACCGCCGTGAGACAGATTGCGATTGATCTCCAGCCTCAACCTGCGCACCTGGCCGGATTCGGGATGAACAAATACGCCGTTTGGATTGCCATTCGGTCCGCCGCCCTGTATACACCAACTTTCCACGCGGTGAAAAGCAGAACCGCTGTAAAATCCTCGCTGAACAAGATCAAGAAAAGCACCGGCAGTATTAGGGACCATGCCAATAAAAACACGAATATAGATCGGACCTTTGGTAGTGTTCAGGCAGACGACCGGATCACCGGCAAAAGCCGGCGTGGTCGTCTGAAAAAAGGAGAGAGAAACAATAGCAGAAGACAACATTGTCAACTGGAGTGCTCGCCGTGCAAATCCTGTAATAGCCATCTGGGCTTTGCTTTTCATGATCTGGACTGACCTTTTGTACGACATTCCATATATATAGTACAGTGCAAGAGAAATCGATATCTTGACGGCAACGATTGCTCCTGTTTGTTATTCCCGACAAAAATCGAGTAGCCTCAAATGCGAGGTATAAACTCTGTAGAATCGAGTCCGACCAAACGGTAGTCCCTTACTAAGCGAGTTTCAAACCACATGGCTTTATACGCTGATCTTCACAGACATCTCGGCGGTGCACTACACCCGAGAATCATCTATAAGTTCCTGCAATTGCATGATCACGCCGTATTGAGTTATTTCCCTGATTACGATGGCTTTTACACCTGGTTTACACGGCAGTGCCGGACCCTGGAAGAGTTCGTCAAGATTCACACTCTGGTTGAAGAATTACAGAGCGCTAAGCACCTTCCGTACTTCTGCAAACGTTTATGCAGAGGTGCCTACACATTTGAAAATCTGCAATATCTCGAACTGCGATATAACCCATACTTTCGAACCGATCACACTCAGCCTCCGGAACGCAGAGTCGAGTTGATGCAAGAGATCATCGAAATAATCTCGGCCAACGTAAGACCGGCTGACTATCCCATTACCGTGAAGCAAATCCTCTGTCTTGATAGAAGACTTCCGCAACAACTCAACGAGGCCATTCTCAATGTTGCTAAAGACAATCTGGGTCCGGTTGTCGGAATCGATCTAGCCGGTCCGGAAATCAATCCGGAAAAATATGAGGTCTGGGTAAACCTGCTCCGGAAGGCCAGATCCTTTGGACTCAAAACGACTTGTCACCTGGGGGAGACGAGTGCTGAAAACGTCCACCCTGATTACTTTTCCGTCCTCGACAGAATTGGTCACGGCATTCATATTCCAATTTCTCGGCCGGACTTGTTGAAGGAAGTAGCAAAACGTCAGATTACATTGGAAGTCTGTCCGACCAGCTACTTGCAGACAGGTTCAATCAAGGATCTCAGCGAACTGAAAGTGGTTTTTGAACGCTGCAAGGAATATGGAGTTGCAATTGCAATTTGCACCGACAATCCCGGGCGAAATCCGGCGCCCTGCACCCTTCCGGGGGAATACGAACGCTTGATCGATCATGACGTGATCGACTTTGCAGATTTGCCGCAATTGCAAACGGAAGGTTTCAGATCCGCCTTCGGGTTTGTTGGCAGACTCTAATTTCGGTCACACCATCTCTTTCGAAAGCTGTGCATAGCTTTGCGGGAAATTTCCGCGTTTTGTTTTTCAGGCGCGAATAAAATTGCGAACCACGCACAGTGTTCGCAAATGCAAACAGGCGCATGTTTTTTGAGATTCAAAAAACCTCTCGGCAAAAATTTCGCAGCTCGCTCGATTTCAAACTGATTCTGTTGGAATTTTCAGAATGTGTATATGCATGTTAAATACGCCGGAGAAATTTTTCAAAGTTCGAGCAAACCTGATAAGGCATGTTAGAGCACCGATCAAAGTCGACTATTGGCGCGCGAAAATCGCATCCGTCACGCATTCGAGGATCACTTCAAGAACCTTTATTCATGCGGCTTTTCACTTACCAAAACAAGACGCAGACGAGTTCGAAACAAGAACAAAAATCAAACCAAAATCGAAGAACGAAAGTGCTCGAATTTGAATTTTTTGCCTCCGAATGATCCGGAGCCCAGAAAAAAATGTTTCAAATTCGAAAAATTTTTTTTTCGTCCCCCAAAGGAGGGGCCATCAGAGGTGGTGCCCAAATAGAGTTGGCTCAACATGCGGGTTTCATTGAAATGCGATCACTGATCGATCAGATGATTTGAGCAATTCGATCACTTGCACGCGTTGATCCATATATTGCAATTTTGGCCGATTGAAAGTAATGTATTAAACGTGTGGTGTGATTGATAGAGTGCAAATTGGAAATGATTCGTACTCTTAGTATCAATGGTGGCATAGGGTCCGACTCAAATATAGAGACAGTGACACGTTTCTCGGCACAAAACTATTACTAGTCCGTGCAAAGCAACTTCCTAACCGCCAAACAAATTCTCGGGAGGAGAAATAAATGGCAGCTAAACCTAAGAAGAGAAAAGCAGCAGCTAAGAAAGTAAATCCAGCTGCAGCTATGGCCGATGAAGCTGGCGCAGAAGCCGCTAAGCCGAAGAAAGCCGCTAAGAAGAGAACTGCTAAGAAAGCAACAGCTAAGAAAGCAGCTCCGAAGAAGGCAGCTAAGAAGACTACTGCTAAGAAAGCAGCTCCGAAGAAAGCCGCTGCAAAGAAAGCTGCTCCTAAGAAAGCAGCTGCAAAGAAGACCACTGCTAAGAAAGCTGCTCCTAAGAAAGCCGCTAAGAAAGCAGCTCCGAAGAAGGCAGCTAAGAAAGCCGCTCCTAAGAAGAAAGCAGCAGCTAAGAAAGCAGCTCCTAAAAAAGCAGCAGCCAAAAAAGCCGCTCCTAAGAAAAAAGCAGCAGCAAAGAAAGCACCCGCTAAGAAAGCTGCAGCCAAAAAGGCCCCTGCTAAGAAAGCCGGCGCTAAAAAGGCACCAGCAAAGAAGAAAAAAGCAACCGCCAAAAAGAAAGTAGCCGCTCCGGCAGCTGAAGGCGCAGCAGGCTAGAAACTTCCGAAAGGAAATAGGACCTAATCCATTAAGAGGCACTGGTTTTTACCGGTGCCTCTTTCTTATTACCTGCCGATAATATTTCCGACGAATCAAAGCCTTGACGCTCAAGCGCCAACGAGGCGATGAGACTGCAAGAACAATCGCGATTCGCCAATCATATGCTCCAGAGAATTGAGCAATTGATGATCGTCATCGAGAATTCGCAAATCAACCGATTTGTTTTTACTGGCAAACTTCTTGCTCTCTTCCACCGGCACTGTCGTGTCATGAACTCCGTGAAACACAAGACAAGGTAGTTCGATCGAAAGATCTTCAGTCTTCATGCTCTCCATCACTCTTGCGAATTCCCAGCCCAGGGGCATCAGTGCATCGTGCGCATGATGGTAGAAGTGATGCTCTCCGGTCCTTTGCCAATTCTCGTATTCATCAACAGAGACAAACTGTTTCCAACGTCGAGCAATACCGAATCCAGGCGCAAGCAGCACAAGAGCAGAAATTGTTTTCTTTCGCTGCGCAAGAAGAGAAGCGAGCAATCCGCCCATGCTTGATCCGAAAAGTACCAAAGGAACATTCGCAGGCAAAAGATCGATCTTGCTTTCGAGCAAGTCGAGTTGCGTTGCCAGTGTCATCTCTTTAAACGATGGAAAATTCAAATCAGGAATTTCGACTATTGCACCATTCTCTTCCAGCATCTCTTTGAAGCGAACAGCTTTTTGAGATGACGGGGATGAGCCGAATCCATGCAAGTAGAAAACATTCAATTGCACGGACTGCGATTTTCCATTCATCAGAATTGGTCTCCCAAATAACTCACTGACAACCATGCGCGAAATTGTACCTATATATATGTATTCGGACGCTCAAAACAGACTGAGGAGAAATCGTTTCTTAACGGTTAATAATAGGTCGTTGAACTTAGGCCGGTCTTGTTGGTAAATATTTGACTGTTCGAGATTACCCCTCAGAAGGAAGTTCAAAAATGGAAGCAAAAACCAGATTCGACGCAGCACTTATCGCCGCAGTAGTAAGCCTTGTTGCTACTAACGCCGCAATGGCCGCTGATAAAGAAGTGACCAAAGCGTCTACTACTACCGAGAAAACCACCACAGTGACTGATAAAAAAGACGCTACAACTACCAAAGTCAAGGAAAAAACCACGACCAAGGAAGACGGTAAAGCAGCAAAAACAACGGTAAAAGCCACCGAAAAGACCACCAAGAAAGCCGGCAAAGATTCTGCTTGCGGCAAGGGCTCTTGCGGCACCGATGAGAAGGGCGCAAAAGCAGCCTCTGAAGCACATGCAAAGACCGAAGTGAAAAAAGAGACCAAGGTCGAAAAGAAGTAGCCGAATTATGTGAAGAAATTTAAAACCCGCTAAGCAATAGTACTCAGGGGGTTTACGATTTTACACAGCTATTACACACAAATGGCTTTTTGTTAATCAGGGTGACCTAGGATGTCGCTCATGTGCCCGTAGATAGGGAGATTGTCTCCCTAGGGGTTCATTGTCTAAACGTTCAGGGAGGACAACATGCAAAAGACACAATTGGCCGCTGCTCTC
>JAIETE010000319.1 GCA_019745505.1 Candidatus Obscuribacterales bacterium | reverse complement strand
TCTGCTTCCTTGCGCTCGATGCGATCGCCTTCGGCATCCAGTTCTCTCGCTTCCGCAAGCGTCAGAGTGCCGGCCAAGACGGCGTTGGCAATCTGCGTGTCGAGTTCGCGCTGTTTTTGATCCAGGTCAATGGCAATCTCGGTGCGATCGTGCAAGCTCTGATTGACTTTGTGACTGAGCCTTTCGAGTTCCGCAGCCAGGGTCAACGAATTATCCAGAGCAAAGGTGCCGTCGGTCTTTCTTGTGCTTGCAGCAATTTCCTTAATGCGCTGCAACTCAGCGCGCAAACCGGCAGCTTCGGCATCAGTCAAACGTCTGCTCGAGGCCGAATCGTTGATCCTTTGCTCGATTTCTCCGACTCTGCCAGTAATGCCAGGCCAGACAACGGCTCGACCAACCATGGTTCGATTTACCCGAGACTCGAGCATCGAATACTCGACAGAAATTGTTTGAGCCTCAATCGAGGTCAATTGACCATCGGTCTGACTCATCTCGCGCATCAAAGTTTGAATGCGATCCAATTGAGTTTTGAATTGCTGTGCTTCCAGGGGTGTCAAACGTCCCTGAACAAGGGATTCGGAGATGAGCGACTCGATCTGCCCTTTGCGAACATTGATCTGGGTATTGCCTCCGGATGCAACTTCTGAATTATTGAGCTTCAATTCAATCTGAGTATTGAGCCGCTCCAGGTCAATTAGCAAAGCAAGTCGATCGTCCGGGCTGATCGGACGTCCAGATGATTTCAATGCAGCTTCGCGTTCGGCAATGCGATTGAATTCCGTGCGCAACAGCTGAGCTTCATCGCCTGTCAGTTTGCCGGAGCCAAGTCCGTCCTGGATTTTCTTGTCTAATTCCGCTTGCCTTGCATCAGCATCACCAATGGAAACATCGCGGTCATGCAATGTGCGCTCCAGCCTTGTGCTCAAACGATCGAGGTCGAGCGCCAGTTTCATAGTTTCGTCGTAATCCAATTTATTGTCGGATTGACGATAGAGAGCCTCCAGCGATGCAGAGCGATCGAAGTCGTATTTGAGATCATCGTACTCTTGCTTCGTCAATCTTCGCGAAGACAACCCATCGGTCATACGCTTCAAAATATCTGCCTGCATTGAATCGATGTCGACAGAACCAGATCTGCGATCGCGCATATGCGTCTCTAATTCACGGCTGAGTTTGTCGAGATCCAGTGAAAGACGCATGCTTTCCCAGGTGGAAAGCTTGTTGTCGGAAACTTTGTAATCAGCTTCCGCTCTTTCTATCTGCGCCAGCTGCTTGAGGTAAACATCAGCCTCCGCCCAGGTCAGCCGTCCGGACGAAATGGCATCTTTGATGCGTCTTTCTATCTGCACTTGTCGGGAATCGATATCAGTAAAATTTGCCAATCCGCTCAAGCCGCCGAGCAAACTCGACAGGTCGTTGGCGTATGCCGGCGTGGCTATCAAGCCAGGTTGCAAAGCCAAAAACAGGGCCGCCATAGCAAAGACTTTTGCGCGACGCATCTCAAAATCCTCCAACAGAATTGGTAAAACGGCTGTAAAGCGATCGCAGTTCTCAAGCGATGCTTCAGCAACCATTATTCGCAAGATGAGATTGTACCCACATTCGCGCGCTACTTCTTATATGTAATGCGAAAAATCGTTCCGCCGTGATCATCCGAAACAAGCAAAGAGCCATCCGGCATCTGGCAAAGGTCAGCCGGTCTGCCTGATGGAATGCCGGAGCTGTTTAAAAAACCATCCGCAAACACTTCATAAACGGGAGGCTTTCCTTCGGGAAAACTGACGCATGTAATGCGATAACCAAGTGGCTTGCTGCGATTCCAGGAGCCATGCTCGGCGATAAAAATCTGATTTTTATAGGAAGGTGGAAACATATCGCCTGTGTAAAAGCGCATTCCTAGCGCAGCCACGTGTGGTCCGAGAGGCACTCGACAGGGAGTAAAATCCGCGTCGTTTGGACGCTTGTCGCCGTATTCCGGGTCTTTGACATTCTTTCCATACCGATACGGATATCCGAAATTCAATCCAGGCTTCGGTGCACAATTCAACTCGTCAGGCGGAAGGTCGTCACCAAGCCAATCTCTTCCATTGTCGGTAAACCACAGCTCTTTCGTCACTGGATGCCAATCGAATCCAACGGTATTGCGAATTCCCTGCGCATAAAGCTGCAAATTCGAACCGTCCGGCTTCATACGCATCAAACACGCATATTTCGTCCAGTCTCGCTCGCAAACATTGCATGGCGCACCAACCGGAATGTACAGCCACCCATCCGGTCCGAAGCGAATGTACTTATGTCCATGAGCCATGTCGGAAGGCAAATTCAAATTGACTGGAACCGGCTCGGGAGGATCGCTGAGGTGATTATCGATGTCCTTGAGCTTTACCACTCCATTGATAAGACCAATGTACAAATCACCATCTTTGTAAGCCATGCCCAGAGGACCGTTGAGTTTTTTCGCCACGACATAAGACAGATCGCCCACGCCATCTTTATTCTTATCGACAACGGCCGTGACATCGCCATTCAAATTACGTGAACCAACATAGAGAACGCCTGAGGGGCTGAGCGCCATCGAACGAGCCCTGGTGATGCCCTTGAAATACGGAGCAATCGAAAAACCTGGGGGCAGCGTGATCTTATTCATCTCAGGCGTTGTCGCCTTTACGGAAAAGAAGGTCAGATACCCTGTAGTCGCGATGAGGCCTAGCAAGAAAAATATTCTTGGCTTTTTGTATCCTTTCGGCTGCGCCTTATCTTCCGTATTCATAAGAATCGTGGAACCATGAAATGAGAATAGAACTCGCTATATAATCTTTGCTGTCCTGCAGACGACTATCTTACCTAAATCACAAGCGCAAAGCGCAAAATTGAAGTGACACGTAAACTCAGACCAGGCGGCGGCTTTCCAGCCATCATGTACTCACTTGAAAAAGCCTTTCAAGTCGGACCGCTGCGGCTTTTGAAAAGGATGAATTCTCGCAACGCCTGCAAGACATGCGCTGTCGGAATGGGCGGCATGAAAGGCGGAATGGTCAATGAAGCCGGTCACTGGCCGGAAGTATGCAAGAAAAGCTTGCAGGCTCAGGTCGCCGACATGATAGGCGCGCTGCCGGCAGACTATTTCGAAAAACACTCCGTCGCCGACCTCGAAAAGTTGACACCGAAACAAGCGGAAGATGCAGGTCGGCTTTCCTACCCCGTGGTTCTGGAGAAGGGTGCCAGCCATTTCAAACCTATCACCTGGCAAGCAGCTCTCAACCACATCGAAGGAGCCATGAAGGGTACAACGCCGGAGCGCACCGCCTTCTATTCTTCCGGTCGCTCGTCCAACGAAGCTGCTTTTCTCCTGCAAGCTTTTGCGCGCGTGTACGGCACTAACAATGTAATGAACTGTTCTTTTTATTGCCACCAGGCTTCCGGCGTAGCGCTCAAGATGGCATTCGGCACCGGTACGGCGACGGTCGAATTAGAAGACTTGACGCGCTGCGATCTGGTTGTTTTGCTCGGCGCCAACCCGGCTTCCAACCACCCCAGGCTGATGACGCAACTGGCCAATCTGCGTAATCGAGGCGGGCAGATAATTGTCGTCAATCCGGTGCGCGAGTCGCCGCTCGAAGCCTTTCACGTCCCATCGCAATTCAAGTCGCTGTTTTTCGGCACAAAAATTGCATCGACATACGTTCAGCCTTTGCCTGGCGGCGACGTGGCATTTTTGGTCGGCGTTCTCAAATCGATTATCGAAAAGCGGAAAGTCGACAACGAATTCATCGACAGCCATGCCGAAGGCGCCGCAGAAGTCTTCGATTATGCCCGCAACGCGGACTGGTCCGAATTGATAAATAACAGTGGCGTGGACCGTGAAACAATTGAAAAATGCGCGGACATAATCGATATGTCCAAAAGAACGATTTTTGCCTGGGCCATGGGTTTGACACATCACGCAAGCGGCGTCGACAACGTGCTTGCCGTCTGCAATCTGGCCATTGCTACCGGCAATGTCGGCAAACCGGGTGCAGGGTTATTGCCCATCCGCGGACATTCAAATGTACAAGGAATCGGCTCGGTAGGCGTAGCACCTGCACTCCAAGACGGCGTTCGCCAGTCGCTCGAGTCTATCTACGGAACAAAAATCACGGATGCGCCTGGCCTTGACACTCACGCGATGATCGATGCTTGCGGCCGGGGCGAAATCGATTTTCTGTTTGTGCTCGGAGGAAATCTCTGGGGTTCGAACCCCGATTCAACCTGGGCGCAAGACTGTATGAACAAGGCGAAAGACATAGTATATCTGTCCACGAAATTGAACCCAGGTCACTTCTTCGGACGAGGGGAAACTACATTGATTCTGCCGGTGCTGGCACGTGATGAAGAACCGCAAGCGACCACCCAAGAATCGATGTTCAATTTCATTAGACTTTCCGAGGGCGGCGAGCCGAATGTGAAAGGACAAATGATGCCGGAATCCGAGGTAATCTGCGATATCGCCAACAGGGTTTTGGGCAAGGAGCCGTTCGACTGGACAAAATTGCGGGATCACAAAAGGGTTCGCGAAATCATCTCGAAGACAATCCCCGGCTGGGAAGAGCTTGGCACCATTGACGATACCAAAAAGGAATTCACTATTACCGGTCGCGTTTACCACACGCCTCAATTCAATACAAAATCCGGAAAAGCTATCATGCATCCGACACCGATACCTAAGCCGGTCTCGGACGGTCTGATTCTCATGACATTGCGCTCGGAAGGACAATTCAACACGGTTGTCTATGATGAGTATGACTTTTACAGAGGTGTCCCCCATCGCTACTGCATTCTCATGTCAAAAGAAGATGCGCAGAAGCTCGATCTCAAAGATGGACAGCGAGTGACGGTTAGAGGCGAAGCCGGTCGCATGGAAAACATCGAGGTTGTTGTCGGAGCTATCAGGCCTGGTGCGGTTGCAATGTATTATCCCGAGTCGAACGTACTGATAAAGGCAAATGTTGACTCACGCTCGAAAACACCGGCCTTCAAGAGCGCACCGGTCTGGATTGAATCATAGCCGCGCTCCGGATCTTGGCAATCGAAAGGCGAGCAAGTATTTACACAATGTGCCATAATCGCCCTTATCGGAGAGGCAAGCAGCGTGGTGTAATTCCACCTTCGTTCTGCGTATTGGCATCCGATGGTACGACTGCTAATCGTAACGGGTTCAACTCCCACTAGCTTTCGTCTTAAGGGGCAGCCGCGAGGCAGCACGGAATGAGCCCTGCAGGTTAAGACCTCCGCTCGAACTGTGTGCCCTTTAAGATGAGGCATTATAAGGAGGATTGTATGAAAAATGCTCCAGAAATCCTGCTTATTGCAGTGCTGGCTATCGGCGGCGCGATTCTGATCGCAAAATTGTTCGCAAAATTCCTCAAGAAAGTCACTGTATGGGAATACGAACAAGGGCTGCTATACACAGACGGCAAGCTAGAGAAAATTATTTTGCCGGGCGCTTACTGGATCTGCCCGCTCATTCATACTGTCACGAGAGTAGACATGCGTGAAAGATCAGTGCCTATTGTCGGGCAAGAATTGCTCAGCCTCGATAACGTCGGACTGAAGTTGTCCATCGCCGCCAATTACAAAGTGGTCGATCCCAAACTGGCAACCATCAAGGTCGACAATTACTACTCGGCACTATATTTGGTGCTGCAGCTGGAATTGCGTGAGATTGTCGGAACCTTGAAGATCGAAGAGCTTTTGGAAAAAAGAAATCAAATCGGCGAAAAGCTCCTGGAGGCATGCCGACCCAAAGCAGCGGAGATTGGCTTGGAGCTGAGTTCCGCCAACGTGAAAGACATAATGTTCGCGGGAGATTTCAAAAAGATCTTCGGGCAGATTGTAAAAGCGCAGAAAGAAGGACAAGCGGCCCTGGAAAAAGCTCGCGGCGAAACTGCCGCCCTGCGCAGTCTTGCCAATGCAGCAAAAATGCTGGAAGCAAATCCGATGCTTTTGCAATTGAGAGCGCTTCAAACCATGAGCGAAAACACAGGAAGCACTTTGATCATGAATGTGGGGCAGGAATTGCAAACATTGCCCCTGCAAAAATCACCCGCCGGCGGAAAGAGCGCAGGCGCATCGCTAACGGCCGAAACGGAACAGTAAGCTGCCGCCTCAATTATTTGCTGAAAGATCTTCCAGAGTCGTGCAATGACGGCTGGGTTTCAGGATTATTGCGTTTGCGCGGACCCCGATCATCGCGTCGCATTTTTCCTAATTCTTCCTTCTGCGCGGGTGTGAGAATTTTCTGGATTTTCTCCCACGCATCCAACTTCACTCGGCGCATCTGCCTGCGCAATTCTTTGTCGCCTCGACCCTTTCCTGTATGTTCAGATGTATCTGCATCAGTCTCGGCTTGCGCTTCACGAGAGGCTCTGAACCGACTTGCCAGTGGAGCCATAACTTTCTTGTACTCGATCAAAATATGATTGATTTTGGCTGACTGCACGGCACTCAGGGATTCAAGATGTTTTACATTGCGGAAGCTCGGCATTTCGCCGTGATGACGTCCTCGATGGTCGCTCTTTTTCGAGTTTCGTCTTTGGTCGGTATCGGATATGGACATCAAATCTTTCTCAATCGACTCTCTGGGATGTTTATCGCGAACAGCCCTGGAAGCTGATTTCGCTGCCGCACCAGCATTTGCTTTGTCCGTGGCTTTGCCTGTCTCGACTTTGGTGGGTGCGGGTGAAGCCAAGGAAAGCTGGCAGCTCGAACCAATGACCAAGAGCCAAGGCATGAAATGCAGCACAAAATGTTTACCAAAACTTACTGTCATCGCACTAACTCTCGTTTTTCTTTTTCTGCTTTGTCTCAGCCTTGACCATTTTGAAGACTTTATCCTTCAGCTTCTTGAATTTCTCGATCTGAAACCACAGCTCGGAGCCGGCTAACGATATATCTTGATTCTTGTAATCCGGTCCTTTCGTCGCTGTCTCCAAGCGTGACCATGGCGGATTGAAACCACGCGCAGCATCGAACAATTCGATGTAGGCTTGCAGCAACTCGGATTCAGACTGGTTTGGTCGAGGCAATGAATTGATTTCATGATCGAGCATCGGAATAATTTCTTCGATCTGAGACATGAAATAGTCGATCCATTTTTTGCGCGGAGGCAGATAACCGATGGACATCATGCCGGATGGGTTGGGAATGGCAGGAATGATCATCGGTCCAATTACGTTCGGTTCGGCAACTACCACCATATCCTGACGCTGAGCCTCGTAGAGCAAACCTTTCAGCATCTCTTGCAAATGATGAACAGAAACTCCGACGTCATGAAGGCCCTGCAGGATGACAGGCGCACCACCCTGCACATTTCCCTGCAGTGACGCGGCGGAGCTGGGCGGGTTGAGAGCAGCCGATTTACGGCCGGCGGCTTCGGCATCAACAGCGGGATTTGCTGCCGCGGAGCCGGATGCGGGCACATCGACGCTACCCAAAGGTGTTTGCGCGCTCGATGAAGAGGGGCTTAAGCTGGAATCGGTCGAGCTGCCCGCTTTCGCCGTGCCGCCGGCAGCGGGCGTATCGGCAAAGGAGGGAGGCAAAACCAGGAATGCCAGTGCCAATAGAGCCTTAACTAAGTTGCGCGATGCCATCCAATCACCTCGAGAAGTTAATCAGGCCAGCAGTATACCCGCTTTAGATCGCTATGTCGGGGCATAATAGGCACTGTAGGCGAGGAGCGAGCATTCATGAATAAGAAACCGAAGATTCTGAAGACCCTTCTCATTGCCGGCATCGTGCTTGCCAATGCACCGGGCACTTCGACTTACGCATCCGGAGTGAGCGACGGACTGAAATACTACAACAAGGGAAATTATCCGGCGGCGCAAAAAGAGTTTCAACGGGCGCTTTCCGTGCACAAGGAGGACCCACGTCTTCACTATTGCCTGGGCAATACGCTCATGCGCCTGAAAAAGGTGCCGGAAGCATTGCGAGAGTATCACCTCGTCATTCACTACGGTTCGGGAACCATCATTGCCGAGGAAGCCGAGATGGCGCTGAAGGCATACGAGCAGCACGCCAAGCCGTTTGATCGAGAGAAGGCGGCAGTAGCCGAGCGAGAAGAAAAGGAAAGAAAGCAAGAAGCGAAAAGACAGGAAGCCCTCGAATTAATCCGCAAACAATCAGCCGAAAGATCCACTATCAGGCAAGCCGAGATCGAAGGGCAGCGCAATAGCATTCTTTCCAGGGCCAGCGAAAACGCAAAGAGAATTCGCGATGCCGGAGAGCAAGATGCAAATGGTCTGGCTTATCACTCGAGACGAAGATATTGGGCCAGACAAACCGCTGACAGTATTCGCAAGCAAGCGGAGCAAGATTCCTCAGATCTTTTGAAACGTGCTCAAGCACAGGCTGAAAGTTATGATAGAGAAGCGAAAGAGAGAAACGCCAGAATGTCCGAGGCGGAAAACAATCTCAACGAGCAGTTGTCACGATCTGCAAGCGGCAGCAATAGCAGGTTGGTTCCGGAAGGCACCAACTTGTACATCCGCAACTATCGGTAATCTATCGTTCCTGTTTCTCGTCAGGCTTCACGCCGGCAGCGCGCTCAACCGATTGAATCTCGGCTGAGCCTTCCTCGGTGGCGACTGGTGCGATGGGCGGGGATTGAGCAATGCTGTCCGAGTGATTGTCCAGCAATTCCGCAACCGCCTCATCGCTCAAAATTGCCGGCAAGTCGTCCGCCAACTGTGGGGTATTTGCCAGAAGCGCTCTGTACGCAGCGGCGTTGGCAATGCCGTTTATGAGGTAAGCAGGAATTCCACCAACCAAAAAGCACATAAGCCCAACTGTATTTATGAAATAACTGATCAGCGCAAGAAGAATAAGTTGCCAGCGCGCGCCATCACAAATAGCCCAACTGGCCTTCATTGCAGCAATAGGCCCCATTTTCCTCTCAATGATGAAATAGCCGGCGAACTGAAAGGAAATCTGCAGTACTATTCCTGGAACTATAAAGCTGATGTATCCCAGAGCAATTAGAATTCTGGAGATGAAGACAAATGCAAAATACTTTGGCAAATATTTTACGCATTTGAAGCAATCATCAGCATTTGCTTTTTTTCCATCAAGAGACATGAGAAACACGTTCATCATGCCGATTTCTACGGTCAGCATAATGACCGCGCTGAGAAAGTGCATCAACAGCTGAAGAGAAATATTGCCCATGGTCATCGTGCCGTTATAGCCCATGACAAAGCTTGCCAGAGGGATCAAAGCGGCAACCAAGCCGTTTACACCCAAAATACAAATCAGAGGCCAAAAGCGGCTCATCGTGATTTGCCAACCGGTGCCGATTACATCATCAACAGCAAACTTCTCGTCGCTCTTGGCGATCGCAACTATTTCCTGTGTCAAATCGCATCTCCTACCTGGTCAGCAGCTCTGCGTCCAGCAGGCGCTCCGGGAAGCACTTCAAGGAGTTCTCCAAACAGCCATCCTTGCCCGTAATGAACGCCTATTTCCTTGAGAACCGGAATGTCATCGCTGTTCTCGATACCTTCTGCGACTATTTCCGCTCCCAGAGACTTGGCAACATTGGCCAATCGCTTCATCAGACGAGCCTTAGAGGGCTCAACCGACACACCGGTGACATACTTTCTGTCCACTTTGACCAGGTCAGGTTCGAGAAGGATGAGGCTTTCCAGCGAACTTCTTCCGAAGCCCACGTCATCGATAGCTACGAGAATCCCGGCTTGTTTCAAGGCGTTGACATGATCGCGCATATAAGCCGGATCTCCGACGAACTGTTGTTCGCTGATTTCAACACAGAAAACACGGCCGTCCTGCTGAGCAGGAAAAAGTGAAAGCAACTGCTCAATCGGAGTATCCAAAAGGGTAGACGGAAAGATGTTCAGGTGAAAGCGCATATTCTGCTTAACACCATTTGTAGCGCCAATGCAGAGTTTGACGCAGGAAAGATCTACTGTGGTGAGAATATTGTTTTCCACGCAGACGCGAAAAAAGTCTGCCGGGCTTTCGAAAGCACCATCCGGTCCGCGCGAGAGAATCTCGTATCCGGCGACCTGCTCGGTGGAAAGATCGATGATGGGCTGGAATACGGTCCTGAAAGCGCTGGCATCACACAAGACGTCGACTATGTCTCGAGCAACTGGATTCTCGTCGTCGGACGCTCCATCGCGCGCGACTGAAACTTTGTTTTTCCCGGACAATTTGCTGCGCTTCAGTGCGGAGCGAGTGAGCGTAAGAACTTCTTCCAGGGAGGAGACCTTTTGAGGCAAGGTTGCAACGCCGGCACTGACGGTCAGATGTATCAAGTCGGAGGCGTTGCGAAGAGGGCTGTCGGAGACGGACAAGCGAATTCTCTCCGCCACTTTCATTGCGTAGGCGAGTTGAGTGTCAGGCAGAAGGACTAGAAATTCATCGCGCCCGATACGCCCGACGTGATCAGATGGACGAAGCGTGTTGCCGATCCGGCGAGACAGCTCCTTCAAAATCACATCACCAACCGCATGCCCGAGGCCTTCATTGACTCGGCGGAAATTGTCGATATTGAGCAGCATCCCGACCAGCTGTGCACCCGCCCGTCCGGCGCGGTTCTGCTCGGCTATCAATGCTTGCTCCAGCCCGCGCACGTTGAGAACTTCCGTAAGCAAATCTTTGTTTGCCAATTTATCCAGATGGGCTTGCGCCGAACTCAAATGATCTTCCAAAAGAAGATTGCGCTCTTTCAAAGAATCGACTGAATTTTGCCAATTCTTCGACATGAGAAAGGTTCCCAGACCGAGCAGTCCAAGAAAAGTAATCAGCAGAAAGCCGACCAATACCTGATAATTCGGCAGCGAGCTGTACTGCGCAATGCGCGCCTCGAGAAGCTTGATCTGATCGTTCTCCAGACGCTCGACGGAAGCTGCGGCAGCATTGGACTGAACGAGCGCATTGTCGGACATTTCCATGACGCGTTTGGGCGAAACGCCTTTCTCCTTGCGCGAATTCATTGCAGTACGCAATGCAGTTATCGAACTTTCGAGTTCATTCTCCAGTTGACGAAATTGCTCGGCTGTAGGTGTCTCGTCGTCAAGGGTCCGCAATGAGAATAGCCGCTCATTGACTCGAGCGACTGCCTCGTTGAAATCATCGGCTTGGCGCGCATCACCGGACAGAACAAAATCGCGGTGGTAGAGCTGAGCTTCGCGAAAATCTGTCAATACGCTCTGGAGATTATCAAACACTTTCTGACGCTGCTCAATCCACTGCTTGATTTCTCGAGCGCCCGGATGAACGAGATAAGGGCTGAAAAGTGCCAGTGCTACAGCAATGAGCGCGATTCCAAATCCGCCGACTATCTTCTTCTCGCTTGACCAACCGCTGAGCATGACTCGACCAGATCGCCCCAGATCAAAAGCTAGAACACAGGAACTTTTTAACAGCTTGCTTCTAGTATTCCACCTATAGCATGTTCAGAGATCAAGAATCACCTTGACAAACCGTCAAAAGGTGAAGAAAGAACTTCCTCACGCGGTTATCGTCGCCCAAATGCCTATTCCTCGGCGGCTTTCCGGGTGATTTTTAATATTCGTGCCACACGTTTGCCTGCTTGCCCGCATAAATTGGGCGAACTTAGTGCATCAACCCTTACCAACACGACCGCCATCTTCCAGCTCCTCGGGGCAAAGGAGAGTATATGAGCGCAGCTTTTAACACCCCTGACCGTGGTGATAGTGCAGTTAATGAGGCAAAAACCTCAGACGCTCCACAATTTGACTTACAATCGCTTTTCTCAGACTTTGGCGCCACTGCCCGCGGTGGCTCTGCAAAAACAGAGTCCGGCGACCAGCTGGATTTCGGACCGTCGGACATATACGCTCGAATCAGCAACAGTGACAGCTCGAGCGGCAATTTCACTTTCGAACAACAGGGTGCCATGGATATCGCAAGAAGATTTTCTTCCTTCGATGACGACAAAGAGAATGCATCCGACAACTTAAATTTCGACAGAGAGGATGCCGGTCGCTTGATCGAAGTATACGGAGATATGTTCAACGCCCAGAATTCCTTGCAAGAAGGTGACAAGTCCGAAGCCAAAGACTGGCTCGCAGAGATGCGCCGAGACTTAGCAGATTTTACCAGGGGATTATTTTCTGATTCCGAGGACGGCGGTCACGATGGCAGAGAGCACGGACATGAGCGCGGGCACGAGCGCGATGAAGAAAGCGAAAGATCAGACAGCAAATGCCACGGCGATGAATGTTCCGAAGAGTCACAACCCGAACACAGCTCCGAGGAAGGAACGGAACACGGCTCCGAATCAGGCGCTGAACATGGCAGCGAGGCGGGCAGCGAATCAAGCGACAGCTACATTGGCTCCGGCTCGGACGGCTATACCCCACAGGACTCCATGGTTCTTCTGATGAACGACATGCAGGAGTTGTCCCAGGCACTTGCCCGTGGAGACTCCGAAGCGATTCAGCAAATCATGGCCCGCATGAACAGGCACTTATCGCTTCTGATGCGCCAACTCGGACAATCCGGTGAAGAAGAAGGAGAAGAAGGCGGCCAACAAGGAGGCGAACACGGCAGTCTCAATCCTCTGACTCCCGGCGATTCGCAGGGACGCCTACCAATGCCACCAAACCCCGGTGATCTGTTGAGCGGTCTGCCTAATCCGGGCGACCTTTTCGGCAGCTTGCCGCAGCCTCCCAGCCCTGGCGACCTTCTTTCCGCCCTGCCTAATCCGGGCGACCTTTTCGGCAGCTTGCCGCAGCCTCCCAGCCCTGGCGACCTTCTTTCCGGCCTGCCTAATCCGGGCGACATCTTAGGAAGTCTCCCACAGCCACCGAACCCTCAGGACTTGTTGAGAGATCTGCCCAAGCCTCCGAGCCCATCGGATTTGCTCAACCCAGGCAAATTGCTCGACAAGCTGCCAACGCCTGCAGACATCTTCGATCTTTTCTAAACCAGTAAATCCGGTTCGAATTCAGGAAGGCTCCACATACCATGATTGTGCCAGGGCGCGAGGTAAATACTTCGCGCTCTGCACTTTGAATATGGTTGCTTGTTGAGCTGATTGCCCACCTCTGCTTGGTGAAAAACTTTCGATAGCACCAGTCACAGCAACGCCTTCAAGGGATTGAAAGTCGAGAAACAGTAGTGCCGATTCTCGATTCGAATCGATATTTCCAAAGGTATTGAACATATTATTTCCCGGATAATCAACCCAGCGTATACTGTTTTCATCAGCTTCGACGAAACCTGATGCTCCTCCTCGATGAGAGGCATCGGCACCGCCGGCGGCAGCATAGCTGCCGATGAAGAAGGTATCGCTGCTGTTGATCAATTTCTGAGATCTCTCATCAAGCAATGTTTGTGATACGCTGCCGCTTTCAAGACCAATAGGTTCAATAGCGCGGTCGGGAGTACGCCTTTGAATGTACTTGGGGCAATTCGCATACACCTCATCTACGCGAAAAAGAAGGCTGTCGCCTGAATCGATGGATCCATTCGCGCGCATTCGACGTCGTCCGGCAAAATCCATACCGATAAGGGCAGCCGGCGCACTTACGAATCGCTGTTCAGAAAAGAGCGGTGCGGCGCAATTGTGCAGATCGAAAGCGATTGTATTTGCATCTGTGGCGCGCAAAAAGCCTGGACTGCCCGTAATCGGAGTTATCCAGATTTTTCCTTGCTGATCAAACCAGGTAATTGCAACAAAAGAAATTGTCGACAAGAATTCCCTAGCGGGCTCAGGCATCGAGTGAAATACCGAGCCGGCCAGGCGCTCAGCAAAGTGCCGAACACCGACCAATTCTTGAACTGCGATCTCGCCTGCATGAAATCTATCCACAATGCCACCGTTTCTTTGAAAAATATCTGTATCCGCAGCCTAAAAGAAACCGCACGAAGGCGAATCACAATGCGGCGCTTCGCCCGTCACACCTTGTTCCGTATAAATCTCGAGCCGCACTCCGTCAGGATCGAAGAAAAAGATGCCGCCACTTTCAGCACCCGAGGAGTGCGGAACGATGCCGTCGTATTCAAAAGAAGTATTCA
Organism: Candidatus Obscuribacterales bacterium; assembly: GCA_019745505.1. Taxonomy (GTDB): domain Bacteria; phylum Cyanobacteriota; class Vampirovibrionia; order Obscuribacterales; family Obscuribacteraceae; genus QKMZ01. The sequence continues at coordinate 3,272 of JAIETE010000319.1, read as the reverse complement.
TTGAACGGAGCTTCCGCTCCGCCTCTTCAACTTCTTTCAGGGAAGGCACCATAAAAGCCAGATGATGCAAACCTGAATGAATGCTGCTGAACTCTTGCGTGCCCTGCTGCCAGAGCGTAATTGCAAGTCGACCATTATTGGACAGAAGAGCAAATTCCTTACCGCCTTCAGCTCCCTTCTTCAAAATTCCCAGGTCGAACACTCTGGTGTAGAACTCCACAGAGCGGTCCAAATCTTGTACATTCAAACCCACATGACCGGTATTCATTTTTCGCCCTCCTTAACCCTCTAAATTCATTATACCGGTTAGGTGGTTTTTGCTAACCCCCAAACCCGCTTTTAAAGGTTAAAATAATTGGAATGGATTTCCTTTTTATAGGCAATAACCTCGCCGCCGACTTCGTTAACACGGAAGTCATTTCGCAAAGCGGCATGATCGACCTGCTCAGCGGTCCAGAATCTTTATCGAAGTGGTTCGAGCAAGCCGACTGCGCTCGGGGAATCAAGTGCTCCCTCCAGGATCTCGAGAGCGCGAAGGCATTGCGCTGCGCTATTCGCCGTTCGTTCGATCGGATTATCGAGCGCAAGTCGATTGGGAGCAATGACCTGGAATTGCTGAACGCACGCAGCAATGAGTTGGTTCGCTCTCTCGGCGGCGCCAATAACGTCTACGAACTGAAATTTCGCCTGGACTCTTGCAGCGACATATTGGCGCTCATTGCCCAGACCTGCTGCGAGCTGTTGGCCAGTAAAAAAATAAATTCGGTGCGAAAATGCGCCAGCGATAAGTGCATTCTCTACTTTGTCGATACATCCAAAAATCAGCAAAGACAGTGGTGCAGCATGGAAATTTGCGGCAACAGAGAGAAAGTGCGCAAGCACTATGACAAAACCAAAGGCCGCTGAAGAAATAGAGGGCGCACAATGTGCACCCTCTAAGAGCTTGTTCGAAATGCGGCTCCGCTTACGCGACGCCCAAAAACTCACACATCTTTAGTAGATGTAGAGCATTTCGCGGAACTTCGGCAACGGCCACAATGAGTCGTCAACCATGAGCTCCAACTCGTCGGCGACGGTTCTTACTTCATTCATTGCTGGAATGACGCGCTGTTGATAGAACCGTGCTTCAGCGGTGTGTTCATCATCCAGATGATCTTCGCCGCGTTGTTCGTGGCGCAGCATATCGAGAACTTCAATCGCTGTTCTCAGACGAGCAATTCTATCGGAAACATCTTTGAGCATGTTTTCTTGATGCGCCAGATTGATGCCGCCGACCGCCGACTTGGTTTGAACAATCGCTGTTGCCAGGCGAGTTTGGTACTCGATTGCAGCAGGCAAGATCATTGTTGTTGCGATGTTGGAAGTAAGCAAAGACTCGACGTTGATCGTCTTGCAGTAATTCTCCAGCAAGATGTGATAACGGCTGACGAGTTCGTCTTCTTGGAACACGTCATAGCGGCTGAAGAGTTCTTTCGCTTCGGCTTCTACCAGCACCGGCAGTGCTTCAGGCAAATTCTTCAAGTTAGCCAGACCACGGCGCGATGCTTCTTCGTGCCATTGTTCCGAATAGTTGTCGCCATTGAAAAGAATACGCTTGTGATCGGAAAGCGTTTTCACAAGGACGCTGTTGATAGCAGCCTTGAGGTCTCCTCCCTTCTTGGCGGCTTTGTCAATCTCGTCTGCCAGATAATCCATCGAATCTGCCACCATCGTGTTGAGCACGGTGTTGGGCATCGCCACCGACTGGCTGGAGCCGACTGCGCGGAACTCGAACTTGTTGCCCGTGAAAGCAAACGGCGAAGTGCGGTTACGGTCGGAATCATCTTTGAGGATATCCGGAAGCATGGACACACCGGACCTGACTGTGGCACCAACCTTCTTGTCTGAAGCTTTGCCCGAAATGATGTTGTCCACTACTTTGGTGAGAGCATCACCCAGGTAGATTGACATGATGGCGGGCGGCGCTTCGTTGGCTCCCAGGCGGTGGTCATTACCGGCGGTGGCAATACTTGCGCGCAACAATTTTGCGTATTTGTCTACTGCACGAATCACGGCAGCCAGCACGACCAGGAATTGCAAGTTATCTTGCGTATCTTCGCCGGGCTCGAGCAAATTATTGCCTTGATCATCAGCCATAGACCAGTTGTTGTGCTTACCGCTTCCGTTAACACCGCTGAACGGCTTTTCGTGGAAGAGGCAGCGGAAGCCATGCTTCTGAGCGGTCTTTCTGAAGACTTCCATGAGCAGCATGTTGTGGTCTGTTGCCAGGTTGCTGCTTTCGAAAACCGGAGCAACTTCGAACTGTGCCGGCGCAACTTCATTGTGACGGGTCTTAACCGGTACACCAAGTCTGTAGAGCTCATGCTCAGCATCCATCATGAAGGCCAGAACGCGTTCGCGGATAGAACCCCAGTAGTGATCTTCCATTTCTTGTCCCTTCGGAGGACGTGCACCGAAGAGAGCGCGACCGGCACTGATAATGTCGGGTCTTGCATGGTAGAACGCTTCGTCGATGAGGAAGTACTCTTGCTCTGGGCCGACCGTGCAATTGACGCGCTTAACTTCTTTGTTGCCCAGAGCGTGCAGCAAGCGAACAGTGGATTTGCTGATTGCTTCCAGAGAGCGCAAGAGTGGTGTTTTCACATCAAGCGCGTGTCCGCTGAACGAACAGAATACAGACGGGATGCAGAGGGTTCTGCCATTGGCGCTGTCCATAAGGAAAGCAGGGCTGGAAGGATCCCATCCCGTGTAACCGCGAGCTTCGAATGTGGAGCGAATGCCGCCGGACGGGAAACTCGAGGCATCGGGTTCGCCTTGCACCAGGTTCTTTCCGGAGAATTCCAATACCGCACCATCGTCTACGTTGGAGACGAGGAAAGAATCGTGTTTTTCCGCGGTATAGCCATGCAGCGGCACGAACCAGTGTGTGAAGTGGGTCGCGCCACGGGCAATCGCCCAGTCTTTCATCGCGTTGGCAACTGTGTCAGCCATTGCCGGGTCGAGTTGCTCACCATGGTCGAGACAACGAACGACTGCTTTATAAACAGTCTTCGGCAATAATGCGCGCATGGTCTGTCGGTTGAATACATTCGATCCGAAGATCTCATTTACAGGATGACTCGCATAATCGATTGATGTAGAAAGTGGCTGCCTATCCGCCACTGAAGCGACGGCTCGCTTGCGTCCGTTCGCCAGACCGCTGTTGCTATCTTTCGACACGTGATACTTGGACCTCTTTTCATGGTGCGTTGTATAAGTCATCTGTCCCTCAC
>JAIETE010000205.1 GCA_019745505.1 Candidatus Obscuribacterales bacterium | reverse complement strand
GTTGATCGTCGGCTCGAGATGTATGCCAATTGTCTTTCTCAATCAGAAAAAGAGCAATTGGAACGTTTTCACGAAAAGTGGGAAAAGCTTGCCGAAAACTCTCATGCGCATACATTGTCATGCCAACATGAAATCAGTGAATTAGTCAACCAACTCTACACTGTCAATGGAAAGCAACCGCCGCAAATCTTGTTTGTGCACAGTCCGGCAACTTTTGCAGCTGCATTGGCAACGCTCAATAATGGTCTTCATCCATACAAGCTGGACTTAGCTGAACTATGCAGGGAGCAAGACGCGGACTTCGAGAACCTGCTGCTCGAGCGAATGGGCGAGCTCACCAATTATCAATCGAATCTGGGTGCAAACTACACAAGGGAATTCGCTGACGGCCTGCAAGCTGCAATGCTTCGCGATCGAGACTTTGAGGCAGACTCAAAAGATCTGAAATGCCAGTCAGCACTGATTCATCCGGAAACGAGAAAGGCATTTAGAACGTCATTCAGGCAAAAGTTCACACCGATGCTCAACCGATATGGTCTGGTTTTCGACATGGCGGAATCACAGATTCCATTTATTGAGATACGACCAGATGCTGATGCCGATGCTGATCCGGAGCAGGTTTTTAGACGTCAAAGATTATTACGGTCCTTGTTCTGGGGATTCTACAGCAACACGGATATGCTCGCCAATAGCTTCATCCAGGAAGTGATGAGAGAGCACGGCTTGAACTATTTGGATACGAAAGCGTATGAAATACACCTGAGCTTGTTCGAAAAGGCACCATGGTATTCATTCTTTGAAAATTATTGTTTTGTCGGCACTAACCCAGCTTCAGTAGTAAGAGACTTGCGCCGAAGGCTAAGCAATTCCAGCGGTCCGGCAATCGTTTTTGCAGACGGATATAAGATTTTTGCCCTTAATGGCATGGAAACACCAAGACGCTTTCTGGAGAATCCTGCAACATTGACAAAAGCCGACATCGACAGGGAGCAGAACGTAGAAAAGCGTCGCGGACTGATCGAGTTATACGGCACAGCTCGCTATCTAAATGAGGCCGGCGCCAAACTAATCCACAGCGATAAATTCGGTCAACTATTTCAAATCGACATTCCAGATGACGAATCGCTTACGATGGTAAAAGTAAAAAACTCCACTATTGAACCTGACGGCACATATAAAGAGTACTTCTTGCGCGTTCCTCCATACATTCGCACTGCGCATGATGCCGTTGCCTGGACGTTCAATATCGACAAGGCTGAAGAATACAGCCCATCGGAAGAGAGCTAACCCATCAGTAATAGCAAACTGCTTTCTTGGTCCATGGATTGCCTGGATAACCCTTGTGCAGGGCAAAATAAGCTTTCTTGGAAAATTCGCTGCCGACAGGCGTGACTTGTGTCCACTTGGGAAGTTTCACCACGCGAAAGAGCATTTCTGGAACATCCGGATCATGAGGATGTAGTTTCGCCCAATCAAGAACAGTTTGTCCAAAAAAACGCGACGGATGATTTTTTAGCATCAGTTGCATTTCAGAAACAGCTGCTTTTTTCTCCTTTTCATTCAAAAAGCGGCTCACGCCTGGCGATGCGTAATTGGTCATCTTCTGGCTTATCTGATTATCACCTACGAATCCAACAGTATTGTTGTATTCGTAGTAGCTTTCGGAATCTTCGGCATTCGTCTCTTTCAACGGCATCGGCACCCAGAAATTGTTGTTGTAATAGTCGAACACTCCAATTGACTCACCATGGCGTTCCGCACCGCCCATCAGGTACGGAGACATTCCATAATTGCGCAAAATCAGACAAGCTACAGCGAATTGTTTCGCCAGTCCGGCAGGCGCATTCTTTATTTTATTGACTGAGGCAACCAGTGTCGGATTGCTCGAGGCCAGATCATTTTCCAGGGTTGCCGCCAGATCAGAACGCTGCAAAATCTGGGCGCGCGTCCAGGCAGTGCGAACAATCACAGGTTTGAACTTAGAAGAAGCCGATTGCATTTTGGCAAAAGTCATCCAGGTGGACAAGGGAGCATTACGGCTGAGATCGCGCGCCATGGCAGTATCAAGAGCTGGCGTTTGCGTCTGAAAAACATTGGCGGCTTCACACTGGGTGAATTTCCGTGAAACAAGATCGTTCGATGAATCAAGAATCTCAGGCGGATGAAGGACGGAATACCTGAGATAATCGGGCAACGTCTGACTGGCAGCTGCCATTTGGGTGGAAAACAAATTGCGCGCAGTAGGTGGCAAATTTGTAGCCGACAAAATCGGCTTCAAAAGTTTGCGAGCCTCATCACGTTTTGCCTGAGCTATTAGTGAATCGATCAAATAGAATCTGCAAGTTAGAAATGCCGGGGAATTTTCCGGAGTGTTCATTGCTGCCAGATATAAGTCGCGATCATCTTGCAATCGCACGCCAAAGCCGGAAAGCGCTGCAAGGAGCCACACCTGGCTCTTTGTTTTCTGCCACATTTCGCGCGCATGCCTGGCTGCTTTCAAACCTTCTTCTTCCTGCTTTCTTTTGTCCGCCTCGTCCCAGAGCATGTAATTGGAGCGTTGCATAGTGCAGACAAAATCGGCCAGATCATGAACTTTCGAAAAATCAGTTCCCTCTTTCTTTTCAGTATCATCCGAGTTGGCTGCGGTAGAAGTGGTCGGTCCTTGCACATCCAGACCGCAAAGCGGCGCATTTCCATCCAGAAGAAAAGTCAGATCGCCTAGATCGGAGCCAAAGCTCTTGCTGCTGCCGGCGCAGATTTTTGCCGCCAGAATTTTAATTACATCAGAAGAAGACAAATTCAGATATGAAATCGGGCGCAAAAGATTGAGAATCTTCTCGCGTTCAGAATTTTCAGACGCATCATCGGCAGCCTTCTGAAGCATCGCCGAGACAGCCTCGACATCTCCGCTTCCATCGCCCCTGAGAATCTGATTCGACTTCGAACGCAGCACCATATATGAGGCAATATTCTTTAGTTTCGAATTCGGTTTTTCGGCAATTGTTTGAAACAGAGAAGCTGCCTTCTCAAATTTCTTCAAATAGAAATTCGCCGCAGCTATTTGATAGACGCGTGCATCTTGCAGCATTGCATCTTTTGATGCGGGCATCGCCGCAGGAACAATAGTCTTCTTGGTGCCAATCCCGAAAAGTCCATCTTGCGCCTTGATCCAATCTTTTACCGCCTGGCTCTTCGGCGCATACTTCGTGAGTATATTTGCCAAAGTGAGTCTCGCCAGCTTGAAAGCCGAATCACCTATACCATTTTCATAAACATACGGATCCATTTTCCAGGCAATGTCGGAAATGCTCTTAGGATTCTCGCCAAGTGCCTTGCAGCGAAGCGCCAGATAGTCATCTTTGGGATCGTGATACAGATCTGAATCCAGGGTCGAGCCCCGCATTATTCGATCGTGCCAGAGCCGAACCACACTTTCTTGCTCAGCTTTCGAGAGCGGCTTTCCGGAGAGATATCTGTAAGCGACGACCAGATAAGATTTCGCCCAACCGGGCTGCACGATGCCCAGATTTCCACCGGCAAAAAGCTTGAGAGGCATATCAGGATGATTGCCGTTGATCAAAATCGCGTAGGCTAGGTCAGGAGCGCATGCTTTTGCAGGTGGTACCGGCAAAACTGCAAAGGAGAGTGACAATAGAGAAGCGATTATTCTTCGCGTTAGTCTCGTCATTGGGCCAGAGCCTCGCTGGTGATAGAACGAAGACGACTTTGAGTCCACGGTCTTGAGCTGAACAAGTAGAGATTGCCGGTTTTATTCTGAATATTGGATTGGAACAAAGCCTGATTGGTTGCCGGTTCGTAAGCCGAAATTCCGACTGCAATAGGTATGCCGGCACCGCTGTTCAGCGATTGTTTTTTCAATAAGGAAAGTACCTCCCGCTTTCCTGGACCGATGCTGAAAAGCATTGCTACCGCTTCATCGGCGCATCCTCGCTCCAACCATTTGTCAGCAAGCAACCAGGAGGCCAGAGATGTGATTGAAATCCTCGTATCGCAGGGAATTTCATGCTTTAAATTGCGCAGCATCTGTTTGTAGAAAGTTCGCTCATCCTCCAGTGCATCAAAGTCTATTTGAACAGCTGTCCGAGCGAAATTCGAACCGGAGCCGGATAAAGAATTCAGTCCAGAATTTGACAGCTTCAGCTTATCCATCTGAATGGCAATCGTTTTAGCTACATAATCGGCTGCTTGCATGGTCGGAATTTCGCAACCGGTCAAAGATGAGGTCTTCGTACCAGGCGGATGAATTGAAGAGCGAATACTCTCAATGCGAAATACTGGAAAAGAATGAGTGCCTTTCGGCACGATCAGCTTCTGGGTGCGTGGGCGAAAACGCACGCTGGACCCTTTTACATAGATGGTTCCGGCGAAATAAGCCACAGAAACCTTGGCGGAATCAATGAAGGATAGGTCTTCATCACGCTCCCAGGCCCAAATCGTCAACTCCGCAGGAGCCGACAAAGCAAGCCTGTGCGCCTGAGCAGTGAACGAGAAGAGGAATACCAGAGAAAGAAAGACTGCAGCAGCCGGGTAAACGAACTTATTGCTTGTAAGAGAGCCAATTCTTCGCATTAACGCCTTAAAACCGAAGCCCAATCTGGCATATGGTACTGCGACAGATCATCTATGTTCAACGCCTCGCCCACCCCTGAAAAATATCCCCAAAGTCTAGTCTTTTCAGGAATCCGACCTCTTGACAATAGCCCTTTTCGGACATACGATCTGGACCGGATCCGCTAAATTCAATACGCCTTACTAACTAAAATTAGCCATCAGTCGGCAAAAGCCGCAATCCCTCTCCAGGTAATGCTTCACGGTCAGGTATCGGGAACAAGGAGCAGCACCAGTTGGAAATCTACATATGTCAGACCTGCGGTAACGTGCTTCGCAGCGAGGATGTCTCATGCTCTAATTGCCGGACGCCATTCTCCCGGCACTCCGCAACAGCAATGCCCGTCCTTGCCAATGCAAAGCCTGCCAAATCAAGCCGGCTGCAGTCGGCAACTGATCAAAAGTCACTGCAAACAACGAATACAGGGCAGGCACCGAAGAAGACTCGGGCGACCGTGCCGACATCTACAAGCATGGACAGTAAGCCCAGTACTGACCCTGTTCATGACTTTTTTGAAACGCCTCGGCACCAGGAATTGCCCCTCAAAAATGGAGTAGATGAAGCGTCCCTTCTCTCGAACCTCCTCAATGAGCGTTCCAATAACAAAACCGCAAAATCGAAAAAAGAAAATGAAAAACCATGCCCAACTCCATTTCTGCCGGCCGGTAGAAATGGAGTAATTGCAATTGCCGCCGTTGCCGCCAGCTCGATGCTTATTGCATTAGGATTCTTCTTTGGAAGCACGGTCTCGCGCCCATCCGACACGAGTCAAAGCCCTAGTGCGGCAATTCCCAGCATGATGACTATGCAGAACATCCCCAAACTTGGTGGGATGTACAGAATCAGATGTACTAGATCCCCGGTAGAGAGAGATAGCTGGGAGGCGCTGCTGAACCGAGACGACGCCACGCTGTCCGCCATGAGCGCCGACAACGGCAAATCGTGGAAGTTGAGCGGTCAGATACTACCATCGGGCGAAATTCGCTTCGAAAAACAGTATTTCGAAAATGGACTTAAGGATGGTTACCCCATCGTTTACACAGGCCAGATCCAGAAAGATCAGCTAGGCAAGTTTCACTTCAACGGTATGTTTACGGCTCGTAGCAAAGTATTCAAGCTGCGCCAGCAAATTGCCACCGTGCAAGGAAAATGGGTAGCCGATCAGCGAGCATCGGAAGATCTTTTTCAAAAACTACCTTTAGAACCACAACCGTCCGTGGTGGGCAATTCAAATCCACTGACATACTTGCTCGAGTGCCTTGATCCCAAACGCGGTCTTTCAAGAAAAGAGATTTCCGAACGGTTGATGATGGTTGCCGGAGTGCTGTTAGGCTTCGGAGTCATTGTCGCCACCATCATGCTGTGGATTTTCAACCCACACGGCAAACTGAATCGCATGGCGAAGAATGAGTACATTCCTTCGCAGTATAAATCGCAACACAATAAAATGATGCGCGAGTGGTCCAAACCGCTCAAGTGTGGCTCGCTCCCGCTCGGCACTCGCACCGAGTGGCGTATTTGGAAAGCCTGGGTGCCGCGCACACTGGCAATCTCGCCTGAGTCGAGAGAGAGCAATCCACATATGATTATTTTGGGAGGCTCGGACAAGGGCAAAACACGCCTGCTGGCGAGTATGGTTTGCCGAGACATTGAGGCTGCCGACCGAGCGGTCGTTGTCATCGACTCTGACGGAGAACTTTGCGAACTGGTTACGAAATGGGCTGCATCACACGCCAGAGGAAGCCAGATATCAAAACGAATAAAAATTATCGACCCGACGTATAAGGGTGGCTCCATCTCATACAATCCGCTGGAAGCACAGGCGCATGTAAATTTCATAGATGCCTCTGCTGCTATCGTCCATGGCTTCAAAGCTATCTATACCGAGCCGCAGGGATCGCAAAATCAATGGAGTCAACAGACCGCAAATATCTTACGAAATGCGGCCATGCTCTTGATGGCAAACAACAAAACATTGACGGATTTACCAAGCCTGCTGCAGGACAACGATTTCCGAGACATTTTGCTGGAAACCATTGAGCGCAGAAAGAATGAGCGTACCGAATTCGCAACCTTGCTTGATTCATGGGCGCAATACAAGAAACTGGCGAGAACCGATCAGTGGATTAACTGGGTAGAGCCGATTCTGAACCGCGTCACTCCTACTCTCGGCGACCCACGCCTTCGCCCCATTCTGACAAAGCCGGTAAGCGATCTCCGACTGCAAGAATTGATAATGAACAAAGAAATCCTGTTGATTCGCATTCCACAGGGACAACTCGATCAAAATGGCAATCTGCTCGGTTCGCTCATCGTCACTGGAATCAAACAGGCAGCTATGAGCTTGTCCGATTACGATGAAGAGAGAAGCCAGCCTTGCTCGATATATCTCGACGAAATGAATAATTTCATCGAGAAAGACACTATTGAAGCGCTGACCCAGGAAACAGACAAGTTCAAGATCGGTATCATCGGCTGCTGCAAGACACTGCAGTATTTGCCGGAAGATTTTCGCAACCAGATAATTATCAATGTCGGCACACTGCTCGCATTCGCGCTCAGCAAAAAGGACGCAGACATGATTGGTCCGCAAATGTTCAGAGTTGATGGAAGAAAGATCAAACATCGAACAATTGGAAACTTCTTCAACCAGGTCAACACATCTCCTACATTCGAACTCATCTCCGACGAAGAGAAGCTAAATATAGATAGAGTAGTTGGGCAGGAACAGAGACACTTCTTCTGTTATCGAGTGGGCTCTGTGGCCGGCACGTTCAACTTGAAGACACATGATTTCCCCGACCCGCCCAAGGCGAAAGTCCGGAAGAAACTCATTGAAGAAATGCACTGCCTCTGATGCTTCAAAGAGAGTTCTACAAAATCCGGCCATCAAAAGATTGACAAATTCAAGGTGAAGACGCACCGTCGAAATTGATTTCCACCTCTTTGACAAACTCTCCGCTCCCCGGCGGCACCGGATAAGGTTCCGCCACCAGGCACGAATCCATGGCAGCACGCATAAAAGCGACATCACAGAGCGACTGCTTAACTGCTAGATGCGCGATCTTGCCATCTTGCTTTATACCAAGACTTAAAACCACATTGCCTGGCTCCTCGGGCTGCCAGCGATCCTTTGCCAATTGCTTCACTTTGGCGACCCATTCCAGATCATCCAGCTGCTGCGCAGTCGAATTCACAGCAGCAAGTGGTGCGCATCCGCTTTTAAGCACGGATGAATCGGGACTGGTTGAGCTTTGTCCGTTAGACGCAATTTGCTGTCCGGAAATCAGCGTTAGAGGCGGAACAGCTTGAGCGCAAGGAATTATTTCTCCGGTCTGCTCATCGGAAACAGGCAGGGCTGCAATCTGCCCATCAGAGCCGACCGTAAAGGAAAACAGTATGCGCCTGGAACTGCTCGAATTATTCGATAAGATTCCATTAGGCGGTTTTGGAAGCGGAAGAGAAGTCACCAGAGCAGTAAGAATCGAATTGTCGAAGGCAATAGAGCCAGAGCGACGCGTCATTCGATAGTTATAGATATTGCCGCTTCCGTCCAGAAGCAAGCTCAAATCACAGCTGCGCGGCTTAGTGCCTTCCGCAAGCCACTTAGACAGGTTCATCTTGGCGGAAACCTTCCGGCAATAATCCTCCGCTTGAGCTTGTGTAAAATGACGCGGAAGCGCCGTCGAGATATGTTCGCAATACTCAGGCAGATTTGCGACCACTGCTTCCGACGGTTTGAAACTGTAGAGCATTCCCAGTGTATTCACGTCGCGTATCGTCAACACTTGAGGAATAATCATGCACTTGCTGTACATCACATCATGCGGATCGGGGCTGTGATTGTGCAAACCCAAAGCATGTCCAAGTTCGTGTGTACAGACTTCGCGCAAATAGTCTTTTTCCAGCCATTCCTTGGTGCGCGTAAAGACAGTGATGTTGGCTTTATCAATATGATGAGGACTGGTTTGAACTACAGTCCAACCGGCATCCCATCGATTTGCTCCAGGTAAAAGCTTGTAGGAGAAATTGACCTGAATATCAAAAGGTGCTTTCTCGACCACAACAAATTTGATCTTGCCGTCAGAAACACGCTCGTACTCTTTCAGGCAGCTTTTGAAAACATCGGCCATGTAAGGCTGGTAATTCTGAACCCCTCTTGCCGGGTTGAAGAAAACCTTGAGCGGCATATCCTTGGGAAACCAGAGACTTGGATGGCCCAGAGTGGCTTCTGCTAAGTAATTGTCTTTGTGCTGCGGCAGGAGCAGGGGCATTGTCTGCGCGCCAATGCCCGGCTGAGCGAACAGAAGAAACTGCAACGACAGTAGCAGGCTAGCGACGACAAAGCGGAGGCGATTCATCACTGGTTTAAGAGATTCCGAGAATAAAGAGTGGCTCCAACAGGATTCGAACCTGTAGCCTGGCGATTATGAGTCGCTTGCTCCACCATTGAGCTATGGAGCCACATAGGGCTGGGATATTCTATTTTATACGAACCTAGCATTTTGGTTCATGAGGCGGAGGTATTAGGGTGATGGGGCACCTGTGACATCCGTCCGCCGGGCTTCCTTCAAAAGAGAGCAATAGGTCTCCCGCCTGGCGGGTAGAGCCGCAGAGATGACGGCGCTCCCTGCTACTTCTTAGCATCCACAGGTGTCATATGCTTTTCAATGAAGTCGGTGGAAACATCCCCGTTTTGGAAATGAGTGTTTGCCAAGACCTTTTGATGGAAAGGAATCGTGGTCTTGATTCCAGTTATGGCATATTCGTCAAGAGCACGCTGCATGCGGTTGATCGCCTCCTGACGGTTTTGTCCCCAGACGATTAGCTTGCTGAGCAGCGAGTCGTAGTGAGGGGGTATCGAATAACCCGGGTAGCAATGACTGTCCACACGCACGCCCGGACCACCCGGGGCGATGTATGCATCGACTTTTCCCGGCGAAGGCAGGAAGTTGCGATCAGGATCTTCGGCATTGATACGGCATTCGATCGAGTGACCGGTGAATTTGATATCTTCTTGCGTAAACGACAGCTTTTGACCACTGGCGACACGAATCTGCTCTTTAATCAGGTCTATGCCGGTAATGTATTCCGTAACCGGGTGCTCTACCTGGATACGGGTATTCATTTCCATGAAATAGAATTTGTCGTTTGCAAAGATGAACTCTACGGTGCCGGCTCCTTCATATCCGATTTGCAGAGCGGCTCGAACTGCGGCATCACCCATCTGCTTTCTAATTTCAGGGCTGATTGCCGGGCTCGGCGCCTCTTCGATCAGTTTCTGGTGCCTTCTTTGCACCGAGCAATCCCGTTCGCCGAGGTGAACACAATTGCCATGAGAATCAGCCAACACCTGAATTTCAATGTGGCGGATCGGCTTCAAATATTTTTCGATGTAGACGCCACCATCTCCGAATGCTGCCGATGCCTCACTTCTTGCAGAAGAAATAGCATTGGCAAGCTGCGCCTGGTCATGAGCCACGCGCATGCCGCGCCCGCCACCACCTGCGGTTGCTTTGATAATAACTGGAAAACCAATGTCATTGGCCAGCTTGAAAGCTTCTGCATCATGCGTGATCAAGCCCTGGCTGCCGGGAACAACTGGCACGTTTGCGGCGCGCATCGTTTCACGCGCAGAGGCTTTGTCTCCCATCGAATTAATGGCGGTGATGGACGGTCCAATGAATTTGATGCGGTGATCCGCACAGATTTGCGCGAAATTCGCATTCTCAGAAAGAAAACCATAACCCGGGTGAATGGCATCGGCGCCGGTTACGACGGCAGTCGAGATCAACGCCGGAATGTGCAGGTAGCTGCGATTCGACGGCGGAGGACCGATGCAGAATGATTCATCGGCGAGTTTTACGTGCAGCGACTCAGCGTCTGCTTGTGAATAAACGGCAACCGTGCGCACGTTCATTTCTCTGCACGCTCTGATGACTCTCAGAGCGATCTCGCCGCGATTTGCAATTAGAACCTTTTCGATCAACTCTTGCTCGCTTCGTTCGTATTAGTGGTTTCACTCACCAGCCAAGCTGGTTTTGCTGTGCCCGAGGCTCAGACGCCAAGCTGTAAAGTCTAGCCCTTAGGATCGACAAGGAACAGCGTCTGTCCGTATTCAACGGTCGTGCCGTTGTCCACGCACACCTTCACGATTTTGCCTGCCACTTCTGCCGGCATGTCGTTCATCAGCTTCATCGCTTCGATGATGCAAACGGTTTGACCGACAGAGATGCGGTCGCCAATATCGACAAACGGAGCAGCTGTCGGAGAAGCAGCTCGATAGAAGGTGCCGACCATGGGGGAAGTTACAGCTACATAACCATTGTTGGCAGAGACAGGCTCTTCCGCTTTGGGAGGCGGCGCAGACTGTGCAACTGGTGCCGGCTCGAACGACATCGCCTTAGCGGGTGCATTATGGGCAACCTGGGCGGACATTGGAGTTTCAGCAATGATCGACGCCGATGCGATTTGCACGGCGTTTTTCTTGATGGTTATCTTCTGATCGCCGAATTCCAGCGTCAGTTCTGTAATATCCGTTTGACTTACAACGGAAAGCAATTCGCGAATTTGATTTAGATCTATCTTCATTTCCAATGTCCGGACGATGGTTTCGGTCAACTGCAGTTTTAAACGCGAGTGAGATACTTGCGGTTTCTGGTATCAACTTTGACCTTGTCGCCCACTTTGATGTGGAAGGGCACTTGGATGGTGGCACCAGTTTCAAGCGTCGCTGGTTTGCCGCCTCCTGAAGAAGTATCACCACGCTCATCGGGAACAGTCTCGGTAACTTCGAGTTCGACGGTGTTCGGCAAATCGACGCCGATTACACGATTGTCGTACTTCATAACGATAATGCCTTCGCATCCTTCTTTGAGGAACTCCGAGCCTGGTCCGATTGTTTTGCCGTCGAGTTCGATTTGCTCGTAGGTGCCGGTGTCCATCAAGGCGTAATTTTCGCCTGCTTTGTAGACGAAATTCATCTCAGCCTTTTCAACGATTGCCTGAGGCAACTTTTCACCTGCTCTAAAAGTGGTTTCGAGAACGTTCTGGGTCTCGAGGTTTCTCATTTTCGTGCGTACAAACGCAGAACCTTTACCCGGTTTCACGTGCATTGCTTCAACAACTTGCCAAACGCCGTTGTTCCACTCAACAGTTACCCCTGGTCGAAAATCATTACTGGAGATCATGTGCCGGTCCTGTAAAACTGTGTTGCCCAAAACGTAGTCAAGACAAAATTGAAGCTTGACGCCAACCGGCAATTCTAACATCAGTCGCCCTGCCTGCCGGTTTAGATAAGAAGCGTTTGTGTCTTTGCGTCACAGAATCCCTCTTTGCAAGTGGACGGTGGCCTCGAAGGCTGGATATAATCGAGGTTTCCGAGCTATTTCGGAAGTTCACACCGCTTTTCATGGAGCGCACATGTCCACCCCGAGCACAAAGGCATCATCATCGACCATGGTTGAACCAAACACCGGCGCCTACAACCCAAAAGAAGTTGAGGCTAAGTGGACCAAAGAGTGGTTTGATAAGGAAGTTTTCGATCTTGACATCTTGCCGGATCGCCCGGTTTTCTCATGCGCGCTGCCGCCGCCGAACATCACCGGCAACCTTCATATGGGCCACGCGCTGAACGGCACTTTGCAAGACGTTTTGATCCGCCTCAAGCGCATGCAGGGCTACAGCGTGCTCTGGCAGCCAGGTACCGACCACGCAGGCATCTCCACTCAAATGGTGGTCGAGCGCAAACTCAAGCAGGAAGGGATAAAGCGCCGCGATCTAGGCCGTGAAAAGTTCATCGAAAAAGTCTGGGAGTGGCGCAAGCAGTACGGCGACACCATCATGGCTCAATACCGCCGGCTGGGCGTCAGCTTCAGCTGGGACCGCATTGCTTTCACGATGGATGAGAGTTATGTAAAGGCGATTTATCGCGCCTTCTGCATCCTATACAAGGAAGGCTTCATCTACCGGGGCAACCGCATTTGCAACTGGTGCCCGCGCTGCTTGACCAGTCTTTCGGACCTGGAAGTCGAGCACGAAGATACGAAAGGTCATCTTTATCTAATTAAATATCCGCTAACAGAAGGCGAAGGGGGTCTGACGGTTGCAACGACCAGACCGGAAACTCTCCTTGGCGACGTCGCGGTTGCGGTGCACCCGGCCGACGATCGTTATAAGCAGTACGTGGGCAAGATGGTCAAACTCCCGCTCACCAATCGTGAAATTCCTGTCATCGCTGACAACTATGTAGAACGCGAGTTCGGCACGGGTTGCTTAAAGATTACTCCGGCGCACGATGCCAACGACTGGGAAGTCGGTCAGCGCCACAATTTGTCTGCGCCGATTGTTATCGACAGCGAAGGTAAATTGATCGCCAATGAATTTGTTCCTGAGCGTTTCCACGGCAAAGATCGCTTCGTTGTTCGCAAAGAAGCTGTTGCAGAACTGGAAGAATCCGGCTTGATGGTCGAAATCAAGGACTACGAGCATGGCGTAGGTCACTGCGAGCGGTGCCATACCGTTATCGAGCCGTACCTCTCCGATCAATGGTATTGCTCGATGAAAGAACTCGCCGAGCCTGCGATCAAAGTAGTTGAGGAAGAACGCATCAAGTTTGTACCCGAGCGTTATGCGGCAACTTATTTGGATTGGATGAAGAACATCCGCGACTGGAATATCAGCCGTCAATTGTGGTGGGGACATCGCATTCCTGTTTGGACTTGCGAAAACGAACACGTTGATGCATATGAAACCGCGCCAGAGCAATGCAGCAAGTGCGATTCAAAAACTCTCACGCAAGACGAAGATGTGCTCGACACCTGGTTCTCGTCAGCTCTCTGGCCCTTCGCCACACTCGGCTGGCCGGAGGAAACGCGCGAGTTCAAAGTGTTTTATCCGACGACAATTCTGTCGACAGCCCGTGAGATTATCAATCTCTGGGTCGCCCGCATGATTTTCACGAGCTTGAAATTCGTGAAAACGATTCCATTTAAGGAAGTTTTGATCCACCCGGTTATTCAAACTCCGGATGGCAAACGCATGTCCAAATCGAAAGGCAACGCAGTCGATCCGCTGGACATGATTGAGAAATACGGCGCTGACGCGAACAGATTTTGGTTTGCCTCCGTCGGTATCAAAGGCGATCAGGATGTTCGCTTCCGTGAAGATCGACTAGATGAATACAAGCGCTTTGCCAACAAATTATGGAACGCCGGCAGATTCGTGCTTTCGCAATTAGAAGGCTACACTCCAAAACCAATTGATCCGGAAAAGTTGACGCTGGCAGACAGATGGATTTTGCACCGCTTCAACACCATGCTGAAGAATGTCGCGCACGCATATAACGAATACGATTTCCATGACGCCACCCGCGAAATCTATGATTTCACCTGGGACCATTATTGCGATTGGTACATCGAAATCGCCAAAATTCAAATGGCGAAACCTGAATTGAAAGAACAAACACAAATTGTTCTGCACAACATTTTCGAAGGCTTGATGCGCGCCATGCACCCGACTGCACCGTTCATCACGGACGAGCTTTGGAGCAGAACGCCTAAATCGGAATTGTTCGACAACTTTGATTCGATCATGTTTGCGCCCTACCCGCGTGAAGACGAACGCTTCTTCAACGAGCAATCAGATGCCGAGATGGGTCTCATCATGAAAGTTATCCGCTCGGTGAGAAACATTCGCCAGACGTTCAACGTGCCGGCATCTTCGGAAGTCGAACTGATCGTTCAAGCTGAAAATGCCGACGAAAAGAAACTCCTCCAAGAGAATATCGACTACATCAAGCGCCTGGCAAAAGCAGGCAAAGTTGACTTCGAAATCTCCACGCTGCCACCACGCTCCGCCTGGGACAAAGTCGGAACCATAAAAGTTGCAATTCCTCTGGGCACTACGATCGATATCGAGAAGACCCGTGAAAAGCTGAAACAGCAGCTCGCTGCAGCCGAGAAGGAATTGGCTAAACAACGACAAATAATCGACAATCCCGATTTTGCCAAAAAGGCACCACCGGAGAAAGTCCAGCTAATCAAAGATCAAATCGCCGAGCTCGAACACAAAATCAGCAGCATCAACGAACAATTGAAGATGCTTGATTAATTCGTGGCGGCGCGTTGCGTGGGGGCGCGTTGCACGCGCCCTCTTCAACTCAAACTTCAACCTAAAGATTGTTTTCTAGTGCGCCTAGAATCTCGAGAAGCGGAAGCTGATACTTAGCTATGAGCTTTTTCGCCTGACTGAGTGGGTAAAAGTCGGCAATCTCAGCATCGTCAGCCGGCTTTGGCTTGCCCTTTCCTTCACCGACAAAACAGTAGAGGCGCTCAAAAGGCGCTCTGTCGACATAACCAATCTCTTCCAAATGTGCAGGCGCTTTGATGGAGGTTTCTTCTTCCAATTCCCTGATGGCTGCTTTTCTGCGGGATTCGTGACGCTCCATCCCACCCTTCGGAATACTCCAACTATTCCCGTTGTAGACGAGTAAAACGTGCAAGTCGTTGTGCTTGCGATTAAACAGCAACACTCCGGACGTCATTCTCACTTTCGGGATTCCTCACGCGATTCAAAGAGGCAATTTTATCGCCGAATAGCTAGTTTTGTCCTAAAACAATTTCAATTGACCGGCATCGCCCATGTCTTTCTCACGTTTTTTGGCTGCTGCTTTTGCCCGCGTCGCCGATACGGGCTTTTCGAGTGCTTGTTCGATACTGCACTCTTCGATTAAGCGAACAGAATCGGTTCTAGGTGAATTCACCATCGAAGACACAGGATGCGCCTTCATTTGCGAATCGGCGTATGGTTTCAAGACCTTCAGCAATTGCTCGTTGTTAACTTCCATGGGATTGAGCCAAAAATCCTCGTCTTCGCGTCTGAGGATAGCCGGCATACGATCATGAATGTCGGACATGAAATCGTTGGCAGGCACAGTGATTATTGAGCAGGTCGTCAAATCTCCACCATCAGGAGAACTCCATGTTTCATAAATGCCCGCCATCCCAAAAGTGCCACCATCCTTGAGCGTGATGAACATCGGCACTTTACCGTCTTCAGTCTTCTTCCACTCATAAAAACCATCGCAGGGAATGATGCAGCGCCTGCGGGTAAATGCAGCTTTGAAAGAAGGCTTCTCAGCAATTGTTTCGACGCGGGTATTGAAGAACGGCTTGAATGTCTTAATGTCCTTGACCCAAAACGGCACCAAACCCCATTTGACCGGTTCAAGCCGTCTGGTGGTCTGCCCTCCTTCAGCCTTCTCAGAAACGACAGCAACCATTTGAGTAGGTGCAATGTTGAAGCGCTGCTCGAGATCGAACTCGACCTGCATTGTCCGGAATCGATCCACGATTTCGTTTGAAGAATGGTAGAGAGTATAGCGACCGCACATGCTATTGATTTTAACCGAATAGTTTGCAACGCGCCGTAGTCCAAAAGGGCTCACAAGGAGCGGGGATGATAGAAATAAAAGTTGACAGGCGGTTCAAAGGCACATAGCATCAACCATTTGATAGAACTTTCTACAATCTTACTGCGTGCTCAATCGATTCAAAAAAATAGCAGTTGCTATGGGGCTGACATTGACTGTTAGCCCGTACATTGGATTACAGACCGCCTTCGCCAAATCGTCCCAGTCACAGTTGTCCCAGCAAACTGAGCGCCTGGATGACACGCGACCGTCCCAAACAGCACAACCTCAATCCCTTGACACCTTGTCGGCAGAGGCCAAGTCCGTCGCCAACGACCTGGAAATATGGAATGCGATTCTGCAATACGATGCACTGAGAAGTCGCAGGAATTCCGGCGAACAAATCGGCGCTGAATACATCGAAGCACGTCAAAATCTGCTGGAAACTTTGATGTACCTTTCTGAAAACGTGCGAACATTTGTTCATTTCATAGAAGAAGAAATTTCCAAAGCCGACGCAGTTAACGCAATGATTGCAGCACGCAGAGATCGTGCTCTCAAATTGAATACCTACGGAGACCTCATAAGTGGTGGCATATCTGGTGCCATCGGAGGCGGCCTGGCAATAGCTGATTTAAACCATATTTCGTACGATACGATCGACGCAGTAGAAGGTGTTGTTCAAACAGCGCTAGCGGTCATGTCACTAAAAGAACAGCGCGGCGAAAAGAAGATAGAGAAGGGCTTTCCCAACATCCTTGCCCGCTTGTTTGAACCCGAGAAAGGTCCCTCTCCTTCTTACCCGGATTGCATTTGGAGATTTCTGAATACGCCAGAATCATCAGTCACAACCTTACAAACACGAAGGCAAAAACTTGTTGATGAGTGGACGAAGAGTGGTTTTTGCGTTTCGCACCAACACATTCATAAGAAGAAAGGTGGACTCAATGAACGCAGAGAAAGGATTACCAACCTCTCTCAACAGAATTATCGAATTACAGCCGAGCTAATTGAAGATCGCATTGCCATGCTCCACCAGCTACGCTCCACAGTGACACGCCTAGACGTACTCATTCTGGAAATTCTGACCTACATGCGCTCCAAGCCGTAAAACACTGCAATTCCCAGCAATTGAGAGAACATTCTGAAGGATGGGGCTCCAGAAACGTTAACCTCTTGACTCTGGGAGGTTAGAAAGCTAGCATGAGGAGGTTCGAGGAATATCTCCCGCATATCCGCCCTTAGCTCAGCTGGATAGAGTGCTTGGCTTCGAACCAAGAGGTCGTAGGTTCGAGTCCTACAGGGCGGGA
>JAIETE010000086.1 GCA_019745505.1 Candidatus Obscuribacterales bacterium | reverse complement strand
CTTCGACCAGTAAGACCTTGACTTTCTCGTTCATTCGATTCGAACTCGGATGGGGAAGAATTGGTGCCGGATAAACCGACACATCGGCTCAATACTAACCTATTGCCCAGGTATGCGGTCATAGAACCCTTTGCTAAGAATTGCGCAGTCAAGATTCGACAATGAACACAAGAACAGAACAGAGCAGATGAAGCCTCTGCTCTGTTCGATCAGCAAACCTGAATTATCAAACTTTGGCGGATCTTGGATTTGCAAATTTTCCAGTATCCGAGAGCAGACAACCAACAGCCTAAGGTCCCGTTCCACCTCCGTACTCCATCAGCTTGTAGCGCGGGCCGGCAACGACACTGAGTGGCGGCGGAGCTGCCAAAATCGGGATCTGCTTTCTGAATCTGACGTCGATGACTGATCCATTGGTCGTATATGTCGGTCGCTGAGCGCCTCCGGCCGGTCCGGTGCTGAAATTCATGAGCGGAGCAGGAGGCAGAACGCCCTGACCGAAATCGTTATTCGGACCGGCGACCCAGTTAGGAGAAGTCGGCGGGTAGATGAGAGTAATCAGGCCATAGGGTCCGAGGATGGCGATGCCTGTCGGCACTACTCCAAGCAGACCACCGCTCCAGGGATTGCCTTGGATGCCGATCAGACCGAGCAGACTTGCTCCTGTCGGCGTCCAGGCGACGGCGCCGCCATAGCTGCCGCCCGAGCCGCCCGAGCCGGCCGCAAGAGCAGCGGCGTAAACCGGATTGTCCAGTGGCTCTCCGCCATGTCTGCCACCGCCAATGCGTCCGCGCACATTGGATTGGTCGCGGACAATGATGTCATATCGGACAGGCTCGCTGCTGGTGAAAGCACCTTTCGAAACCGATACGAACTGGTTCTCGCTGATAGACATATAGGGCATGGGCTGAATGGTAAGCTGCCCGGTGCGCACTGTGCCGTCCGAATTGAAACCGAAAACGTTGGCATGCCCCTTGCCGCTCGGCACCAGGGATGGAAAAGGAGCAGCCACAACGGCTTTGACCGAGTCGATATCTACTTTTGTGCCGCCGCGGCGCAGCCAGTCGTAGAAAGAGCTGCTCCAAATCATGCTCACAGGAGTGTTGCCGGAAGCACCGCCGCCACCGCCGGCAGACCAGGTGCTCGGAGTAAGAGTGCCTCCGCCGCCCGGGTAATCGCCACCCAGAGGTGTGAGAATTTGAGTGTCGCTGGAAGGCGACAAAAATTGCGGCTCAATCCATAGACTGCCAAGGCTGGCGATTTCAGGCGGTTTTCCGTCAGGAAAACTAATCGAAAGAATCCCCGGTGCGGGCTTTGGATCGTAAACATTGAAAGGCTGAGCGCAGGCGGCGGCTTTCTGAACACCCTTATGCACACCCGTTCCATCCGATGTGGAGATCATCTGATCGCCTTCTGCACGCACAATCGAGGGAATTACATAAGGCAGCCCGGGCAGAGTTTTACTGAACTTGTTGTTGTCGACTATCGTTGCGCCTTCGGCAATACCGGCAAAAACGAAGTCTTTGTCACCAAAAGGAACATTGGTATAGGACTTGTAGCAATTGCCGATGCGCTGGCTGCCGCTGACGCTGCTCAGTGTCTCGGGCTTCGGTATGGGAATATTCGTGCTTCCTCCGCCGAGAATACAACCTAGCTGCAACTTCAGTGAACCTTCTACAAATTTGCTGCTGTCTGTTTGCTTGATTACATTTGTTTTGTAAGCTTTAACAGCGGAATCATACGGATCGACAATCGCACCGTCTCTGTCGCGAGGCTCCAGACCGGCTGAAGATATGCCGGAAACGGCACCTTCAAGAACATTGACGAGACGATCCTTTGCTGCCATGGCATTGTTGTAGTCCCTGTCGATGAATTCCTTCATGACAGGATCATTCAACTGGTCGGCAACAATCATATCGAGGCGGATGGTCCCTAGAATTGTATTGATGCCGTGCACCGGCATGAAATACTTGTCCCCGGCAGCAGTGCTGGTTCCTACAGGAGCCCCATCAGACAGAGAGATGAAACCGAAATTGGGATCTTCTACTACAATTCGACTGAGATCTTTTGCGGCTGCCAGGGCAGCGCTTTCAATCGCAGTGCGTTGCTCGCTGTGCGCCCCTAGAATACGCATATAGCCGAGCATAAAAAGAATGACGGCGATCACAAGTCCTGCAAGTATGGCAACGGCGAGGACAATCATGTTGCCTCGCTCTCGATCCCTGTAAAGGCGTTTTCCTTCTTTGCTCTGCAGTCTCATAGTCTTCTCTTTTCACTAAGGCGAACCGTCCCGGTCTTTCCGGTTACCTCTATTAATAGGGCAATTCTTCCGCGAATCATTCCCTCGATTGAGGGAAACGCCAAAATTCGCCAAAAGTCCACTAAGAGCGTTTTCGGGCACTGAGAGAGGAAAAACAGCTAAATCTACAAAAGTTTCCCCATAGTCCCATATATGCGCATCCATAATCGAAATCGATAAGACACTCTGCAGAATAGGCGCGCAGCTAAAACTGCGATAGCTTGGACTGTAGGAGTCGCAAGGGCCGACTCAACCGAGGAGATAAGATAAATGTTCTGCGCTCGTGCCTTACTCACTCAAAACGTCAGAGAAACCCTGCCTACAACTCTTTTACTAGCCGTCTTCTTTATCCAACCGGCATCCGCTTATGTCGATCCGTCTACCGGCAGTTACATGCTGCAATTGGCAATGGGCTTCCTTTTCGGTGCTTTGTTCACAGCAAAGGCACTGTTCAAGAAACTGTGCCTCAAACGAACCGCGAGGCGAAGCTCAAGATGACCAGCCCGCAGCCACTATCTTCATCCTTCCGAGATCCCAGCGGTTTCGTCTTCGAGGAAGGAGGCAATCTATATCGCAAAGTTCGCGTCTCGTACAGTGAAAATTTCAAACAACTTACTCAGTCAGGGCTATACATAACGCTGGTCGGCAAGGGACTTCTCGTCCCTCACGAAGATTCAGACATTGAGGTCGATCGCACCGGCAGCACATACAAAATACTGAAACCGGCAATTATTCCTTTCATATCCTATCCTTACGAATGGAGTTTCAGCCAGCTGAAATCCGCGGCTCTAGCCACTCTGCAGATACAGAAGCTGGCGCTCGAACACGACATGTCGCTGAAGGACGCCAGTGCTTACAACATTCAATTCATAGGCATTACTCCTTTGCTTATAGACACTCTGTCTTTTGAAATCTATGAAGAGGGAAGTCCCTGGGTTGCCTACCGCCAGTTTTGTCAGCACTTTCTGGCGCCGCTGGCTCTCATGGCTTATGTGGACTTGCGCCTGGGGCGGCTTAGCCAGAGTCATATAGACGGAATCCCCCTTGATCTCGCCTGCAAACTGCTGCCCAGACGCTCTATGCTCAATGGCAATTTGCTGATGCACTTGTTTCTTCATGCAAAAATGCAGAATCAATGCGAGGGTGAAACCGGCGGACGCAAAATGGGCAGATTGACCAAACAGGCGATGTTCGGGCTTATAGACTCGCTCGAGTCGGCGATCTCCAGCATCCAGCTGCCGAAGTGTCGATCGACCTGGTCTGAATATTATGAATGCAACAGCTACTCCGCCGAAACCAGCGAAAAGAAGCTGAATACCGTGCGCTCGATGCTGGTCAAGACCAATCCGAAAAAGGTCTTCGATTTCGGCGCCAACTCGGGGCGCTATAGCCGGGTAGCAGCAGAAATCGGAGCTATGACTATTTCACTGGACATGGACCCTCTTTGTGTTCAAAAAAACTATCTTGATGCAGCCGGCAACAAAGACAATCGTATCCTCCCGCTTGTCATAGATTTGACCGCACCGACTCCCAGCATCGGCTGGTCCAATAACGAACGAGCCAGCCTGATCGAGCGCGGACCTTGCGATACGGGACTGGCGCTCGCCCTTGTTCATCACCTCTCCATTGCCAACAATGTTCCTTTTCAAAGGATTGCTGAGTTCTTCTCTCTCATATGCAAAAACCTGATTATCGAGTTCGTACCAAAGTCGGATGTACAAGTGAAACGTTTGCTTGCCAGCCGCAAAGACGTTTTTGCTGCATACAATCAGGAGAATTTCGAGCAAGAATTCAAAACATATTTTGAAATCGTTGAGAAGACGCCACTTGAAGAAGCAGGCAGAGTGCTCTATTTGATGAAGCTTCGCCACAAGGAAAATAGATGACGGTCACTTCCAGGAGTTCTTCAAGAGTTTGGTCACATTCTCGAATTTGTACCAGTCGCCCGGCGGAATTCCGATAAATGACTGATCTTCCTGCAAGGAGAGATCGGCTGAAAATAAGTCGTTTAGAACAACGCGAAAAGTGTTGACCGGCGTAATTGTCTGATACAGAGCACCTCTCATATGTTCCGGCACCCGGTATGCATTCAAAATGCGCATGCGCTCGAGAGTGTACCTTTCCGCGTCATGCCAATCGGTACAAGCAGATCCATGATCGCTCTGCAAGATGACAATCGACTTTCCGTCACCGGAGCGACATAAAATCTCCAGTAATTTCTTCAAATTCTTTTCGGTGTATTTGAGCTGCATGACATACGGCTCCTTGACATAAGGAGCGGACAACAGCTGTTTGCTAAGCGGCCGGGCGCCACCATTTTCGTCGAAAATGAATGGCGGGTGTGTCAGCAAGCAGTGAATCAAGACGAATTTCGGACCAGGCAGGTTAGCTATTTCCGACGCTCTTCGAATCGGCGCGGTGCGCACGCTGGCATACTCATTTTCGACCGTATGCAAAAGCGGCTCCAGTGCTCCCAGCATGGACATATGAATGAGCGACATATTAAAGCCTGTTCCCCAGCCGGAACGCAGGTTCAAATCAGCCTGCGGAACGTGATCGGTGGCGCAGAAGCCCGAGCAAACATTGACGATGCGGTAACCCGCTTGCTTGAAGAGTTTCATCACCCTGTTCTGGCGAAGCAGCTTGAGTGGCGCATTCGAGCCTGCATGAGCTTTGTCGGCAAGTGGCGCCAGCGGTGTCACCAGACCCATATTGAGTGATGACGTGACACTAAATACAGTGCGGTCATGGTTACTGCTGCTCTTGAGAGCGACATAGAAATTATTGTTTTTAAGAAAATCGATAAACTCGGAATTGTCGTAATCGAGAAAGTTTTTGAGAGTATGAGAGTTGGCGAAACCGTCAATGACAATGTAGTAGACATCCGGTTTTTCAGTGTCATTATCGATCTTCAATCGACTTGTCGCCGGGAAATACTTAGCGCCTAAATCGGCGGCAAAAGCATTCGATCTATTTTCCGAATCAACAATCCCAAAGAGGTTAAAGCAGCACAGGAAAGCCGCAATTGCCGCAGCCGGAATGACGGCAGGCTGGAAATTCAGGGAATGCGACTTTTTGCCAATGGGCAATTCGCCTCGAGCAATTACAAGAATGACGGTCAACAACAGGAGCGTATAGCCGCAGAACACTGCCATGTCCGGAATGGGAACAGGAAACAATTTTGCCGGGAGTGTCAAAAGTTCGGAAAAAGGCAGGTAGAAAAAATTCGCCAGAGAAAGAACCGACACGATGAAAGCGGCGCGGGCGGCATCAATCTTGAGAAGGCGCAGAAGAGACCAGAGTGCCAGATTCGCCACACAGACGAAACATAGAGGCTCGACGAGTTGCTCGGGTGAGTAAGCTCCGAGAGTTACCGTATAGAAAAGAAGGATCGGCCACAAGCCGAACAAAACTGCCTGTAATGCTGCAATAGCAGTGATTCCGGCGCTTCGAGCCTTACCTTCAACCATCACCGGTATTATTGCAGAAAAGCTGTTCTAACTAGCGAGTAAATCTCTCCACAGCCGTTTTGATTTCTCGATTTTCAGGATCCTGCGTAAGGGCGGTTCTCAGTTCGGACTCGCCTTCTTTTCTTAGTCCAAGCTTTTCGATAAGGAGCATTCCCAAACGAAAGTGCGCTTGCGAGTCACTGAGGTTGGCTTCCAGGGCCTGTCTCAACAACTGTTCGGCGGACTTGAACTGCTTGTAATGCGAAATTTGAATATAAGCCAGAGCTGTTTTATAGCTGGATTCCTTCGGATTCAAATCAATTGCGGCACGCAATAATTTGTTGGCATGCTCGATGTCTTTGCCTTGTGCGATCAGCATCTGAGCATAATGATAGAGCGGCTGGCTGGCTTTGCTATCAGCGGCAATGGCCTTTTCGAAAGCTGATTTCGCCTCGCTGTATCTGCTCATTCGGGTTGAAAGGAGAACGCCATAGACATCATAGGCTTCAGCGAAATTCGGGCTGATAGCCAGGGATTTCTTGATCTCGGATTCAGCGGCAGGATAATTCTTGTACAACTCCATCTGAATGCGACCCAGGCCCAGATAGGCTTTGGCATTGCGCTGATTGATCTTGATTGCCTCCTTGAGCTGATCGTAGCTCTTGTCATAGACATGCTTCTGATCGATCAATAAATATGCATAGCCGACCCGTGCCGCATCGAGCGAGGGATCGAGCTGGATTGCCTCGCGATACTCTTTTTCGGCTTCCTCGACTCGATTGGTCTTGAGGGCGAGAAACTCTGCCAGCTTGAAGTGCGCCAGTCCCGATTTCGGCGCCAGTTCAATGCCCTTGCGAAACTCGCTCTCGCTGGCATTCAACTCCTCCGGATTCTCGGAAAGCATATCGGCAAGCTCGGAATGCAAGCGCGAGTTGGCAGGATCCAATTCGATAGCTTTGCGCAGTTCTTTTGTGCCGGCAGCCTTGTTGCCTTTGACATAGAAGAGCAGATAGCCCAGCGACATACGTGCCTGCCAATCTTCCGAATCTGCTTCCAGAGCTCGTTTGAAAAGTTTTTCCGCCTCATCGGTTTTCTTCGGATCGCTCTGCAGAAGCAAACCGAGATTGACCATTGCTCGCGCATTGAGAGGATCTAGTTCGATCGCCTTTCTGTAATTTTGCTCAGCTTCATCGATGCGCTGCAAATCATTTTGATTGATAAAACCCAGCCAGTTGTAGGCCATGGCATTGCCGGGGTCCAGGCTCAGAGCCAGGCGCACCTGACGGAGCGCCTCTTCCTTATTGCCCATCCGCAGATTGGCGCGCCCCAGCCGGAAATGCGCTTCCGAGGAATTCTCGGCATTGAGCACTGCTTTTTTCGCCGATTCGAGAGCTTCGGCAAAACGTCCTTGCTCATCCAGAATGTCGGTGGCCTGCATAAACGCTTCGATCGAGCTGGGATTGATTTTCTGAGCCGCTTGCAACTCGTGAATTGCATCCCAGCTCTTGTGTGAATTTCTGAAATTATAGGCATTGCGCATTCTCTGCCCGTAATCGGAAAAGTCTACGGCTGCGCCGCCGCGGCTTCCATCACTCAAGCCGGTCGTACTGCCAGTTACCGGCGAAGCAAAAGCAACGACAGGAGCCTGCCGGTGCACTGCCGGTAGTGCGCCCAACGCCAAACCGCGAGCATTCACGGAACCACCCATGACCGGAGTCTGAATCGCACCTTTGTCCTTCAAGACTGCCGACTGCACTCGATCTTTCATGCTGTTGAAAGCGCGCTCGAGATCGTTGCCAACCGATGGATCGCGCAAAGAATCCAGCAAAAACTTGGTGAAATAACTGTTTTTCACCTCATCGGCTTCCCAGGATTGCTGGTCGGCCGAGCTGGAGGAAATGACAACGCTGCCGGACGCGGTGGCAAGCGCCTCGGTATCGACATTTCTGCGGAAAATGCCTTTGTGCGAACCTTCGGTTCCGGCACCGCTATAGCAAGTATCGAGAACCAGAACCACTCGATTCGTATGAACGCGTTCTTTCACAGTGCGCAGCAACTGGCGCATCTCGATGCCTGTGGCGAAAAGCTTGTTGACCCGCGAATCGCTGGCAACTACATAATTGACGCCACGTATATCGGCACCGGCAGGAGAACCGTGCGTGGAAAGATAAATGACGACCAGATCTCCGGGTGCCGCACCATGAGGCAGGAAGCTGTCGCCAATCACGTCCATGATATTGACTTTGCTGGCATCCTCGTTGAGAAGGAGCTTGACGTGATCCTTTGCGAAGCGTCCGTGATTCGGATCGGTCAGGTAATCGTAAAAATCTTGGGCGTCTTTAGCGGAATACTTCAGCTGCGGAATGCTGCCGTCGGAAAACCGACTGACACCGATTACTACTGCCCATTTGTCGCCTTTGAAATTGGCGAGCGACTGTTGAACTTTTGCCGGCAAGCCCGTCTGATTATGAGTCGAAGGCAGAGGCAAGGTTCCTTTTGCCCCGGACGTCTTTGCCGGTGCCTTGGCGGCAGCGGTTTTTCCATTATTGGCCGCCCCGGCCGCCAGAAAAAAGCCCTCCCGCCCCACCAGACAAACAGCCAAGGTCAACGCCAGAGTGAGGTTTGCCGGTTTACGGTACCAATTTCTTCTAGTAATCATGAGCTTTCCTCCTTCAAGCTTTACTACCCAAAATCGAAACTTAGGAACCCAATAGGCTTTTATTTTTGTTGGATTGGTCTAATATTAGGAGCGCCTTCTTGAGGAAAGAGAATTGGGCACTGAGAGCAGGGCACCTGCAAATGCTTTGAAGTTCGGTGATCTGTTGGTCCGACTCAAATTGATTGGGGAGTCCGATCTCGCAGATGCTCTCAAGGTAGCGCCGCAATTCGGCTTGCCGATTGGCAGAACGCTTGTCTTGACCGGTTTCTTGACTGACGAAGAATTGCAATTGGTGGTCGAACTGCAACCGCTGATAGCCAGCCAGACCCTCTCGATTGACAAGGCGCGGGGAGCAGTAAACGCGCTGAAAGCGAAGAAATTGACGCCCTCTCAGGCACTTTCTGAAATAGGTGTGCTGAATACGACTGAAAAGGCCTCAATCGGCGCCCTTTTGCTCGAAGCAGGCGTGATCAACCAGGATCAGATGGAGCATGCCAAAAAGGTAAGCTATTCCACCGGCATGAGATTTGGTCGAGTGCTTCTCTTGAATGGTTTTATCAACCACCAGATGCTGACCAAAGCCCTGGAAATTCAACATATGATTCGCGACCGTCGCATCTCTTTGGAGCAGGGTGTGATGATGCTCAACACAGCGCTTTCCAAACAAGCCGGTATGCCGATCAAACTGGAAGCTTATGCAATGGCGCCGGCGCCGGCAAACAAACAAGTGCGATTCGGTGAATTCATAATTCTGTGCGGTTTGGCGACCGAAAGTGAAATTCTCAACGCCCTGGAGATCAGCATGGAAAAAGGGCAGACCCTGGGCGAAGCAATCGTCAATCTCGGGCTTATCTCCAGCCGAGTCTATTACCAGGCCCAAGAAGTTTACGGTCAGGTGGCATCGGGCGAGCGGACCCTCAAAGAGGCCACCGAAGAGATGCACAAATTCGTCTTCGGCTCGGAGGCGAAAAACAACGAAAACAATGTGCCGATGCTCGGAGAATTGCTGAAAATGACCGGCTTTGTCACAGATGCCGACATACATGAGGCTGTAGAGCTGAGCAACAAATATCCGTCGCTGATCGGAAAAATGTTGGTCATATCAGGCGCCATTGATGAGGCGACACTGATCTCGACGCTGCGCTGCCAGTATCTCTTGAAGCACGACCTGATTTCTATTGAGGATGCAATAAAGACTCTTCAATTCGCAAGAGAAAATCAGATCAGTCTGGACGACGCCCTGGAAGATCTCGGATTGAGAAAACACTCAAGCCCTGCGGAACACTGACATCGGGACTTGTGCTTCTCTTCTCAAGTCAAGGAGCCATGCAATACAGCACGGCTCATTGATGGTGGGGGAGAAACTTTGTTCGGCTAGCGACTCGAGGAAATCAAACGCGAGGCCTTCTGCTGTACTTGCCTTGCTTCTTCAGTTCGTCCGCAGGCCGTTAAAATCGATGCATGAGTGCGAAGAGCGTTGGCGACTGCAACGGGAGAGGCACTGGCGGAGCGTTCGTAAATAGCCACAGCACGCCTTGCCAGTGGCTCCGCGTCAAGATTGCGATTTTGAGCGGCATAGAGCAAAGCCTGATTGTTGAGGATACAGGCGAGCGAAGGATTGGTGTCCGCAGCGGGACGTTTTTCAAAGATCTGAGCGGCTTGCTTGTACTGCGCATCGGCAACTCCGTATTCTTTTTTATGGCGATGCAATTCGGCCAGATTGTTCAAAACGCTGGCGACATCAGGATGGGCATCGCCCAAATTGCGCTCGTAGGTGGCAAGCACCCACTCGAACATCGGCTGAGCCAGATCATATTTTTGTTGAACATAATAGAGGCTGGCCAAATTGTTGCGGACGTTGGCCGCTTCCATGCTGCCCTTGCCGGCCGATCTTTCATAGTGGGCAATCGACTGTTTATATAGATTCTCAGCATCGGCGTATTGACCGGAACCTACGTAAAACGACGCCAAGCTGTTTTCGCTGTCAGCTACAGCCACACCATTTGTAGTGTCATTCTCTTCGCGCAATGAAATCGCTTGCTCAAGAACCGGCTGTGCCTGCACCATGTGCCCGCGGGCTGTGAGCGTGCGTCCGAGCCCGTTTAGACTGGTGGAAAGATCCATCATATGCGGCTTCAGATTCTTCTCTTTGATGGCCACAGCTCTTTTGTACATGGTCTCCGCTTCGCCCAGACGTCCTTCGCGCAAATAGAGATCGCCGAGCGCATCCAGATTGGCAGTGATTTCTATGGCATCGGCTCCATAGCCTTTCTCATCATGAGCAAGTTGAGTTCGCAGCAACTCTTCGGCGCGGGAGAACTCCGCCTTGTTGACCAGCAATTGCGCTTCGTTGCGCAGCGAAACCGCGTCTTTCTGCTGCGCACAGCCGGCAATACCAATAGCAGCCGCACCGATGACAATCAATGCAAGCGTGGAAGGAGATTTCATAGACATTGAGATAAACCCGCTATTGAAGATGTTTGAACAGACCGACGCCTAAACCGATTGCCGCGCCTACACCTGCCGTTTTGGCAATCGTGCCGCCGCGCCGCGATCCGGCCCATCCCAGTCCACCGCCGACAAGCGTGCCAGTCGCTACGTCTCGAATGATCGGATGGCGTTTCATGGTCGTGCTGGAGCGAACCAGTCCGACACCGGCGCCGGTTCCGGCACCGATAGCGCCACCACGCAGAACCCCGCGCCCGGTCACAAGTCCGGTCAGAGCACCGGCTCCTGCGCCAACCCCGGCACCGATCGTGGCTGCTTTGACCTTAGGATGTCTTTGGAAATATGTCCGATTGTCTTTTACATACACAGTTCGCGTTTGATACACGGTACGCGGCGCCGGCTGAGCTATGGGGCGGTAGTCATAGCGTGGTGTTTGAGGAGGGCTCAGCCTGACGGAACTGGCAGTAGTAGAAGTAGTAGCTTTTGTAGCTGCGGTGTTGTGAGTTGCAGAACCCATCAACATAGTTGTTTGAGCAATCGCCGGAATTGCAGCCTGCATGGAAAGTAGGCAAGATGCGCTAGCGATGACTCCTTTGACGGTCTTACGTTTCATACGCACTTCCTTGGGCAAATGGCGCAGTCTTAAGAGGATCTCTTAGGAGGACTACTTGAGAGTGTTTATAAAGGCCCAGTAGGGGACAACCAACCCAGTGACGCGAGAAGATCGTGCAAGTTCCCACTTTTGCAAGGAGGTTAAAAATTTGTAGCAACGCGCTTACGGAGACGCTTTGCAATCCGACGATTGAAAGAAGTTGTCAGTTTCAAGAAGGTCCGGCTGTCGCCGCCGCTCGCTGGCTGATCTCGTGAACAGCCCTGGCAAGCTCGTTTACTTCAGCTTCGGTGTTGAAAAAGCCGAAGCTCAAACGCACCAAACCTTCTTTTATAGTTCCCAACGTTTCATGCGCAAGTGCCGCGCAATGCAGACCTCCACGCGCGGCGATATTGAATTCCTTGTCCAGCGCATCGACAACTCGATCGGCCGACATGCCGGGCACGGAGAAGGAAACGTTGGCCACACGCGGAATTATGGACCCGCTGTTATTGACATTCCCCGGCGAATACACGCGCACATTGTTGGACGCCTTCAAGAATGAGATGAAGGCATCACTTAGCCTTATCTCGTGTTGAAGGATTACATCGGCACCCACACTTTCGACGAAATCCACACCGGCACCCAGAGCGGCAATGGCGGGACCTGCTGCTGTACCGGGTTCCAGCCGGTCCGGATAGACAATCGGCATGTTCATTTCTTCCGATGCAGATCCTGTTCCTCCTGCTATCAACGGCTCCAGCTCATACTCTTTAGAAACATGCAGCAATCCCAAACCAGGCTGCCCGAACAATCCTTTATGCGCTGACGCACACCAGAAGGAAATCCCGGGATGGATCAGATGTTGCTTCTCCAAGCCGGCAGTTTGCGCCGCATCAACGAGAAGCGGAGTACGAGCGACATGGCAGCTGGCTGCTACAGAACCGATATCAATTGCTTCGCCTGTTACATTGCTCGCATGCAGTGTCGCCACCAGGCTCGGGCGCACTTCATTCAGCAAGCGACGCAATTCGGCAATAGAAAATATCTTGCCTGACTCATACGGAATCTTGACTATCTGCAGGTCGAGCTCTCTGGACAATCGCACCAATGGTCGCATGAGCGCATTATGCTCCAGCGATGACACGAGCACGGCGTCGCCGCGCTTGAGCAGAGTCTGACCATTGGCCGGATTCGGCTTGGTCAGCCCGTGCAGCACCATGTTTATCGAATAGGTGCAGCCGGGGGTGAAAACCAATCTCTCGGTTTCACGTATCTTTAGAAATTTGGCAACCTTCTCTCGAGTCTCGAAGACTTGACGCGCCGAACTAAGAGCCAACTTGTGCCCGCCACGACCTGGATTGCCTGCTTGCCGGAAATATTGGTCGGCAGCGCAATATACGCCCTCCGGCTTCGGGTAGCTGGTGGCGGCATTATCCATATAGATGAGCTGCGAGCTGGCGCCTTCTGGGTTCATTTTCAACAAAGCAAGGTGCAGAACTGCCATGCTAGCATTTCTAAATTCATCCAAGACTTCTGCTTTGAAGAATCGAGCAAAGAAGAATTGACAAGCGAGGCAACTATGCCACACTCACGCCCGCCATTTCAAAACTTCAAAGTTGAAAAGTTCGCCCTCAGAAAAGGCAGCGCTCTGGCCATTATTGCTCTTGCTTGCCTGGCATCCGGCTGCGCATTGGCAGGCGGCAATGGCAAAGACGCCTGGTTTAGTGCTTTTGCAGCAATGACCGGCGGGCCATCCCTCGATCAGATTGTGGAAAAACTAAATAGTGAGCCAACCCAAGTCACTCGTGACAAATTGAAAGAACTGCTCGAGCATCCGGGCGCCAGCCAGGCTACTAAACAAGAAGCAAGCTATGTGCTCGGCAAATTGCTCAAGAAAGATTGGAGCCCGGTCGGCATCAGCGGACAAACTGATGAAACATATACGACTATGGTCGGCTTGTTCAAAAATGCCGCTAAATATGCGCCTCTCAGCCAGCGCGCCAGCAAACAACTCTTAGATATCGCTACAAAAGCAGCTGATGACGCGCAAATCCGCGAATGCCTAAGAGTGCTGAAATCACAAGCAAGAACTGGAGAAGAAAAGGCATTTGCCGATTACACGCTCGGGCAGACAATACTCAAATCGGGCGAGTATGACGCAGCCATGCAGCTTTTTCAGCAAGTCAAACAAGAAGCGCCTACCAGCAAGTACTCGTACGGAGCGTCTTACTACATTGCCGACCTAATTTTGAAGGCGACTCCGGCTCCTACGGCGGAAGCGGCCGAGCAGGCCATATCACTTTTCAAAGACTATTTGAAAAACGCGCCCGACGGACGCTTTGCCCCTGAGATTGCCGGGCGGCTGGAAGGGCTGGCCGGGCAAGGAACGATTCAACTATCCGCTTCCGATTACGAAATTCTCGCCCGCGCCTACTACAATTTCGGCAACTGGAATAACGCCCTGAAAGCCTGGGACAGAGCCGATTCCAATAAAAATTTGTTTTTGCGCGCCATCGCCCTCAGTCACATCAACCGCCATGAAGATGCGCGTGCCACCCTCATTCAAGCGATAAAGAACGATCCGAACAGCCGATCGTATTCATCAGCCGGTGCGCTTTTAAGCAATCCGCTCACGAAAGCGCAGGCATCGGATCTGTGGAAAGCATGCCTTGCGGCAGCACCGGTTCATGCCGACGCCGCACTCTGGAATATCGGTATCAGAGCCAATGGTGACGAAGGATTGCCTTATTTCAAGGAAATCATCAAACGTTACCCGACTTCCGAATTTGCAGCCGAATCGTCATGGTGGCTGTTCTGGCACGAAGCAAAATCCGGCGACAAAAAACGCTATCCAGCCGCCATTCAAATCGGCACGCAGGCGGCGCGCCAATATCCGGAAACAAGACAGGCGGCGAGACTTTTGTTTTGGATCGGCAAATTGCATGAACGCCTGGGTCAAAAGGGCATGGCTATCAATGCATATACGGCCGCTTCCGAACGCTTCCCCAGCAACTATTACGGCTACAGAGCACGCCATCGCCTTGCCGCACTGAAACCAGGTGGGCATGACGCAGGCTGGTCCACACGAATCGGACGTCTTCATCCTCAACCGAATTGGAGTTGGCCCGAGCCCCAATTGCCGGCAACTAAAGCCGGTGCCGATACCGCTTTCGACCCGACATTCATGTCCTTGTTTCGCTTGAGTCAGTGGGATGAATGCGTGGAGCTTCTGCCTGCATCTGCCCCAAGAACCCTCAAGTCGGCGCTTCTGGCCAAGATGGGATCGAATATGGAAGCAATTGGAGCGGCCAGCAAAATCGCAGAAGGCAAGCCGGTCAAGAATGAACTGTGGCAAGAGTCTTATCCGCTCGAGTTTGGCCAATACGTCGCTGAAAATGCATCAGTCAGAGGAGTAGACCCACTGCTCGTCCATGCCCTGATCCGAGAAGAGTCGCGCTACAAGCCTTCTGCAGTCTCGAGATCGCATGCCCTGGGATTGATGCAACTTTTGGTTGGTACCGCATATGGTTCCGCAAAGAAAGTCGGCATCACACTCTCGGGCGAGAGCGATATCACCCGCCCGGAAGTGAATATAAAGCTGGGCACCTATTACCTCTCATACGCCATTCAGCGCTTTGGAGGCAATGCCATGCTGGGCGTCGCCAGCTATAACGGCGGTCCGGGCGCGGTAGGCAGCTGGATGAAACGTCATACCTCGGGTGACTTCGACCTTTTCGTCGAGAATATTCCTTTTCGCGAAACGCGCGATTATGTGCGCAAAGTCTTTGGCAGCTACTGGACCTACCAGCAGCTCTACGGCAAATAGAACCAGAAGAGCGTGGGGGCGCCGTGGGGGCGCGAGAGCGTGGGGGCGCGTTGCACGCGCCCTGACTTAACCAAATAATCCAAACAATCCTAACTATCCAAACAATCCAAACAATCCGAACTATCCAAACAGTCCAAACAATCCGAACTATCCAAACAGTCCAAACGGTCCAAACAGTCCAAACAATCCGAACTATCCGAACTATCCGAGCAATTGGAAGGAAAAAACACACAAAAAAGGCGATGCAATGCACCGCCTTACAAGACTTATTTTGCAACCACTGCTAACTACATGCTATTCAGCAAGCGCAGGTTTTTCGTGCGAAGCTTCTTTCTTTTCGCCCAATCCAAGCATCTTCAACAGGGCGTTAGCACGTGGAGAAGAATGCTCCTCGGACTGCTCGGGCTTCGACGCCGGAACTTTGTAGCCGCAAGTGGGGCAAATGTGCTTGTTCGCCTGAATTCTAAATTGACAACGAGAACACAAGTAATAAAGCATTTTTCCAGACCCCTTTCTCTAATTCGAGTATAACAGAGTAAATTTAGGCGAAACGGCTGATCCGGTTTGGGTCTTTAGTCTTTCCCCATTTTTTACTTCCCTCTTACCTAACACTTAGAAACGTGTTTTTAGGAGGGCGAGAATCGGTTTTACACAAAGACAACAAAACTGTCCAAATGCGCACTATATTGACCTTTTCCACTTTGCATCAAGTGCTCGCCGCCGAGAAAGCTCTGCGAAATAACGAGGCGACGAAAACATCAGTTCGCCCGACTCCAACTCCTCCCGGATTGGGCTCGGCAATTTGCGGCATGTCTCTGGAGATTCTGGAGAAGGAAAGCCAGCCGAAAGTTATTGAATGCTTGAATCAGTCCGCTCTAAATCCGGCCGGCGTACATGAAATCCAGAATTAGTCGAGCCACACCAAATATGATACCGCCACGATCAAAACAAACCAGAAAGAGCCAGTCACCTGGCTCTTTCATCCCTCTGCAGGTCTGCGTACACTGCGATTCTTATCGTTTTGGATAGCGCTTATTGAACCATTCGAGCAATTGAGGATTGCGTGTTTGCTCAATCGCCTTTCTTACCGTTTCCAGATTTTGCTCATTGATCAGCTCGGTTCCTTCCCTCACTGATTTATTCCAGTCGAGACCAATGCCATCTTTCAGCACTTTGGTCAGCTCCATTTGTGCTTTGCCATCAAGATTTTGACCTTTGAGCATCTTCTCAGCAACCGACCAAGGACCTTTCCACGCTTGAACTTTGGTATCACTGAAGTCAGCTGCCGGTTGCACATCGGCTCGCGAACGCGGTGATTGATGATCGCGAGGATTGGTCTTTTCTGTCGGGCGAGCAGGGCGATTAGCAACGCGTCCGGCGGGATCTTCAGGCGGTGGCACTTCCCCGCCTGTCGGTTTTGACAGTCCCGCGTTTCTTTCCAGAGAGCGCGCGGTGATTCGGCTATCACCGACTACCGAAGAAACGCCCCCGAGCACACCACCTTGGTCAAGGGCGCGCTTGGTTTGCAACGCCGCGTAATTCTCCCTCATGTATTTGACCGCGGCGCGTTCATCAGCGGTAAGGGTTCTATCTTTCGACAATTTGTCCAAATCAGCCTGTGTCAAACCATCTCTTCCTGCCGCTCTTGCTCCCGATTTCTCCATCAAACCGGGCAGCTGCCTGCCGGCATTACTAGCGTCTCTTGCAATTTCAGAACTACGCGGATCGGTAGCCTTTAGAGGCGCCTTGTCCAATGAGTCGAATACAACATCCAGCGCAGGCAAGAAAGGGATTGGCGAAACGATCTGTCTTTCCATATAGCCGGCTATACCTCTTTGGTTATCGACGGAAAGATTTTGACTGTAGGCGCGGCTGATATCCTCGATAGGATTACGCTGGGTAGCATCATAAATTTCGGTTGGCATAGTAAAAACCTTTCTAAAAGCAGGGGGACGTGGGCGTTGCCGCGGTACGCGCCTCAGCAACGAGGACACTATCGCCTCCTTTGCGTGTGCAATCGGTAGCGAATCTGTAGCAAAGCTGTGACTGCAGATTAAATTTCGACCGCCGGCAACCGCCAGAGCGTTAGCACCATATTTGGTACTAGCGCAGCCGCGGCACGCTGGCGGCAAGAGTTTCCAAAAAATAACAGGTT
>JAIETE010000233.1 GCA_019745505.1 Candidatus Obscuribacterales bacterium | reverse complement strand
TCTAACGAAGTGGAGTTTGCGTTTCTCTAATTCGCGATCTAATTCATCAAGTATCACATTGGACAGAAATGGGGATAGCACGCTTCCTACAATGTTGCAAACCCTTGGCCCCCGAAGGGGCCAGTTCAAAAGGGAATGAAGTTACCCGAAACACCACGTTGACCTCATCTTGATCGATTTCAACACGCCTAATCACAGAACGTATGATCTCACGTTTTGTTTCCCAATCCACGTCCAGAAGCTTGCCTGTGAGTTTAGCAGCGAATTCATCAATGCGCACTATCAGTAGTTCCAGTTGCTGTGAATTTTGATTCTGTTCAGCGAGCTTGCGTTCTTGCTCCTCGATAGCTTTGAGCTGATTCTTAGCGCGTTTCACACGAGGTTCAAATTCTGCTTTGTTGATGATCCCATCCGCATAACTGTCGATCATTCGTGCGATTTTGTTTTGAACACTCTTGCGCTCTTGCTCAAGCTTTGCTGGGTCGTCCTTTGATTTAGATTTCAACCGGCGTTCGTATTCGGACCGCAGCCGAGCAGGATTTTGCAGAAGGTCTACGACCTGAGCCCATACAGCGTCTTCGAGTAAGTCGCCTCGCACTTGGCGATTACTGCATACACGCTTGCCGCCAAATCTGTATGCATCAGTCCCAATACATCGATAATAGACGTAGTGCTGGCCATGCCGATTCTTTGCTGGCTTGCCATAGAACGCGTAGTCACAATACTTACAACAGACTAATCCCTGAAGAAGATGTGTAGCTCCTCTCCGACGCTCTCGTGCGCGCGAGCGATTCTCTGTTAGCTGTTCTTGGACGGCAGCGAACAGTTCCGCGGAAACGAGGGCTGGAACTGGAACCGTGATCCAATCTTCTTGAGGCACATCATAAGTTGAATAACTCTGTCGAGGTTTAGATGACGAGTTTCGCTGCGGTCTTAGTCTTGATCGCTTCTCTCCGATCTTCGTCTTTCCGAACGCCGCCTGACCCATGTAGGCTGGATTCTTAAGCATCCCCCAAACAGTAGTACGATCCCACCAGGACTTTCCTGATCTTGTCTTTGCTCCTGACTCCTCCAGCCGGCGGCGCACTTCTCCCAGTGACATACGATCTTTGCCAACCCAGTCGAACACTTGCTGAACTACGCGCGCTTCTTCAAAAACAATCTCGTAGCGCGCGTCTCCATCGGACTCATGCTTACCAACATACTTGTAACCATACGGCGCACCGCTTAGCACATTTACCGCGCCCCGTTTGGCCCCTTGGAGTTTGCCGCGCCGAGAGCGCTCCAAAATTTTTGCACGTTCGTACTCTGCCATCATTCCTTGAACTTGCAGTAGAAGATCATCTTCTGGTGTTTTTCCGATCTCACGATTCAGAAAAACAACCTCAACTCCAGATTTGGACAGTTCATCCATAAGGACGATTTGGTAAGCGTATTTGCGTGCTAAGCGATCCGGAGAGTGTATGTAGAGTCGGTCAATAGCACCGTTGTAAGCCGCGTCTCTAAGCCGTTCTAACGCCGGTCTGACGAGGTTGGCACCACTATAGCCATCGTCGATAAATTGCAATTCCTGCGCTGGAACCTTGTAACTGTCAGCCTTAACGCGCTCAAGAAGAGCGGCGATCTGGCTTCGGATGGTGCCTGATTCCGCTTGCTGCTCCGACGATACCCTCGCGTAAATTGCCACATTGCTAGCCATTGCTAACCGCCTTTCTGATTTCGTGATTGTCGCTAACACGACTGCGCCTTTGCTTGGTCTTCGATCCTATTTGTTGCGAAGTCAGTGGTAGAGCCAGTTCGTATGCTTTCGATAGACATTCATCCGCAAGACGATTTGGCTCAAACTGCACTTTCATCTTGAGGGTCAATCGCTCGGAACGTGGAGCGGTCGCCATTTTTGTCCTTTCTTGAAATTCTTAAAACCAGTTCCGTGCTGGCCACGAAGCGCTTCTCGGCCAACCGGATGCGAATATTCTAGCATGAAGTTAGCAACATTGTTGGAGGAGTAATCGGACCTCCTTGTGGCACTCCTTCTTCTGTTGGTTGTACCAAGCCGTTTTCCAGTACTCCTGCATTCAAGAATGCCCGTAGTACCTTTAACACACGCTTGTCGTGAATTCGCTTAGCCACCCTGCTCATCAGAATGTCGTGATTTACTCTGTCGAAGAATTTCTCCAGATCAATATCAACGACGATGCGGTTACCGGCGCGGATGTATTCCTTTGCCTTTTCTACCGCCTGATGCGCTGAGCGTCCGGGGCGAAAGCCGTAGCTGTGAGGTGAAAACGTTTTGTCCCATTTGCTTTGCAAAACCTGCATAATCGCCTGTTGAATAAACCGATCCAACACTGTCGGGATGCCGAGCTTTCGGACGCCTCCGTCCGGTTTCGGTATCTCTACTCGTTTGATCGGTTTCGGCTTGTAGGTTCCACTTCGCAGTTCGGTTCTAGCTTGATGCCAATTTGCAGCAAGGTAGCTCTTCAAGTCCTTGGTGGTGACGCCATCTATTCCAGGCGCTCCGCTATTCTTCACAACTGACTTGTAAGCTCTTTTCAGATTTTCCGAGTCGAGTATTTCCTCCATTAGGTTGTCTTGATCTTCGAGTTCGTTCGTCGTTGCGCGCGTTTCGAGCCCCTCCTCGGGTCGGTCCATGGCTTCACCACTTCCCTTCTCGTTAGAGGTCCTTGCAGTTTTCTGTCGCTTTTCGCTCACAAGATTTCTTGCCTCTCGATCTGTTGCCGTTCGGTCCTTCGTCATCCTCGCAGTGGCTGCATACGTTTTCCGCGCTTGCTTCCTTAGATTACTACTACGACCTTTGCTGACTTCTGCGTTGCGTTCAGTTTCCTTGCGAATTCTCAGTCCTTTCGGACACAACGCAGATCTCCCACGGTAAGTTCAACCACTTTCGCTGCACACCCGCCGAATTTACGTTTACACCGCTTGACGGCTATACGCTTCGCGGTCATTGGCCCGCTCGCGTCGGTGCATACGCCTCGTATTCGGTTTCTGTTCGTCAAGTCGCAGCTTTGCTCCACGCTTCCTTCAGACGATTCCTCACGGTTTCGCCCTTGCGCTCCGCTACACTTCACCACCGTCAGGTTGTGTGAGGACTCTCACCTCCAGTTGTTGAACATGCGTGGCACACCAAAAAAGAGGGAAGGTTTCCCTTCCCTCTTTCAAGACAGGCATCGGCTCGGGGATGCTTATCCTGTCCTGTGTTTTTGGCGCATGTTGAACACCAAAGCTTGTCGTGCATCGCCGCGCAAAGCAGCTATTTCGAGTACATAATCGATGCATCCTTTCTGAGCTTGCTCTTCGCAGCATTGAGCATCATTTCATCCAAATTGCTGTCACCGCGGTTGACCCCACCATAACTGGCACTTGCAGCACCGCCTACACCGGCCGGCGCTCCGGCATAGAGAGAGGCACTTTCTGCACTCATGGAAGCACGGCGTGCATATGCTCTGCCCATCTTAGCCATCACTGTAGGCGCAGGTGCTGCGACCGCCAAGCCTCTTGTTTCAAGGTCTTTGGCCCCTGATTTCCATGCAGCCTCGGCACCAGCCTTGACTCTGTAGGTAGAGCCGCCGGAGGTTATGAGAGTCTCTTTCTTCCCTTCGGAATTTACTATTTCCTGGCGATAAGCGAGAGTCTCGAAAGAACCATCCGAGAGTTTGGCGATTTTTTCAAAAACAGTCGTTCCGCCTGAATCCAGTCCATCGCAGCCGATAGTGTTAATCTGAATGCCTCGCGAAATTGCACTTTTTGCTTCTGTTTCCCAGTTGAAATCATTAGGGTAAATATGCGGAGCTGCATCGCCTATTAAGAAAAGCAATTTCGACGCTCTCTTGTTCTTAGTCCATTCCAGATCGTTCAGTGCCGCATGCAATCCCTGATTGACGGCTTCCGGCGTATCGCCGCCACCGGCGGCATTCAAGGCAGTGATGTCCTTAACGACTTTATCTATGTCATCGCTGAATGGAAAAACTTTAGTCACATACTCATCACCGCGGTCTCGATAGGCGACCAGACCTACGCGAACAATGGGGGCAGGCTTTCCCGCAGCTAATTTGGCCACTAGATCTTTAGTTTTCTTCTTCACCATCTCAATCTCGCCGCCCATCGATCCGGTTGTATCAATCAAGAAAGCCAAATCGAGAACAGGACGCTCGGAATTCGCCGCCGGTGCCTCACCTGCTGAAGCTAACTGGGGCGTCAAGCCAGGCAAAAGCATGCCTGCCGATAGAAGTAGTACTGCCGCCGCCGATTTTAGAACATGCATAACCGCACCTCATGCCGTAGTCGCCTCACACTCTTAGACTACGCAAAACGGTGCGGCATTCCTAAGGCAAAGGGACTGAAACCGGCCTGGGGAATACCCTGAGTGATACTTTCCAGTTAGATAAGGTCGATAGGACATTGATGATTAATGGAGGGTATAAAAATGCAATGAACGATAAGGATGTAAAAATCGACCTTCAGACAGATAAACAAACTCAATCACTCGTTGAATTGATTGAAGCTGAGCCCGTCACATGTGACGAAAATGCTGATATCGAGCCGGTCACTTCTCAGCAAGAGTCCATTGGGAGGGAAAGTGAAGAACCACCTTCTGCCGCGGTACTCGAAACGCAGAGGATATCTGGCTCTGGAGATGCGCTTCATTTCATCGCCGCAGCTGGTCCACAGTTTCGCGAAAATTACAAAGTGGCAACAAAGTCGGATGCATGTGTTTCTATCAAGGCTGGACTGGTCGTAGGCTCGTGCGGTGCCATCATAGCGTTTCTTAGAAACCCTACCTCCGTTAACTCCCATCTCTTTCTTACGATCGGCATGTTTATTTGCGTGACGATGACATAC
The DNA here is from genome assembly GCA_019745505.1 of Candidatus Obscuribacterales bacterium. Classification (GTDB taxonomy): domain Bacteria; phylum Cyanobacteriota; class Vampirovibrionia; order Obscuribacterales; family Obscuribacteraceae; genus QKMZ01. The sequence goes on along the minus strand of JAIETE010000233.1, from coordinate 13,033 downwards.
TTTCTCGTCGCCTGGCGCAAAGCGGAGAAAGGTAGAAAGAGCAAGTATGTTTTGTCCGATGAAAAGCTAATTGCATACGATTCAAAAATGAATATTAGCTGGCAAGTCGGTTTTCCAGAGATGAAAAAGGCTGTCATCGTTGCCGCATCAAAAGAAGGCGAGAATTTGGAGATAAGCACGAGTGAAAACACATACGTATTGAGCGGGCTGGCCTCACCCGAAGAGTTGCTGCGGCAATTACCAGACAGAATTCGAGTCGATTCATCGCAGCTCGCTGAGAAATTGCAAGCTCTGGCGAAAACGATCCATTACCGCAATATTGAAGGAGAAGTCAGTCCGCAGGAAGATTTTGAGCAGAGGAAATCATTACTGGATGAGGTCCTTCGTGACTTCCCAGAGTCTGCGCGCTTGTTGCCCGTCAGAGTAGCTGCATCCAAAAAGTCACTGAGAGATATCGCACTATCCACACTGGTTGCCATAATCTTTATCGCACTTTCTCCTGCACTCGCTATTCCACTCCTACCAATTCTGCTGGTCGGAATAAGGAGGGAATTAACGATGATGGAAAAAGCGACTAATTGCCTGTATATCAGCTCTCCCGATGCCATGTTCGAACTGGATTGCAAACGAGGTCTTCTTAGTCAGATCTCTATGACTCGCATAACACTGGCAAGCAAACTTCTCAAGAAAGACTGGGAGTGCATTCACATTGATGGTCAGAGTGGTATTCCTATTTCCTTCGACAAGCCAAGTTTTAGCGATTTGCAGAAGCACCTGCGTAACTATCCGCACACTAAGCGAACATGAACACTTTCCGGCAAAACAGAGCAGGCAATTATGTCATTTACCGAGAAGCCATCCAAAGATTCTGAAAAACAAGAAATCGAGCTTGTTGTCGACGAAGATCCAGTTGCAAGTGAAATAGATGCCGGCTCAACCGAAGCGTCAAGTACGAAATTACCAGCAAGCTCGGCGAGTCCGTACACACCGGCCCCTCGTGAAAGACAGCACTCAATGGAGTTTGTCGCCGACAAGAAAAATCAGTTGCCTTACAACTACAGAAGCGTAGATGCCGGGCCAGTAAGCAGCGGACTGAAGTCGGTATTCTCGATTACTCTGTGCTCAATTGTCTATGCACTGGTCACACACGAAAAAATGGAATTGCTCGCAATTCAAGTGGTGATCGTAGCGTTTGCATTTATTGCAAGACTCATCTATGTTCGCCGGAAAGCAGATCGCCAAGCAATAGCCAAATATGTGTGCGGCGACGGGTGGGTAGCCTCATACAAATGCGACGGCAGCGAAATGTGGAAAGCAAATGAACGCAATATACAAAAGGCGACACTCTTTTCCGAATCTACCGGAAAAAGAAGCCTCGTTTTAAGCACAAGAGGTGAGACTTTCACCCTCACTGGATTAGTCGAACCGGAACGCCTTTTGGAGCAATTGCCCGAGAAGATACAGACGGATTGCACCGGCTTGGAGAAAAAGCTGAGAGATTTCGTCAGTTCATTACACGAACTCGAAGATGCAGAAGAAATGGAAGTTCTTCGCAACGCAAAACAATTCAGGGAATGCCTTCAAAAAGAACTGGCAAATTTTCCCGACACGATAGTCTTGCCTGAGAGTCGGACCCATTTGAGTTTACTTTCTACTTTTACACTGATTTTCATAGTTCCTACCGTCATCGCCGCCTTTATTGGCTATGCGCAATACGCCTTGCCGCTTCTGGCAGTTTTCTTTGCAACTTTCGCACAATCGATAAGCAAACAGCTATCGCTAATCGATCGCTGCTACGTCTTTACTGCCAACGCGTTATTTGAACTTGACAGAAAAGCAGGTACAGTCAATACGATCACTCTTGATCGCATCTCTCTTCGAAATCAGGACGATAACGGCGCGGATTTAAATCTGGAAGATCAAATATACCTTCCCGTTCATATTGAAAAAGCTCAAGAGGATTTCGTAAATTCGTGCCTCAAAAAATATCCCAGCCATTTCAATTCGCACTGACTACTTCGCCACTGCAAGCTGTTCCTGGTACCAGGCAATCGTCTGGGAAAGACCGTCTCTAATTTCCACGCTGGGTGTCCAATCGAGCAGCTCTTTCGCTCTGGTAATGTCCGGCAAGCGGCGCTTCGGATCGTCTGTCGGCAGAGGTTTGTAGACAATTTCGCTCTTGGAGCCGGTCAGATCTTTGATCAATTCTGCCAGTTCCAAAACTGTGCGCTCCTGTGGATTCCCCAGATTGACCGGCTCGTGGAATTTCACGCCGGTGAGGCGAACAATTCCTTCTACGAGATCGGAAACGTACTGGAAGCTGCGCGTTTGCTCACCGCCACCATATATGGTGAGAGGTTTTCCACGCAAAGCTTGATCGATGAAATTGGAGACGACACGACCATCGTTGGCTCTCAGTCTCGGACCGTAGCAATTGAAGATTCTGATGATGCGCGTATCGAGATCGTGCTTCTTGTGATACGCCATTGTAATCGCTTCAGCAAAACGCTTCGATTCATCGTAGACACCACGCGGACCGACCGGGTTCACATTGCCCCAGTAAGATTCTTTTTGAGGGTGCTGTTCGGGATCTCCATACACTTCTGAAGTGCTGGCGAGGAAATACTTCGCGCCTTTGGACAATGCCAGACCCAAAGTATTATGAGTGCCGAGTGAATTGACTTTCAAAGTTTCGATCGGCAGATTCAAATAATCGACTGGACTTGCAGGCGATGCGAAGTGAATGACCCAATCAAGATGTCCAACGATATGGATATGATTGGAGACATTGTGATGAATGAACTGGAAACGAGTATTGGAGAGATGCTGGGAGATATTGTTCATCGTGCCGGTGACAAGATTGTCCATTGCCGTCACTTCGTGACCATCCGCAAGCATGCGGTCGACCAGATGTGAGCCGATGAATCCGGCGGCGCCAGTGATTAGAATCTTCAATGCCCAATACCTCTGTAGATTGCACCACAATCGGTTAGCTCGTCTTGCGGCAGGATGTTGCGACCATCAATGATGAGCGGCCACTTCATGCTCTTAATCAATTGCTTCCAGTTTGCGGTTGCGAACTCTTGCCACTCTGTGACAAGAACCAACGCATCGCTGTCTTTGGCGAGGTCTTCAAGATTGGTGCAATAAGCAATTTCCAGTTCGGGGAAATTGCGCTGGCAGCTCTCAATACTGACCGGGTCGTAAACCTTCACTTGCGCTCCCATTTTTGTAAGAGCACGCACCAGAGTCAAACTAGGCGCATCGCGCAAGTCATCAGTATTTGGTTTGAATGAGAGCCCCATCAAGCCAATGGTGCGACCTTTGACGATCTTCAGTTCTTCTTGCAATTTCTTGATCACGCAAAGACGCTGGCGTTCGTTGACGGAAAGAGTTGCTTCCAAAAGTGAGGTTGGGTAACTGTATTCGCGAGCGACATTGATGAGCGCATTGATGTCTTTGCCGAAGCAACTGCCGCCCCAGCCTACACCCGCGTTGAGGAATTTGCTGCCGATGCGCGTATCCAGACCGATACCTGGTGCGACCTGACGAATGTCGGCGCCCACTTTTTCGCAAAGACCGGCAATTTCATTGGCAAAACTGATCTTCATTGCCAGAAAAGCGTTGGCTGAGTACTTGATCAGCTCGGCGCTGGCGAGATCGGTAACGACGAAAGGAACTTTGCCGAAATTGGCCGGGCGAGCAATATCTGCCGGAGGATCAAATGTCTGATTGATGAGCGGCGCAAAAAGCTTCTTCATCGTAGCGACTGCCGTGTCGTCTGCAGAGCCGACAACAATGCGGTCAGGGTAGAAAGAGTCGGAAAGGGCACTGCCTTCGCGCAAGAACTCGGGGTTTGAAACAACCGTAAATGCGGGCAAATCGGTGCGTGACGAACGCGCTGGAACAGTTTGAACACTCTCGACGCCCTGACCGACCAGCATCTCTACCCAGTTACCGGAACCGACCGGTACCGTGGATTTGTTGACAATGATGCGCTTTTTGGAAGTATCGAGCGAGCGACCGATTGCCCTGGCGACGGCCATGACGGCCGAGAGGTCCGGCTCGCCGGATGGCAGCGGCGGCGTGCCTACTGCAATGAAAATAATTTCCGACTTCTTGACGGCATCTTCCAATTTGTCAGTGAAGGTCAAGAACTCGCTCTTGACGCATTGTTTGACGAAAGGCTCCAGACCAGGCTCGAAAAACGGCATCTCGCCACGTTTCAAAGCGTTGAGCTTTTCTTCATTGGAATCAACGGCTATGACGTGATGTCCGAGATACGCCAAACAGGCGCTTGTCACCAGACCTACGTAACCAGCACCGACAATACAAATATCCACAGGCGTTTTCCTTTTGACCTTGCACAGTTTGTGTTGCGTCAGCACACCATCCAACCAATCAGCTGCTCAGGCATATGCCATCGCTCTGCGGAAAGCGCATCTAAGGCGCATTGGACTGGTTGCCAATCCTCCCTATGATACCGCAGAAGCCGCTCTTAGACGGCTGCATGACAGCCAGCGAAGAGGCATTTAACGCCTGGAAACAGCCAGCAGCGCGGGTTTCCAAGATAGAAGCGAATGACCGGGGCGGTCCGGCCAAAAGCAAGATAAATAGACTCTCCCCAAAGATTGCCGCCTTATTTGGTAGGCTTTACGAACGTTCTGAAACCCGTATTCAAGACGCTAAATAAAACTGCTACAAGCTAAAGGCGCTCTCAACATTGCTCAACATGACCTCTCATCTAGACCAGTTCATCACTACCATTTCCCGCCTCAGAGCCGAAGACGGCTGCCCTTGGGACAGAGAGCAGACGCACCGCAGTCTGGCTCGGTATCTGCTCGAAGAAGCCTATGAAGTTATGGAGGCGATCCACTCCGACAATCCGGAGGATCTGAAAGAGGAGCTGGGGGACTTGCTCCTGCAAATAGTGTTGAACGCGCAAGTAGCAAAAGATGCCGGTAAATTCGACATTCAAGATGTTGCCAATTCCATAAACACCAAGATGATTTCCCGACACCCGCATGTGTTTGGAGAAAAATCCCTGGCCACGGCAAAAGAAGTTCTGATGCAGTGGGACGACCTCAAAGACGCAGAGAAGAAAGAAAAGAAGAAAGAGAACAAATCTTGCCTGGATGGCATCAGCAGGACACTTCCCTCCCTATTGCAAGCCTTGAAAATCTCGGAGAAAGCCGTCAGCCAGGGCTTCGAATGGCGCAACGAAGGCGAAGTCTGGGAGAAGGTCGAGAGCGAGATGAAAGAGCTTCGCCAAGCTATTTCCAATCCCGCGCTTACTCAGCCGGAAACAGCAGCCAGTGCGCGTTATGACGTGGAACTGGAACTCGGAGATGTCCTCTTCACACTCGTAAACGTGGCTCGCTGGCACTCGTTGAATCCGGAAGAGTCACTAATTCATGGACTCGAAAAGTTCCGCAAGCGCTTTGCAAAAATGGAAGAATTGGCGACAAAGCCTCTTAAGGAATACTCGAAAGATGAGTATCAGGCGCTCTGGGAACAAGCTAAAGCAGCGCTTTGATGTTTGGTAGACTGGTAAAACTATGCGGCTAGAAAGTACTCAGACGCCCCCCAGAGTCAGCTCTGCCAAGATAGGAATCTACTGTTCCGTCTTCTGTCTTTTCGCGGGGCTCATCTATGGGAATCTGGAATCAATTCATTATCCGGTCAACCCATTTGCAAAAGGGCTTATTTCGTTTGCAAACGCTCTTTTATGGGGTGGAGTAATCTGGTCCTTATTGCTTTTCAAGCAAGGCAAAAAACTCGCGCCGCTGATCTTGCTGGGCGCATATGCGGTCAATGTTTCAGTTTCTCTTCTTTCTGTGAACCTCTGCGGTCTGAACACATGCGGACAAGCAGACGCGGCAAAGGGTGGGCATATCGAGTCGAGAAACATACATCCAATGCATCGGCAGATCCGCGACTACATGCCGGAAGCGAAATTTTACGACCCCAGTCGAAGGTCAAACTAACGGCTCTAGAGAGTTTGTTCGCGACCGGCCAGTTGCTCGTTTTCCGAAGCATGCTTCTTAGCGGCTTCTTCAGCGGCTTTCTTCGCAGCTTCTTTGCGCGGATCGATCTTCGCGAGTTTCATCGGAATGTTGTTGTCCAAGCCAAGATCGATATATTCAAGGCTCGTCTTCATCGGATCGACAGAGGCCAGCACCGAGGTCAGCCTTCCAAGTCGGCGAGTAAGAGAGGTATCAGGAGAGCCCAGCTTTAAATGCAACGCAACATTCTCCACCTGCACATCATGCGGGTTTCTCAAATCAATTGATTCGACCGGCATCTTTGTCTGCTGAGAAATGTAATTGCACCAGCTTGCCCACTGGCTCACATCAGCAGCGGACATCTTCAGCGCTGAAGGACCATAAACGCGAAGAGGCGGGCGCATTATTGCCGGGAAATCTTTGAGCGGAATCACTCTGCCCGACTGGGAAATGACAGATTCAGGCAACTTTCCCGGCTCCGGCACGTAAGTTGCCCAGGGAAACTCTTCCAAAACTTCGACAAGAATATGCGGCTCAGGGAATGCATAACGACGGACAAATGCGTGTTTCACCGCCGGCAGTTGCGCAATACTGTTTTCCAAAGCTCTTGGGTTTACTTTGAAGAGTTGTTTGCCGACGACGTTTTCAACTTTCTGCGCAATCTGGTGGCGGCTGGTCACATAGTTTCCGCGAACAGTCAATTGCGAGTCGGTGCTTTCGATTGCCCACGGCAAACGCACGACGGCGCTGCCGCCCAGATAAAGAAGACCAATCAGAGTCACATAGCGCATGAACTGCCGGCGCAAACGAGCATTACGAGCCTGATTTCGCTGCTTTCGCCGGCTCTTGATCCAGTCTTTGCGTCTGTCAGCATGCATCATCACGAGCAGCAAATCTCCTTATCAACAGACTTTCCGCCATGAATATATTTATCGACGTTGGCTGCATCGATCGTTCCGGTAAAAACAGTCTTGGCCGGTCCGGTCATATGAACGTGATCATCAGCTTTAGCCCACTCAATAGAGAGAAAACCGCCGGGCAATCGGACTTTCGCCTTGCGATCGATTCTTCCTTCCAGAACAGCAGCGACAACGACTGCTGCTGCGCCGCTGGCACAGGCAAGAGTTGCACCGCATCCTCTTTCATATATAAGGGTGTGGACTTCCTCACGTGAGACGGCGCGACACCACTCCACGTTCACACCCTCCGGAAACAGGCTTTGCTCCTGCACCTTTATGGAAAGTGCTTTCAAAGACTCTGAGAATTCATTCTCATTCAAGCTTTCTCGAGCTTGTGGCGCATCGAAAATGACCACGTGTGGATTACCCATGCTCACGCATGTCGCCTTGAATTCGAAATCGGAGGATCTCAGTTCGCCTTGCACAAAACTATCTTCGGATAAACCACTTAGAGGAATCAGGTCGGTCTGGAGAATGGGCTTACCCATGTCCACCGTAATTTTTGAATCGTCTTCAACGAGAATCTCTTGGACTCCTGCTTTAGTTGACACCAAAATTCTATTAGATGCAACCAATTCTTTCCTGAGAGCCCAAAGTCCCAAACAGCGAAGACCATTGCCGCACATCGCCGACGCGGAACCATCGGAATTGGTATAGACCCATCCGATATCGCATTTGGTATCAAACACATACTCGGCACCAATTGCGCTATATATACCTGCTTCAAACTCAGGACTTCCGGCCAGAGAAAAACCCACTATCAGTCCATCGGCACCGACGCCAAAATTCCTATCGCATATACCCCTGGCGAGCTGAGGCAACGGATTGATTCCTTGTTTCACGGATGAAAGGATAGAAGGAATAGCCAGCAAATCCTCCAGCGAAACCATGACAAAGTCGTTGCCCAAGCCATGCATCTTGGTGAATGCCAGGCTTTGAGAATCCAAACTGGAAGGCGTCTGAGCTTTCAAGGTTTCCGAAAGAGTCTGCATCTTGCTTCGCGAGCCCGTGCTGCATCCGAATCGAGTCTCGTTGGGGCATTCGGATCAGCCGCAATTATACAGATTGAGGCTTGACATGTCTCGACCTTAATAGACTTTGATTCTTCTGGCTCATTGATATACTCACCTGCTGGGCGAAAACTAAGGGAATTTCACATGCGCGCATATATATCGGTGGACCTGGAAGGCATTAACGGCATTTGCCATTCCAGCCAGACACAGCCGGGGGAGCCGGGTTACGAGCGTTCGGTTCAATTAATGCATGCAGAAACCAACGCCGTAGTAAGAGGTCTGGTGAAAGCGGGTTGTGACGAAATCGTTGTAAATGACTCTCACTGGGATATGCGCAATCTGAGAATTGAACTTTTGCATCCTAAAGCCCACCTGACCAGCGGCTGGCAAAAACCGTTCTCAATGGTTTCCGGCGTACACACTGAGAAGAAGCCTGATTTCGCTTGTTTCATCGGTTACCATGCGCGTCAGGGCTGTGCGACCGGGGTCCTTTCCCATACTTATCGGGCCCAAGTATTCCGTGATGTGCGCATAAACGACGTCCTGGTGGGAGAAACTGGGCTGAACGCCTATCTCGCCGGCGCATTCGATGTCCCCGTAGCTCTCATCACAGGCGACGATGCGCTGAAAAGAGAATGCGAAGAATTGATGGGCGAGGTCAATTGCACGGTCGTCAAACACGCTGTCTCAAGATATTCAGCCTGTTTCAGACCACAAGACGAGGTTCTGGAAGAACTGGAAAAGTCCGCCTTTGAGGCAGCCAAGGCAAAGAGCAGTTGGAATCTGCTCAGACCGCCATCCCCGACAAAGCTGACTCTGTCAATGAATGACACTTCGATGGCCGACGCATGCGAATTGGTTCCCAATGTCAAACGGCTTAACGACAGGGATGTCGAGTTTTCGGACCAAGATTACAGCGTAGTGTTTCGCGTAATGCTGGCACTTGGTGCGCTTGGAGCCAGTCGCAAAGACCCATATTTCAGTTAGTTAAGAGTGAGCGGAAACAGTTTTTTTCGTACAGTCAAATAAATAATTTCCTCTAAAGCGAAATCCATGCGGGTTTTGCAGCGCCGAGCGATGCGAGTCCCAAATAGAGGGACTCGCAGACTCATTAAATATCGCTAATATTTCCCCGTAAGCGCGGTTTGATGCCCTTCTGCGGGTAATTAACAAGTGACAGGGTTTTTGTCACCTCCGCGACCAGCCTCACTCAGGTCTGGTGGTGATTCCGTGCGTCGATTTTCGACCGCAGCCAACCCCGTCAATCGCGACTCCCTGACCACATCGGGCTAATTGGCAATGTTTCAATCATACGAACAGCTTTCCTTCCACCAACAAGTGATCGTGCTAAACCAGTCCTATCCTTGCCCCCGCTGCAATAACGGGATTCTGGAACCATACGGACTGACAGAAACCTTGTCCTGTAATAGCTGCGAACGCTGCTTTGTCCCACTGCGCGGCGGCAGAAGACTCTATCCCGCCCGCCGTCTGGGCATCAAGGTGGCGCCGACATACTGGTGGGATGGCTTGCGCTGGCACTGGGCGGGCACGACAGCGACCTCGAGACAAGTTGTCGCAATCATCTCATTGTTCATCATGCCGCTGGCGATTCTGCACGGCTCGCTGTATCTTAATCTCTGGGCCGAACGGCCGGAGTGGCTTAGCCCGATGCTTTTGACCGCATTGATGAGCCTTTTGACGATTCAGCTCATTTATTTCACTTGCTGGGATTTCGATTTTCTGGCAAAACGCAAGTCTTAAGTAGAAACAGATAGACAACAATAACCCAAAGGAAGATTCCAAGAAGAGCTTTTCCAACGAAGGGAAAGCAGCAAGAGAACACGTCTCGGTTCTTCTTGATGAGTGCTTGGAATCTTTGAATATTCGACCGGGTCTTACTTACGTGGACGCCACCGTCGGAGCAGGCGGCCATCTCGAGGCGATTCGCAAGAAGATGGGGACGACAGGAAGATTGGTCGGCATCGACAAAGACAAAGCATCGCTTGACAAGGTCGCAGTGAGGCTTCCAGATGCCGCATCTTACGTGCACGGAGACTACAGCGATATCGCCGACCATTTGCAATCGATCGGCATCGGCACTGTCGATGGTGGCATTCTGGCCGACCTGGGAGTTTCGAGCATGCAGCTTGACAATCCCGAAAGAGGCTTCAGCTTCCTGAAAGACGGTCCTCTGGATATGCGAATGGATCACACTCAAAAACTGAGTGCCGCGACCATAGTCAATGAATATGCCGAACGCGAAATAGCCGACATCATCTACAAATATGGCGAAGAACGCCTCAGCCGCCAGATCGCGCGTCGTATAGTCAGCAAGCGTCCGATACATACTACCGGCGAGCTGGCAGAGATTGTTGCCGGATGTATATATACCGCCCGTGGTACCAGAGGGCATAACAAGAATCGATCGAAAAGCAAATCAGATAGGCTTGACGACTCGCATCCAGCCACTCGAACATTTCAAGCGTTAAGAATTGCAGTGAACACGGAGTTGGCAAGTCTGGAAAAATTTTTACATGAGTCTGTGAAAATCCTTGCTCCGGGCGCCAGGCTCGCAGTTATCAGCTTTCACAGTTTAGAAGATAGAATCGTTAAGCAAATTCTCAAGTTGTATCAGAAAGGATGCGTATGTCCGCCCAGGCAGCCCGTCTGCACGTGCGGGAAGCATCCTGAGCTGCTGATAATGACCAGCAAACCAGTCACTGCATCTGAGAAAGAAGTGCTTGCCAACATACGTAGTCGTAGTGCTAAACTACGGGTTGGAGAAAAGGTTTAGTCTGCTAGCAAAAAAGCTTTTCTACCGTTTTCTACGCCGATTCATTCGACGGATCTAGATGGGAGCACCACATGCCGAGCAACACCGCACAACTTCTAGCTTTTACCGAACAGGTCCACAGAAGCGAAAAGTCTCAAGAAGGTGCTCGTAAGCAAATAGTTTATTCGGCTCCCCAAGCCAGGCCGCATCTGGTACCGGTAGCCGCTCCGATACAGGAACGCGACAGCCGCAAGGCTCCACTGGTGGTGCGCGTCAATCAAGTTTTGCGTACTTCGCTTATCGCATTCTGTGGCATCGCCATTCTCGGTTACGGGTTGGACGTCGCACGCACCAATGACGTGACTCGTCTACAAGAACAAGCCAGACGCTTGTCGGAACAAAATTCCGAGTTGTCTGCGCAGCTTTTGAGAGCAATCTCTTTTGAAGGTATTCAGGACAGCGTCGTCGGACGTCACGGCTTGCAAGTTCCAGAGCAAGTTTTGATCGTCAAAGAAGTAGCTGCTCCGAAGATGTCTAACTTCAAGGCGAACAAGCACAGTCTCCCGATAATGTCGGGATACTAAACTCCTTTCGGGAGGCCCTCAACGTTGCCCACGCAGTCTCCTCCAGAGTTAGGGACTCGAGGTCGCTCACGACGTCATGATAGGCGTCCTCGATCTCCGCTGTGGCGCCTGCGTTTTTGGCAGTTCGTTCTTTTGGGCGGATTCGTCCTCATTATCGGCCGCCTGTACTATTTACAGATCATTCTTGGACCGGAGCTTAAAAAGAAAGCTCACGTGCAGCGGCAGCAGCACAATCTTCTGGTACACAGAGGGGCGATCACGGACAGGCATGGTCTGCCGTTGGCCATCGACACCACCAGATACGATATTTATGTGCACCCAAAACTGATCAAGGCAGGCGTTGCCGAAGCATCGGAGATTTTGGCAAGAATCACACGCCAACCTTCGGAAAAAGTATATAAGTTGATGAATGCGGGATATCCGGTCATCACACTTTCCCGGCATCTGGAACGCGAGACTGTTGACGAAATCCAGGCGCTCAATTGGCCTGGCGTCGACATCGTTCCGCGTCCGTTCCGCCACTATCCCGAAGGTCAGCTGGCCGCCCACTTGCTCGGCTACGTAAATATGGATACGAAAGGGCAGGGAGGCATAGAGCAGAAAGAAGAGAATCTTCTGAAAAACACCGGCGCCATGCCTACGCCTCAGCTGGATGGACACGGTCGCAGCATTCTCGTCAAAGAGTCTAGTGCGGACTGGGGTATTTCACCGCCGCTCGGTCGTCACGTTGAGCTGACCATCGACAATTACCTGCAGCATCTGGCTGAGAAAGAACTGGCGGCAATGTGCCGACACTCGCAAGCTCTAAAAGGAACGGCATTATTTGCTGACCCGACAAGCGGTGAAATCCTCGCATGGGCTAACTATCCGCCCTATGACCCAAACCGTTATCACAAGTATGCATTGGAAACGACCAAGAACTGGTCGATGGTCGACGTCTATCAGCCGGGATCGACATTCAAGATTCTCACTGTCTGCTCGGGTCTGGAGACAGGCGTAATCAAAAACTCGACGACCTTCTATGACGGCGGCTCGCTGACAATCGGCAATCGAACCATTCGCAATCACGACGGTGGTCACGGTTCGATCGACTTGCTCCACCTCTTTATACACTCCAGCAATATCGCCTCGGCACAGATTGCCATGATGATGCCTCCGAAAGTCTTCCACGAAATGCTGCAAAAGTTCGGCATCGGTCAACCGACTGGAATCGACCTGCCTGGAGAATCGCATGGACTCTTGCTCAATCACAAATTCTGGAAGCCGCTCGATGCGGCAACCACAGGATTTGGACAGGGAGCAATAGCGGTGACGCCACTACAATTGGTGGCGGCAGTCGGAGCTGTGGCAAACAATGGCGTTTGGATGCAGCCGCACTTGATCCGCCGCATATATGACCCGCGCACGGGTGTCACCGAGAAATGGACCGAGCCGGTGAAAAGAGAAGTTATCTCGCCGGCGGTGGCACATCACGTCGCCGGTTTGCTCGCGGACAATATAGCAATGGGCACGCAAATCGCCGGAAAAGTGCCCGGCTACAGGGTGGCCGGAAAAACAGGTACGGCTCAGAAAGTTTCAGCAAGCGGCAGAGGGTATCTTGCCGGGCAAACGATCGCCTCATTCGTAGGTTTTCTGCCTGCCAACAACCCGCAATTGGTAGGCATTGTCGTTGTCGACAGCCCTCAGACCGACGGACGAT
>JAIETE010000017.1 GCA_019745505.1 Candidatus Obscuribacterales bacterium | reverse complement strand
TTCCATCTCGGGAATCTGCGCAAGGTATTGCTCCAACGCTTCCGCGCCCAGTTCGGGCTTGTACCAGAACTCGAACCCGTTGGAATCGGGCTCGCGATCCGGCTGACCGAACTGCTTCCGGTAGTCCGCCTTCAACTTCTCCACATTGGCGCGCTCCTCCTCGGACACTTCGCCGAGGAATTGCGCAGCCAGCCTAGAGGCCTGGTGGAAGTCCCGAGTCTGCTCGGCCACCATTGCGAAGAAGAACAACTGCGTGCGCACGCGCTCGTACTTGCGAATCTGCCTCTTCAGCTTCGACGCAAGCTTCTTCACCACGATGAGCGCTTCTTCCGCCTTGGCACTTTCCTTGGCCAGCACTTCGCGCTGGTAAGGCAGCTTCTTCTCTGCAGCAGCGCGCGCGCCACCTTCGAGACTTGCTGCCTCCGCTTCCAGTTTCGAAACACGAGCCGCAACAGCGTCCCGGTTCTTCTCCAGTCGCGCCAGTTCCATGCGAGCGAACGACAGCTCCATCTTGGTCTTCCAGACCACCCAGTCAGGATTCAGTCCGCTCTTGCGGTCGGTGATGCGCAGGTACTGGCGACCGAGGTCGTCCTGTCCCCACCCAATCTTGTCCGACTTCATGACGAATTCCCGGTCAGTGCCAGGAACGCGCCAACGCTCGAGCTTTTCCTTCTCCTCACCGATGACCGGCTCTTCTTCCTCGTCCTGCTGGTCCGCGACCTTGATCTGCGACTCCATCATCTTCTTCGCTTCCGCGCGCTGCTCTTCCGGCAGACGCTCGACATGCTTTTCGACGATGGCGGCGCGTTCGGCGACGTCCTCAACAGCAACGGCTTCGTGAGTCCCGTCACCGACCACCTTCTGCAGGGACGGCTGAGACTTCTTGGTACCGACGGTCCTGAACAGATACCGCAGGTGGCAAACGAGCCACGCCGCGAAATCAGACTCAGAAACGGTGAATGGCTTCTTATTCATGGCTGCTTACCTCCTTTCGGTCTGTTAGGTTTGAGAAAACGAAGCCAGTCACTGCTCCTCGGATAGACCATTCCGAGGTCGTGTGCTGGAATCGTGCGAACTGTTTGTCTTGGCGGTCGTGCGTTCGTCGAGCGCGGCTGTTACGCCACGCCGCTACATGCAGAGCCGCATTTTTGCAATACATGGCGTAACCTCCTTTCGTTTTTGGTTGAACAAAAACGCGCTCGACTATCCGTTTCTGGCGGAATGCCGAATCGCGCAAGTTAATGCGGTGTGTCACGTGGCGCCGCCTACACAGCGAACTTAAAAACCACGCGACACTGGGCTGCTGTCTGGTTTCCCTTCCCCTACGACAACAGTGGGAGCCCGAATGCCCCAGTCTCCACTTCCCTGAAAAGCAACCGCACTTACATGAACGCCCACCGGTGACACATCTGTGCGACCTGCTGCGTACCATGAGCGCGATTGCTGTCAGCCGTTATTGCCACCGGTACGAAACGCGGCGACTGAAAGTGCACTACCAACCGGCAGGCACCATTGAGCATCGAAGTTCACCAGCTTGGGGGCCTAGATTTCGCTGATGACGAAGGTCAGAAAGGGAGAAAACTACCACCTTCGTGCTCGCTGACTACCACTACACACACCGCTGCGCCAGACATTGCTTTCGCTTTCGCTCGAGCTTCGACTGGCTGCGGTTTGCCGAATCGACTGCGACGGTCATGTCCTCAGCGCAAGCGCTGTGGATAAAACTGCCGGTAGCCGAAGGGCAATGAGGTTTTTGGGTTTTGGATATCTCTGTGTGTTGTGGTGAAAAAGAACTATGAAGTCAGCCTAATGAAATACACAGTTGTCAAGCAATACTCTCTTTGGCTCTTTTGGGTGATCTCGATCTACGCTAAAAACCTGGCAGAGCTATTGATCAATTTTCAAAACACACACCAAATCAGTCTTCTGAGGCTTAGTTTCAGGAAAAGTACTAGTTGCGCGAGAATTGAAGAAGATGTCGCGCAAGTGGGGCAAACCGCATTCTGAAATCGCAGTAATCTCTAGCGCGATTCTCGTGAGGCTCGTTTAATCTTCCTTCAAAACAAAGCTCATGATCTTAGGCATCTCAGTTCATCCTCTACGAGGCTATGTAGCAAGCACAAAAAAACAAAAAACGCGCGTCTATTGTTACGCGCGAGATTAGACACTATGCGAACTCTCGTATGCTGCACTCTAGCCTCGTCGAGCTATCAGAGGTGAGCAGCAGCGCTCAGTGCTTAGCAACGAATCCTTCGGCTAAGTGACCGACGGAATATGTTAGAGCCAGTGCCAGCGCACTCCAGACTGTAACTCGCAACACTGCCGGAATTACTCGCGCCCCTCCGATCTTCGCTGCCAGTCCGCCCAAAAGGGCCAAAGACAAGAGTGCGCTCACGACAATCACAGGCGTAATCATTGCGGGTGGAGCGACGATTGCGACAATCAAAGGCAGGACGGCGCCTGCGGCAAAGCTGGCGGCCGAAGCCAGTGCAGCCTGTAGCGGATTGGCCATTCCAGAAGCAGTAATACCCAATTCATCGAGAGCGTGTGCCCCCAGAGCATCTTGCGCCATAAGTTGTTCCGCCACTTTTTCAGCAAGCGCAGGCTCTAATCCCCGGCTTATGTAAATGCGAGCCAGCTCGGCGTGTTCGCCACCGATATTCTCATCGAGCTCACGGCGCTCTTGAGCCAGAGCCGCCTTCTCAGTATCCGACTGAGAGGAAACGGAGATATATTCACCCGCTGCCATGGACATAGCACCGGCCACCAATCCCGCAACGCCCGAAATGAGAATACTTGCATGGTCAGCGCCCGAGGCAGATACTCCTAAAACCAGACTGGCGGTAGACACTATGCCATCATTGGCACCGAGAACAGCCGCTCGCAGCCAGCCAATGCTCTGCATTTTGTGGGTTTCATTGTGAGAACGCTTCGGCATGCGGGATTTCAGCACCTAACTGACCGGGTTGTGAGAACTTTAGGCCTCTTGTCTCTGCTGCTTGTCTCTTATCAGCTCATTTCATTCCTGTTGATTTAGTTTCTGCTTCTCGATTTCCAGCTTCTCGATTTCCGGCTTCTCGATTTCCGGCTTCTCGATTTCCGGCTTCTCGCCTTTCTGATTCTCGCTTTCCTGCCCGGTCTTGGCGGGAATAAAGAGCAGAGCGACAACTCCAAATAAGCCAAGCAAGCCGATGAAGCCCCAATTGCTGCTGATCTGCTTGGCGCGTGCGACGGTAAAACATATCCAGAGCGTGAGGATTGTCTGTCCAAGGCCGCATAGAGAAGCAATGAGGATCCCGTCGTGGTTCACCTTGTGGCGAAAGTATTCGGCGGCAAATCCCAGAGACAGTGCCACTAACGACACAATCAAGACTTTAGGACCCTGACCACGAAGCATTTGACCATCCTGGATTGGAAGCTGACGGCGTATTAAGCATTTCTGCGGGCTCGCTGCCGTTGATGAAAACACAATTTTGGTAAAAGCGGGATCAAATTCGCTTCATGAGGGTTTTGCTAAGCCCAAACGCAAAGATTAGCGCAAGCTCACCTGCCTGCGCAGCCGCGCTAGATACAGGCTGGAGGGCTTCTCGTTTCAATCGGTTCGCCTCAGTCCGAAATCTTGGCGGTTTTCGGATCAAAGGCAAGCCCCAAAAGCCTCACCAGCGCAGACTTTCAAAAATAGAAAAACAGATCGCATTCCGTCCCCAAAAGCAAGAAGCCGACAGGCGCGAGAAAAACGCCCCTGCCTTCAGTACGAAAAGTCTCCACTTTTCGTACTGATTGTCGTCTTCGAAATTAGACGCGCTCAGGCCAGTTTTTTGCGGCTCGCGAGGAGAAATTCAAAGACATTGAGCAAAGAAGAAATCAAGAAGCGCTCTGCTTGCGTCCAACTGACGGCTGGTTGTGCCGATGTAGCGCTCCCGATAGTATTGCCAGCCCATTGGCCAAGCGTGTCCCCCGCCTTCGATGAGGTAGGCAACCACAGGCTTTCCATCGGGCAATGCCGGATAGACTCGTTTAAAAACACGAGTGGGATCTTCTCTATCCAGGACAGGCAAGTCAATTTCAACGCAACGAAAATCCGCATGATTAGCGGCTACCCAATATTCCAGTCCGGCTTGCGCAGACATCACCATTCCAGATTTCCTTCGAGCAAGTACAATTTCACCTCCATCGAACGGTATAACGGGGTCGTCTTTGCCAATCACAAAAACGATAGGTATCGGCACCGAAACGGACAAATTCTTATACATCGGTTCGTGAACCGTTGCGGCGACAGAGCCTACAGCAGCCAAAAGATGTGGCGCACGCACCGCCAAGTATTGAGCAAAGAATCCACCGTTGGAAATACCGCAAGCGTAAACCCGCTTGCTGTCTATAGGAAACGATTGGCGCAAGTTATCGACGAGTTTAATCAAGAAATCGACGTCATCGATTTCCTTTCTTCCGGGGACTTCTCTGCCATCGTTCCATCCTCGGTTTAATCCTTCCGGATAGGCGACGAAAAAGTCGTGTTCCTCGGCAAGCGAAATGAAACCCGTGAGTTTCTCCATTTGCTCCGGTTGACCGGAACCTCCATGGAAAGCAATTAGCAGAGGTTTCTCACGGACTAATCTTTCGCCCGAGTAGCGCGTGGGGCTCTTAAATTCACTTTGCGAAACAGCTGGCGAAGCTGCTTTGCCATCTAATGTTCCTTTTCTGCAATCGTAAAACAACGTTCTGCGCTTGCGTGATGAACATTCCAATTCGATGTTGACCCAGGGGACAGCGCTGGACGACATCAGAATTTCGTCCGAACAATACGAACAAAATCGAGTCTAGCTAAATTTCGAAAAGGCATGATACAGAGCAAGCGAGCCTAAATACTCACTCCCATATCGCTCAATGCTTTGATGACGTAGAAGTAAATGTCGCTGCCATAGTTGATGGCAACAAACGTTCCAATAACTGCCGCAATTGCGTAAATGACTAATTGCTGAACAGTTTTGGCACCGGAAAGGTCCAACTGGCGAGCCTTACTCTTAACGTCTTCTACTGTCGTAGCTGGCGCACCTGTAGCATCCTCGGAGCGATCCGTCTTGATATCGATACGTCCGATTGGTGTGTGCTCGACTTTCTGCGCCAGAGATTCCGGATTAGCATCGAGCAAGTCGTCGACTGACTCCGGCAGATTCGGCAAACGGTCGATAACCTTTTCGCCCTTTATCCACAAACTTTGATTCACTTCAGGCACGTAAGTGCGGCCCGGATCGAGGATGGCGTAATTACCTTTGCGCACTTCCAGAAGTTTTTTCACGGCCGCATAACCGGTCTCACCCGATTCTGCAACTTGACCGCCCAGGATATATCCACCTTGCGAAAAGGCAACTCGTCCTTGCAAGTCGGAATCCGCACAGGTCACCCGCAGTATTGCGTGCTGCACCGCTTTGAGATCGATGACGGTCTGAATTACCTCATCAATTCCTTCTTCGGGCGTGATTTTTCCTTCAACAATTACGTCCACATCAACCTCTAGCTAGAAGACATAAGTAACTGAGAACAGTTGCCACGAGTCTATCAGATTACAGACGCCATAGAGGATTCCATGTACATCTTAGCCACACGCGAGCTCCTTACAACGCCTGTGTTTCGAATGACTTTTGATGACATCTTCAATCCTGAAATTGTCTGCGCAAATGGGTTAGAATCCAGGCATGAAAAGGCGCGTGATGTGTGTGTTTGGAACGCGTCCGGAGGCTGTCAAGCTTGCTCCGGTCGTACACGCTTTGCGCAAATCAGAATTTTTGGAGCCGATTGTCACTCTTACAGCGCAACATCGAGAGATGCTCGACCAGATGCTGAAGTGGTTCGGAATCGCTGCCGACCACGACCTTAACTTGATGAAACATGGGCAGACTCTAGCTGATCTGACCGCTCGGGTTATCAAGGCAATGGATGAAGTGCTCGAATCCGCGCAACCGGATTTGATGCTTGTGCAAGGCGATACGGTCACGGTTATGGCTGCTTCGCTAGCAGCTTTCTACCGCAAGATTCCCGTCGGTCACGTCGAAGCAGGCCTGAGAACCGAGGACCGTTACAACCCATTTCCGGAAGAGATGTCCAGGCGCTTAACCGGCAAGTTGGCAACCTTGCACTTCGCGCCCACACCGCTAGCGGTTGAGAATCTCAAGCGGGAGAACATCGTCGAAAACGTATATCTGACCGGCAATACCGTTATCGACGCTCTGCTAGATACTTCGTCTCGACTCGACGAATCGAAAGTCGATCTCAACCTCTTTGCAAACGTGGATTTCCAGCGCTATCGAGTTCTGCTCGTTACCGCACATCGCCGCGAGAACTGGGGTTCCAGCATGACGGAAATAGCGCGCGCTCTGCGAACGATTGCAGAAGAGTTTCCAGACGTTCAAATCTTCTACCCCATCCACAAGAATCCCATTGTTCGCGATTCGATCGAGCCTGTTTTTGCCGGGCACGAACGCCTCATCTGTGTTGAACCGCTGGACTATGTCCCATTCGTGTATGCGATGCGCCGCTGCAACTTTGTGCTGACGGACTCAGGCGGCATCCAGGAAGAAGCGCCTTCTCTTGGAAAACCGGTTCTGGTCATGCGCACGAACACCGAACGGCCGGAAGCGGTAAGCGCCGGAGCGGCAAAACTGGTCGGCGTCGAACAGGAAGGCATCGTCAACGCCGCGCGCGAGCTTTTGACGACACCTGACAGCTATAAGCGCATGGCGACTGCAGTCAATCCGTTTGGCGACGGACAAGCCTCCAAGCGCATCGTAGAAGCAATCGAAGAATTTTTCGGCTGCCGCCAATAAGTGGGAACACCTGAAAAATTAGTAAATCCTGACAGTTTCCGCCTATTACACGATAGGATCTGGGCATCACTTTTGCGCTGCCATTTTCTTCGTTATCGCGCAAAAGTCTGCAAATCGCTTGTAGCTGTTGACGAGCGCCATTTGCACCAATTCAAGGAGAACCGCCGTGACCGCGACCCTCAACTCCTCCGATGTTTTGCCATACGGAGAGTTCTTAGACCAAGAACATCACGACATTCGCGAAGCAATCCGCACATTTGCGACTGAAAAAATCGCTCCTAAGGCACAAGAAGTAGACAAGAACGCTCGCTTCCCTGCTGAAACGTTTGCAGAACTTGGCAAACTCGGTTACCTCGGGGTTCTCGTTCCCGAGGAATACGAAGGTCTCGGACTGGACTATAGAAGCTACGCCATCGCTTGCGAAGAGATTGGTCGTGCTTGCGGATCTACCGGTTTGAGCTATGCAGCGCACTGCTCGCTCGGCACCAACCCAATCAAGTTGTTCGGCACCGACGAACAAAAGAAAAAATTTCTGCCGAAATTGGCTTCCGGCGAATGGATCGGTTGCTGGGCTTTGACAGAGCCAGGCACCGGCTCTGACGCTGCAATGCAAAAAACAACGGCAAAACTTGAAGGCGATCATTGGGTTTTGAACGGCACCAAGCAATTCATCACCAACGCCACCGATGCACATGTCGGAATCATCATGGCGATGACAGACCAGAACCTCGGCCGCAAGGGTATTTCGTCCTTCATCGTCGAGAAGGGCACTCCGGGTTATTACGTCAGCAAAGTCGAGAAAAAGATGGGCATGCGCGGCTCGCCGACTGCCAGCATCACTTTCGACAACTGCAAGATCCCCAAAGATAACCTGATTGGCGAAGTTGGCGAAGGCTACAAACAAGCCCTCACAACACTCGAAGGCGGACGCATCTCGATTGGCTCGCTCGCTCTGGGTATAGCACAAGCCGCTCTGGACTCTGCTTTGACATACGCCAAGCAGAGAGAATCATTCGGACAGCCGATCGGAAAACACCAGTTTATCCAAGGCTATCTCGCCGATATGGCAACTCAAATTCATGCCGCCAGACTGATGCTCTACCATGCGGCCTGGATGAAAGACCATGGCAAACGTGTCACCATGGAAGGCTCGCAAGCTAAGCTATTCGCTTCTGAAATCGCCAGCAAATGCTGCAATCTCTGCGTGCAAATCCACGGCGGATACGGCTACATCGAGGATTTCCCGGCAGAGCGCTTCCTCAGAGACGCAAAGCTTTGCGAAATTGGCGAAGGCACGTCGGAAATTCAGCGCCTGGTCATTGCCAGACAGCTTGGACTCTAAGCACAGGCGGCAAGAGCACCGTAAACATCAAGGGGCGGGAATCAATCCCGCCCTTTCGTTTGCAACCGGTTGTGCGATTTGCCAGACACCTTTCGCGCAACCCGTTTGAAAGCGCCTGCGCATTTTATAAACCCTGTCACGCGATGCGCTTGCGAGATAGAACTTGTGGTCGTTTCAGGCAAAAACCACCTGGCAACCATCAACAACATAAGACCTTTCCAGCTAAACAGGCAACTGCAATCATAAATCAATATCTCCTTTCAGTCGGTGCTCAGACGTGGAATGGTGTAAAGACTGACACGAGATGATACGGAGAGTATATGAAGGACTTAGGTTCTGAATTGAAGCAGCCGATCGCTTCGTGGAAGGTTTCACCTTTCTGGCACGCCGCAAGAATTAGAGAGTATCCGCAATTAACTGCCGATGCGCAATGCGATGTTGCCATTATCGGCGGTGGCATTGTCGGAGTTTCAGCAGCCCTTAAAATCAGCTCTGAGAATTCCAAAGTCATGCTTTTCGAACGCGGCAAAATTGCCGAGGGGAGCAGCGGGTTCAGCGCCGGCGTGATATCCCTGGCAACAACCGTAGACCTGCGCATCATCGAAACCCAGTTCGGAAGAGAAATGGCAGCGGCGCTCTATAAGCGGCTCTCAGACGCCGTCGAAAACACATTGTCGCAAGTCCGCCAATACATGGACACCGACGCCCTGCAGAAGGGCACATCCATCTATGCCGCGGCAAAGGAGAAGCACCTGCCAATCCTCTCAGCCGAGCAGGAAATTCGCACTGAATACGGAATGCCGACCAAGCTCAGGAGCAAAGACCAACTGCCGGCATGGCTAAATGCCTTTCATGGCGCCCTTCTTCTGGAGAATGAGCGCGGCGTCAATCCGGTTCGCCTGCTTGAGTCCATCGCCAAAACAGCCAACGATAAAGGCTGCGAAATCTTCGAGAACACAGAGATATCAGCCTTCGAGCACAAGCAGGACGGCGAAGGATATTTCCTCCTAAAGTCCGGCAATTACACCATCAAGGCTCGACATTTGCTGATCGCCACCGGAGTGCATGGTAAGCGATGGTCGCAAAAAAAGAGCTTGGAACGGCTTCTGGTGCCGGTGCGCGGCGACATTATCGTAACCGCTCCCAGTCCCGACGTTGCGCGCATCGTAAAAGACGAAGGCGCCATCGCCATGTGGGACACTTACCAGATGCTCTACGTGTACATGCGCTACCTGCCGGACGGCCGCATTCTCGCCGGTGGTGCGGACAGTCCAGGCACGGGTGAGCCGCTTCTCAAATCAGCCAAGGATGAGAACATCAAGCGACTGCATGCTGTGATCGCCCGGCGGCACAATTTTCCCATTCCGCCGGTTGACTACGCCTGGCAGGCGAGCTTTTCGCTGCCTGCCGATGGGCTGCCTCTCCTAAAGCAGGTTGAGCACGGCGTCAACAACCTGGTCATAGCCTCAACGGACGGGCTGCCCTCGGGAATGCTGCTCGGTGAAGTAATTGCCGACATAATGGCAGGCAGAAAGAATGACCTGATGCCCATGCTCGAAGAGCGACGCAAGCGAAGCCTGGAAGCTCGACTTCTATCTCTAATGCCGGACGTACCGGTCTTGCGAAACTTTGCTCTGAAGCTGGTTTTCACGGGCATGCGCCTGAAAGACATTCTTTGTTGAGTTAACTGTCGCCGCCTCGCCTGTTTCCTTCACAGAAACGAACAAGAGGATATTTTTTTACGAGAGTCAAAATATCTTCTCTCTTGAGATACGGTGTGGTCGTGTACGTGATTGTTTTTGCTTTGCCGTTCATGAGCAGAGCCTCGACGCCCCTCGGACTTATGTTTGTGCCGCCGATGGAAATTGCAAACAAATTGCGCATCTTGCCAAAATACCCAGCCGCCTTGTCGCCGATAGGAATACTTTCGACATTGAGAAAAAGGAGGCTCGAATCGACCATCGGTGCAAAACAGTCGTCATCAACGCCAATTATGCCTCGCAAGTCCAAGTTCTTAAGCCGAGTGTCATTAGCCAAATTTTTGATTGCAAAAGGTGTGAGAGATATTCCGCCAATTTCGAGATACTTGAGGTTTGGCATCGCCGTAAAGTATGGAACAGATTCTGCGGTGATGTTAGACCAACTGACGTTCAAAGACTCAATACGTGGACACTTAGACAGGGCAGCTGCGCCGCTGTCATCTAGTGTCGAATTGCTGAGAGTGACTTTGGAAAGGCGTGGAATCTGTCTCAGCAGGGACAACTTGCTATTGTCCACGCCACACCCCAGCAGGTCCAGACTTTCTATCCATCTGGCTCGAGCGACGGCGCTGAGAGTCGTTTCAGTTACATCGATATATCGCATACTCAACTTGCCAGACTCGGCTTGATTGTGGATCGCCTCATAGATCGCCTTGCTTGAAACTTCAGGCCGACCAGTCTTCGTCTCCAGAGATTTCACGAATTGCTTGGCCTCATCTATGTGAACAAGCTTCAGGTCGGCAGGAGTTTTGCTCTTGCCGCGCGCCGGCGTTTCAGCCGCCTTGGCTTTGAGATTCGCATCATTAAGGCTGGCGGTAATCAATGACGAAAGGGTGGATGAAACGGCAACAACCAGAGCTGCAAGCAGAAACAAAGCTGGTCGAGACATGCTGACCATGCCACTTTCATCTTTGACCTCTTTCGGTTTATCCAAAACCAAAACCGTATTGGCCATCAGAACAGGATCAACCATAGAGCGCTCCAGAGCCGCTAAATCTACAGCCACTTGAGATAAGTTCTGATATCTCTCGCTCGCTCGTTTGGCAAGCATTCTGGAAATGATTTGTTCCAAAAGCGGCGGAAAATCCTTGCCCAGCGAAGCTTCCTTCAAGGTGGGAGGATTTTCGCCCATATGTCGCATCATTGTCGAAAGCGCATTAGCTCCGACAAAAGGCGTGGTTCCGGTGAGCACTTCGAAAAAAACGCATCCGAGTGAATAAATATCGGAGCGCTGATCAACAGAACTGCCGGAACACTGCTCCGGGCTCATGTAGAGAGGACTGCCAAAGACTTCGCCTGTGCGCGTGAGCGCCTGCACGTCGCTGGCTTCGAGTTGAGTGAATTTGGCAATCCCGAAATCGACGATTTTGACGCATCCGTCTTCTGATGGAGACATACCATCAGAGAGCATGATGTTGCTCGGTTTTACATCTCGATGTATGACTCCATGATCATGCGCATACCCAAGGCCGAAGCAGATGCGCAGAAAAATCGGCACAGCTTCGTGAACCGTTAGAGTTCCTTGCATTTTGATCCGATCCGCAAGACTGCAACCTTGCACATAGTCCATGACCAGAAACGGAATTCGCTGATCGAGCAAGCCGAAATCATGCACTGAAATCAAGCTGGGATGGTCGATTCCGAATACAGCTTGAGCCTCGTGATGAAATCTGCGAACAGTCACATCGGTAGCACTGCGGCTGTGCAAAATCTTGAGCGCCAGCTCCTTACCCAGGTAAATCTGTTCGACCTTGTAGACCATACCCATACCGCCATGTCCGATCAAAGACTGGACACGGTATCTCTCACCCACAATGTCGCCCGGTCTGAAGAGCTCAAACACATTCTGGGCCGGATCGAATGTTTGAAGAGGAGGGCAAGACGAACTCTGCTTGCCCTCTGAGCCAGATTTATCGCCTGGCTCGCAAAGGACTGGCGCACCGGAATCAACCCGCTCGCCGGCGGGCGAAGTTTCAATAAGCAAGGGTCCCGAAGACGTATCTTTCACCGATGAAAGCGAGCCATCAGGAGACACAGAACCGGCCATACGGCTACCTCAAAAATCGCCCCAAATGAGGCAGAATCTGGTTTTTCAGGTGGTAAGTGGTGGAGTTTCCGGAGAGTACATTCAGTATATGCATTGATCGTGACGTCAACGTGACGACTTAGCGCAGCTGACTCGAGAGGAAAAGTGGAAATTCCATATGAAATCTGCGGAACAATCTAGAAAGCGCAAAAACGCCAAAACAGCATGTGTTGGTGAATTTCAAGCACTTGACAATCACCCTGTTGTCGCGAGCCGTGCGAGCAAATTTGAACCGAAAGTTTCAATTTCATACGCTGTTTCTTCTCGATGCTTTTTGCAGCCAGACGCCACAACCTGCACAAGAAGACGCTTTCCGAATGTTTTACATAGCTGTAACTGAGACCGGTTCACAAAGCTTTGGAGACAGCTAACAGTCGTGTCTGTTAAAAACAGAACACTCCCCGTTTTTCCACCTTCACGAAAACCCCAACCCCCAATAACCTTGCACTTCTAAGCAATGCTATCTGCCGACGACGCAAAAATTTGCGCCGCCGACCGAATGAGCCTTTTCGGAAGCACACCGGATACGGGGACAGAAGCTATCAACAAGAACGCAACCTATCAACAAGAACTCCACGAAAGGAATACGACATGAACAACGCCTTCATCATCTTCCTCACCGCTATGGGCATCGCCATCATCTTGGGAAGCTGCATTCGTCAGGACATGAACTCTGCTCAGTACAAGCCTGCTGTGGAGATTCGCAAAGTCGTCTGATGATGCGCATTAATCTGCCCCAATAGCTGTTTTGCCTTCCCGAAAGCCATTCGGTAAACACCGAACTGATTTTCGGGAAGGCTGACTTTTTTCGCGCCACGAACGACAACGCGTAGTAGAAAAAGGCAAGACAAAAATATGACAGCAAGACCCGCAGTACCAGGGCCTCTGAAAACTAGAATCGCTCACCCCATACTGTCGGACGCATAATTCCCACTATGAATCCGACCGGAACAAAGAGCGAAGCAACGATATCCGTAAAAGCATCCAAAATTCCATAGTGAGAACTCATCTGGAAAATCGCCTTGCTCAGTGTTTCGGCCATGGCAAAAGGCAGGAAACCGTACGGTGAAAATGACATACCAATCAGAACGCCAAACACGATTGTCGTGCCAACGCCCCTGCCCATCCTGTAGTCGATTAATTTAGCCAGAATGCGACCGAGTATGATGCCCAAGAAATAGGCAAGTATGCAGGCGAAAAAAGGCACGCCGATAAAGGGCAGTGTCCAGCCACCGAGAAACCCGGCCAACCCACAAAAAATCAAAGACTTGGCGACAATGAATGGTGTAAGCGCCGTCAGCGGATTCTTCACGTTGCCGCATGCACTGCAGCGAAAACCGACCGGGCACTGCACAAGACATTTGCTGCAGATGATCGAACCACAGTCAATGCAAGTAATTCGAGATTCTCCGCAAGAATGTTTGCCTATCACAATAACCTCGATGTCACGCATACACAAAGTGATATCTTCTCACAAAATTCTCTGCTTCGCGAACGGACACAACTACAGATGGGTTATTATGGCGAGAGTGGCTTGATTCGGCAATTGGAAGCAATGCGAAACTCTCGACAAACGCCCCTGGTATTAGCAAGCGCATGCAAAAGTTCCTTTCCATTCTTGCGATTGTATTCGCCATAAGTCTTCCAGGCGGACCAGCGCCTGCCGGGGAGCCAGGCTGGCGCATAGACCAATATACGAATGCGCAGGGCAACATGAATGTGTCGATGACTGCGCGCGCCATCGAGATTGTTCTTCCCAAGCAAAAGTACCGAATCTACAGTGCTGCACCCAATTGGAATGTAGTGTATATCAACGAACAAATCGGCAATTTCATAGATTTTCCCCACGATAAATTCATGGGATCGATTATGGGACGACTCGGCAATCAGCTCGGCAATGACATTCAAATGCTGGCCTTGCCCAAACCAAACATCCAGAAAGAGGGCCATCTCGAATATGCCACATATGACCGCAACCTGAATGTTACAGACGAACAACGCAGGCAACTGAAAATCAAAGGCAGCGCTACGGTTCTGTACGCCCCACGCTCGATAAAGGCTAAATACCTGCGCCTTGCAAACATCCCAAAGGAGCCAAAAGAGCTCGTTTGCAAGGTGAGTTGCGTACCGATGAGTTTCGATTATCCGATCAGCTTCAACTGCCTGGATGGATTCAAGGAGAACTTGTGCGTGCTTTCCACTACACTCAAGCGACAGGAAAAGTCTCTGACAATCTCACCTCCGAGTCTGAAAGGATTGAAGCGAGTAAATACGGAGCACGAACTCTTCAGCCACGTTCATGTGAACGATGTATTCGAACTATTCGGCGACACAACCGGCGAAAAGAACAAAACGAAATAGTAATCTTTCATCGGGCTGCGGCAATCTGCCATCGCGCCGGTGAGCGTTTTCGGCTCTGTGATGTGAATGTGATGTTGCCCGTTTAGTCTTGCGGAAACCTGACGGATTCCCCCGTTGGTGACCAGTGAGGTCTTCAGATGACTGAAGCAGCAGCTTCCGCTTTTCACGCCCAATACATGCCTCCGTTCGTCCAGCAGCCGGTTGCGCCGCGTGCGCCGGAAGCTGCGCGTGGCACCACCCTGACACTAGAGCAAGAGCTTATCGTGACCAAACATCTAGCCGAGGTCGCACCTCTGGAAAACATTCGACTGGAAGCATTCGACAAGGCTTTGCGCATTATGCAAAAGCTCTTGCGAGGCTCTACAAACAACTCCATGCCCACGGCGATGAAACTGAAAGCCTGGGAAGTACCTCTGCTTCAATATGCGCTCGAGTATTCGGCCAAATCGCCGGAGAACAGGCGCATTGTAGTGCGCAGGCTGGTTGAGAATCTGGAGACCGGCACAGGCTTTTTTTCGATAAACCGCTCCAAGCAGGGCTTAAAAGTCATCGCCAAAAAGACCGGATTGTCTACCCTGGAAAGCGAGATTCAATCGGATAAAGACGATGTGCGAAGGGCGGCAGCGCACCTGCTCGGATGGATGAAACATGAGAAAGCGGTCCTTCCTCTTCTCAGAGCATACTGCCTGGGCGCTCGCTCTGACCGCCGCATCGTCGGTCGCGTTCTCAAAGCACATTACAGTCATCTTGCTCCTTTCTATGCTCATCGCTTTATGCCTGAATCGCATTCGCTCATCCTTTCGCTGATCAACAGCGACAACGAAAAGACGCAAGAGGAGCAGTTCATAGGGTAAATCCCGAGCGCAGAAAAAACGCGCTCGCTTTTGACGCGGTGACACGCGCAAGTTTTCAAAGTTAGCCGATCCGGTTGAACAGTCGCTCTCAAGGCGACTGTTCCGCCATTCAGCACATTTTCTTCTTGTTTTCGAGCCTTGCAGACTAATTGTCCTATCTGCCAAGACCCTTACCCCATGGGCAAAATACGAAGCACGAAAGCACAAGTGTGATGTGAATGTTATGTGGCAGGCGCAGATTGTATGCACCCCCCGAACACATACGGAGTTCATTGACCATGACTAAGTCGTCAGACCCTATCGTTTCAGAAGTATCACGCCTGGCTTCCGAAGGACAACCAAACAGTTATGACCGTGCCTATCAGGCACTTCAAAACGGTTTCGACGGTTTCCTCGCAAACGAACGACTTTGCTCACCAACCCAACAAGTAGACCAAGCAAAAGCTGATCAATACTGGAAAGACATAAACAATGAACTGAGAGACAGAGGATTTCTTCCGGGACTTTCCGTCGCATATTTGAGAGCCAATTTCGATCGCCTCGATACGCAAGGGCGCAGAGCCGGCGACCCGTCCGGACCCGACGGCGTGCTCACCCACAGCGAAATCAGACAGGAAGAGGGTCGCAACACAATCTTTGCCAGGCAATTCGATGAGCAAATGGGCAGAAAAGATTTCTTCCATCAAGTTGCAAAAACTCACGACGCGCTTTATACGAGAAAAGAAATAGAACACGAAGACGTCGATAAATACTTGCGAAGGCAAGACAAAACTAATCGCAAGCACGAAAAGCAAGAATCCGCGCGCGAATCGATGTCACCACTTTTTGAAGAAGGCGACTGCGGCAAGCCGCTCCTCGAATATCTCAATTCTCGCGCCGTCAACGGACGCGTAACCGTGCGCGAGATGGAGCGCTTCGTCAATGAATGCGATCGCCGTCAAAACGCTCAAGATGCGACTTTCAACGACAAGAATCGCGACTACGTATTGCATATCTTGAACGGTGATATGTCGTGGAACAGAGCTGGCGATGGCTTCCAAATCAACAAGCTGGCACGCAAAGGCGGCTTCGATGCGCTCAATATGCAGGACTTCAGCTCACACGAAGATCTGAAGAAGAACTACGACGCCGCCAAAGAAGTATTCGAAGAAAAAACTGCTCCAACCGCTGAAAACTTCACACCGAAGAGCAAGTGCGAAGAAATCGAGGAAGCGAAGAACAAAGTAGAAAAAGTTGAAAAGACCGACAAGGTCGAGCTTGTCGATGTACCGGACGGCATTTTCACCATCCGCCACGGCGAAGGCTACTGGCACGTGGCAAAGCGCTTGCTCAGCCTCAACCCAGAGCACAAGCCTAATAACCAGGAAATCATGCACTGTATGACCGTAATGATGTCGGAAAACGCTGCTCATTTCGCCAAACAGTTTCCCGGTTATACGCCGATGCTGCGCCCAGGCGACAAGGTGCACTGCGACATCGAAAAACTCTGCCAGCAAGTACCGGCAGCCCAGAAATACTTGCGCAGATAGAAAACAGAAAACCCAAACCTTTCCGGTCTTTCAAACGGGGGAGCCCTCTGCGCAAGTGGGGGGCTTTTAATTTGTTTGCCTGAATCGCATCCGATATGGCGACGGGTGCACAGCCTTGCTAAAATCTTGCGACGTCCTCGAGGTTTTTGGCTCATGCTCAGTCTGCGTGTAAAAACTCAAATGTTTTCGACCGCCCCTGAAGGCGACCGAGAATTTTGCAACGGGATGCCCGGCAGCCAGTTCGCTGGTTGGCTGCGCTCGCATCTGCGAACGAAGGGCTATGACTGCGCTGAAGTGACACAGGAAGACTATGGCTGGGGATTCTGGATCAAGCAGCAAAAGCTCTCAGTTTGGGTGGCCGTTGCCTTCGCTGTAGGAGATATGGGTGAGGTCGACGGCGATCCGGAATGGGGCGTAATGGTGGAATTCGAGAAAAACCATCTCGACCCCGGACAGTGGTTCAAAGGCAAGGATGGAGAAGCCTTTGCCAAGAAAGTTTTCATTGATATCGATAGTTTGATTGCCGGTGAAGCGCAAATGGATCGTGTTGAGTGGAGCTAAGAAGTTGAGACAGCTTACCGGTGGGTTCATACAATGCACCAGCTTACTACTCACACTAGTAATAACCCGCCCTTTTTAAGACAAAAAGGCGGGCTCAAGAGATTCCATAGTCGAGTGAGACAAGGCAACAAGCTGTTTGCTCCCTTGTCTCACCCAGCTATTTCCAGCTACTGGAGCAAGAAAAATTCGACGCTAGCGCCGACCGGAATTCGCAAAACGTGCCTTCGCACTCTCTTCGTATCCCAGACAGCAAACCACGAATACCATTTGGAATTCGTGTCTGTGACTTCCGCGATCTGAGTCCAGGAGCCGCGAGCATCAAGTGCTGCGTCTTCGAAGATGCGAACATCGGCGTCAGCAGGGATTTGAACAGGAGAAAAACTTCCGTCCTGGTTGCGCACGTAGACACGAGCGGCCCTGGCTCCAGCGTCATCATCGAGGACCCCTGAGCCGGTTCGAACAGCAACCAATTCAACGGTCTGAAGCGCCACCTCCTTCGTCGGCACGAGTATGCATTGCGCACCAAAAGCCAGAAGCGCTCCGACAAACCAGCCGACGACCATGAACAGCACAATGAAAAGACTCGCCATTTCAGGCGAGTGCGAGCCTTCATCCGTCACCATGAAAAGGCAAAAGACAACAAACACGAAGATCGAAAAATACACGATATACATCGCACACCTCCTTCTGATTCGCTTTCAC
>JAIETE010000207.1 GCA_019745505.1 Candidatus Obscuribacterales bacterium | reverse complement strand
TGCCCTCCGAAACCACCGGAGCCGCCATGCCCTCCGAAGCCGCCGGAAAAGCCATGTCCTCCGAAGCCACCGGAGCCGCCATGCCCTCCGAAGCCGCCGGAAAAGCCATGTCCTCCGAAGCCACCGGAAGAGCCGCCGAAGTGTCCACCTAAGCAACCCGAGCCACCGCCGAGATGTGAACCGGAGCCGGACTGCAAACCCATTCGAGACGCTCATGACGACAAGAAAGAAGAGCGTGCTGAAAAACGAGAAGAGCGGAAAGAACAAAAGGAAGAGCATAAGGAGTTGAAGCAAGAGCAGAAGCAGGAAGAACAGCACCAGAAGCAGGAGCAAAAGGAGGAGAGAAAAGAGCAGCAAGAACAGAAGCAAGAGCAAAAGCAAGAGCAAAAGCAAGAGCAAAAGGAGGAGAGGAAAGAGCAGCAAGAACAGAAGCAAGAGCAAAAGCAAGAGCAAAAGCAAGAACAACAACAGGAGAAGGAAGAAGAGAAGGAAGGGAAGAAGCACGATTGATAATGAATGTTGTTCTTCTTCGAAAAATGTGGTGTCACTGAAATTACACAAGCCCAATGTAGTTTTGCAGTGTAGGTCACTTACTGCTGATGTTCGATCTGCGCCCATCGTTTGCGCAGGTCGACATCGCAGGCGCGATTGGGAGAAAATCAACTATGACGTCAGCACTTCAAGAGAAGCATTCCATTTCGAGCATCCCGCTCGTCCAGCGGACTGCTGAGAAAAGCCGTCTGGTTCGCTCTGTGATGCTATCGGCATTGCTAGTGAGTTCGTTGAGTAGTGTCGCAGTATTTGCGGCAAGGTTGTTGAGTGCATTGCCGATTTCAGAGGCAGATGCGATTACTCTTTCCATGATCGGTGCCTCTGTCTGTTTTACATCACTACCTTTCTTGATTGCCGTTTTTCGCAGACATGAACGGGCTGCGGTAATGATAGGCTCCGTCGTGGTTTTCTTGATGGTGCTTCTTGCTGGTGTTGTTTCTTAGTTGCGATTATGGAGTCGAAGTTTCGATTTTGGTGCACTCATTTGTATCAGCGAAGGGTCTAGATATTTTAAACCAGCAGTAGCAGCAAGAGGTAATTCATGCGGATAGGAGATCAATTCAACTTTCATGCAAGTGTTTTCAACTTGAATAGACCCTCTTACCGGGACATTCTAAGTGTTGTTAGCCCAACCTCAGTACATTCATTGTCTGAAGGGAAGCTTGTCGTTGGTGTAGACGAAGATAACTCAATCATCTCCGCAAAGTACCATGATGGGACGACGATGATCCGCAATCCTAGTCGCCGCGGGGGATACGTTATTTTGGTCGCATCGCCTGACGGCAGTCACTGGTACATGAATGCACCAGACTGTTGGTTGCGGCTTGATTAAAGGGGAATATCAATCGTGATTCTCGATTCTTCAGTCTTTTCGTCATTTATCAATGCGTACAGCGCTTCTTGTCCAGGTCTGTTCGCACCCAAGAAGGAGAGCGCAGTAATTGAGATGTCCACATGTGGTATTGGTCGCACCCGGTTCTTGCTTGAGACTTATGGAGACTCCGTGCCGCTTGCCGTATTCTTTGAGGACGGTAATCGCTTGCAGCGGCAGCCTGGTACTAATTCTTGGTCTTACGCTGATGGCGGCAAGGAAAGACCCTGGTACGGCGATGTGTTTGTAAACGGCGAAGGGGCGGTGATCCTTTCAGGTGCTGTGGCTGATGTATTTAAAATCGACGGTTCTCACTTACGATTTTTAAATGACAAAATAGTTTTGCTTGTCACTATGTGTGGTGATGTTTTTGAAATTGATTATTTTGGCACTGAGGTCCTTGAGGTTCGGTTGAATGGCAAGTCCTATGTTCGATTGAGAAATGGTACCTGGGAATTGGTAGGAGCCGACAATCTCATCCTTGGTGTTCCGGTGATTGACATTCATGGCTTTTCCTTCGACGCGAGAGAACCGCATAAATATTT
The DNA here is from genome assembly GCA_019745505.1 of Candidatus Obscuribacterales bacterium. GTDB lineage: Bacteria > Cyanobacteriota > Vampirovibrionia > Obscuribacterales > Obscuribacteraceae > QKMZ01. The sequence continues at coordinate 16,229 of JAIETE010000207.1, read as the reverse complement.
CGACAAGTATTTGACTAACGGAAATTTGACAACGATGCGCGATGGTAAGTGCAGATTCTCCTTCGGCGTTGCGCGTTCATAACTTTCGAAGGAGGTAAATGCAAGTGAGGAGAGATTCCCATATATGAGTGAGGCTAAGGTGAGTACCAATGGAAAGTAGTGTGGGCTCACGCGCGACATGGCGTGCAACATATGGTAGCGATGCCGATTCTACTTTGCTCACTGGTGTTCATGAAGAACGCGAGCAGCCAGCTCCCTGGCGAAAGTCGTATGCAGCAGATTTACCAATGGTTGTATCTAGCAATTCTCCGTCAGCAGAAGTTGATCCGCTGACGGGTGAAGCACTCGTCAGGCCGGTTGAGGAGACTGGCAATAATGGTTCTGCTTCAGGTGTACAGCCGAATGTCTGGCTGCAGCAATCAGAAATTAAACGGCAGCGCGCGTTGGTCGATAAAGCACTTGAGTATAACGCGATCGGCACGGAGGGAAATCTATTAGCTGGTGGGATTGGTGGAGTCGTTGGTGCAAGAGCGGTACCGACAATTCTGAATCGATATACACGCAATGTCTTTTTGGAACCAGATGCAGTGCCTGGTAATTTTCGAGAAAGAGTCACTAAGTTTTGGCGTGAAAGCTATGACCCTAATTCCTGGAATGGCCCGGATCTAGAGTTCCTTGGAAGAAAAATACATGGACCAAACGGCCTGCTCAAGCAGATGACAGATTTCAACCAGCCTGTTCAGCCTGCTCTCAAGTGGCGCACCGAAAGGTCCACTCTTTTTGAGCCATTCACCAAAGTCAACACATTTGCTGATGATATCGAGCGCGCCAAAGCGGCTGAACGAGCGATAACCGCAAATCAACAGGCTATAGCGGCTAATGGTGGACAGGGCAAGGCTCTTTTCAGCACGAAGGAATTGAAGCTTCTTGAGGAATTAAAGCAACCCGGGGCCGTCATGCCTGCTGGTTTGCAAGGAGCAATAAGGCGAAATGATGCAGCGCAAGCTCTACTGGAGTTTAGAGGCGACACATTTTCCAAACTTTCAGACACTAAAATTCCACTTGCTTCAAAAGCTGAAGGCGTATTGACGCGACTTTCAACTGCCAATAACGGTGTTGCAGCGCATGAACAATTGGTACTTGCAGGACAAAAGGGGTTGTTTTCTGCCGACGAATTGGCGGCGCTCAAGGAGTACCAAAGTTCCGCTCAGTCCGCTTTACTTGCGACGGAGGCATCAGCCGCCTCGCGTGTGAAATCATTCATAGGTGATTTCGGTCCTAGTTTTGTGAAAGGAGCTGGGGTAGCCGGCTCCTTGATGGTGGTCGATCACTATGCAGATCAGCTTCTTTTCGGTAAGAACCATGGCAATGGCATTGGCGACAGCATCAACTCGGCATTGGTGCCTGCGGCACTGTTTATTGGTCCGAAGACCAGTATGTTGAAAATTGGCTTATTCGGTGCTGCTGCCATCGTGGGAGGAAAATTAATTGAAAAGTCCTTGAGCCCTGGAGATGAGCCCAGTTATTCTCGGTACTTCAAGCAGTCTACAACAGAGTCTTTCGTGCTTGCCGCCGAAGCATTGCTACCCATACAACGTGCTGCAACTCTGAGCGAAGGAGCCAGCATCCTGAATTGGAAACGAGCAGGGTTGATTGCCGGTACTTGGCTGGCATTTCGAGGATTAAACATGCTATTGGAGCCGGTTGCACCGGCGCATACGAGAGACCAAGCATGGAAATTGCTCGAGGCTGACGTTAATAGTCGTACCGACGGCTCGATGATTGAAGCCATCGATAAGTTTGGAGCGCTTGGTGCCGGAGACGAAGCGCATGGACTTATGGCGTGGTCAAATGTATTCAAAGAGGGCATGGGAAAAACGAAGGGCGCCAGGGGCGAAGCTGCATTGCAAGTTTATCGCACAGAGTGGCTGACGAAACCCACCAGCGAATTTGGCAGCATGCTTGAGGCTAATCGTGGTGCTGTGATTTTGTGCACGGCATTTGCGGAATCACGTTTGTCGCATGGTACTCATATAACGACTATTACCGATATGCCTACGTATTTGCTTGAAGGCATGAATCTAGACGTTGGTGCCAAAGCAGCAAGAGATCTGATTATTGCGCGTATCAATGTGGACAATGCAAAGAAGCAAGTAGAAGAAAATCTCGGTAAAGAAATCGCGGGGAAAAAAGTTGATCAGTCCGAAATTGCTGATCTTGATAAAGTGAAGCAGCGTATTGAAGAGGGTGAAGCTAAAATTTACGGCGAGCACGATATGTTTGCAGCAGTTAAGGAATTAGCTAAGTGGGGAGAAGGAATGAACGCTACGCACATGGCTAAGCTCGAGGTCGATCTTCGAAATACCATTGCAGCCAACCGAAATTCGGCGGACGATCGCTACAAGGCTAAGCTGTTTCGCGATCTCGCGACACTGTATCTTTCCAGTGGATATGCAAAGCAAGACACCGATCCACAGTCAACAGCCAGATTACTCGGAGGGGATACATATTCCGGTCGTCAGGCGATTGACATTGACGGGCAACAGCGCGGATTCGATGGAGCTCTCGATTGCATCGCACTTGCTTATGAACTTGATCGAAATAATCCAGATGTGGCTCAACTCTATCAAATCGCTCAGCAAATCAATGCCAAGTTGCCCGGGAATATTCAAAAGCAAATGAGTAACGGCAAGTACAACCCGTTGCAGATTCGCCAGTAAAAAATGGCCTATATGTATAAATAAACCTGTTCTTTATCAATATAAGTTCTACGCAACCCCCCCACGTAACGGTTTTCGCAAAGAACGATTGACACGGTTCGGACCGGATTGCAGAATGTCGGTATGCAAATGAATCTGGCTACCTCGCTACTGCTGTCCCTGGGTCTCGACCTGGGCAACCTGCTGTTGAGCGAATTTAAGTAGACGAAGCCAGCTTTATTCAGCTTTATCTGGGCTTCGTCTTCGACGGAGCCCTTTCTGTTTCATCCAGAAAAATCCACATCCTCCAGGGGGCATCATGATTCAAAAGGCACCAGCGGCAAATGAAATTCTTCGCTGTGAGCAGGAGCGTCAAATCAAAGTATTCGATACGACACTCCGCGATGGGCAGCAGTGCCCCGGCGCCGGAATGGACTTCGAGCAAAATATTGAATATGCGCGCCTGGCCTCGATGCTCAAAGTAGACATCCTGGAGGCTGGCTTCCCCTCCGCCAGCAGCACAGACTTCCGCATCGTTCATACAATTGCCGAAGAAATGCTTCACATGGAGCACATGCCGATTGTTGCCGCTCTTTGCCAACTTCGAGAAGAGCAAGTAATCAAAACGATTGAATCACTTCAGCCTGCGATTTCCCGTGGAAAAGCTCGTTTGCATACTTATGTCCCGGTCGACCCTGAGCTCATGCCGGCATCTCTTGGACGTAACGCCGACAATAAAGCGGGTATTGCGGACGATGTTTACCGCATGGTTGCTATGGCAGTTGCTGCCGGATTGGAAGTGCAATTCAGCCCCGAAGGATATTCTCGTATGAGAGAAAACTTCGATTTCGTAACTGAATGCATTCGTGCCGCAGTTGCGGCTGGCGCCACCATCATCAATTGCCCGGATACAATCGGCGGTGCCTGTTCTCTCGAAGGTGAAGATTACTTCGTTGCGAAAATGCGCAGGCACGCAGAAATTATTGAGCGTGAGTTTCCCGATAAGAACGTCACATGGTCTGTTCACTGCCATAACGATCTCGGTCTTGCTGTGCCGAACACCATCAACGCAGTATTCGACGGACCGGCGCGTCAAATCGAAGGTTGCATCAACGGCATCGGAGAACGAGCAGGTAATGCATCTCTCGAGCAGTGCATCATGATTATTCGCCAATTCGGTGAGCGTCAGCAGGGCTCTGAGCCCTTCTTTACCGGCATCGCCGCGGAGAAAATTCAGGCAATCTCAGATTTTGTTAATCAACACATGTTGCCGCGCCAGCCGCACTGGCCGGTCAGCGGTGATAACGCTGCGCGTCACTCTTCGGGCGGACACACCAACGCGATTCTCAAGAATCCGATGGCTTATCAACCGTTTGATCTAGGTGATATCGGCAAGCGCATCACTATGTTATTCGGTCCGCTCAGTGGAGGAAATCATGCCAAGTCGATCATCGAAGACTATGGATACGTCTGCACGGATGCCGAGAAAGCGGCGATTGCACAGTACATCAAAGACAAGTTCAGCGAAAGGCGCAAAGGCGTCACCGATGAAGAACTCATGGGCGCGTATTTTGAATACAGAAAGCCTATTTCGATCGATCGCATCGATTATGGCAAGAATGCAAATCGCGCCACGGTGAGATTGCACGGTCGCTTTTTCGATCGCAATGGCGAGATACAGGAAGAGCATCTCGGCCGAGACTCTGCACTCGCTGCAGTTAAGCGCGCAATTGAAGACAAGTTTGGCTTCATTGAGATCTTGTCTCACCAGAGCCGTTCAGAAGGCGCCGGGATTAATGCAAACAGTAGATCGCGCATAGTCATCACCGCACCAAATGGAAAACAATATGAGGGCGACGGAGTCGACCAGGACATCGAAGTTGCCGCGATGCGAGCGCTGATTGATGCAACGAACCGTGCCTATATAGATCAACATTTCTCGAAAGATGGAAATGTGAACAAAGCTTCCATGAATGCTGCAGTAGTCGGAAAAGCTCATGCTTCGCCGGTCTATCGCGCCTCGTAGAGGCAGGAATGAGCAGCCGAATCGGGCCATTGTTGTTTAAAGAATACATCTGCGCAACAAAGGGTTGACGGTTCAGCGGCATGAGATATCCTGGTAATACGCGCAAGCAACTTTGTGCCTCTTCCAGAAACACCTAATTACTGAAGGGCTGAAAAACCAGCCCCGATGAGTCTGCAAGGAAAATCTTAGTGTTCTCTAACGTGCTGCAAGTCGTGATTATTCTGAACCTGGTGCTGATTATTCTGCACACCGGGAGCGGACCGCTTGCATAGTTAGGGATAACCAAACTACTGAGCCCCGCACCCGGAATACACGGTGCGGGGTTTTTGTCTTAGGTGCTCTTTTCGACTGACCGTTCGGTCAACCAACTCAAAAGAAAACACTTCAAGAATCAAATCGGCAACACTCAACAAACCAACTCGAAAGAAACCCAATATGTACAGCGACGGAATCAAAAAAGGACCAAATCGCGCTCCCGCCAGAGCAATGTTCAAGGCTACGGGCTTGACCGATGCCGACCTCGAAAAGCCGCTCGTTGCCATCGCCAACACCTGGACTGAAGTCGGTCCGTGCAATTTCCATCTTCGTGAGCTCGCCGACAAAGTGAAAGACGGCGTCCGCAAAGCCGGCGGCACCCCGCTCGAATTCAATACAATCGTCGTTTCCGACGGCATCTCCATGGGCACTGAAGCGATGAAGGCTTCGCTCGTGTCTCGCGAAGTGATCGCTGATTCGATCGAGCTTTGCGTGCGCGGTCACATGTTTGACGCTGTAGTTGCACTTTCCGCTTGCGATAAGACTATCCCGGCAACGCTCATGGCGCTCGCCCGCCTCGATCTTCCCTCCGTAATGCTTTACGGTGGTTCCATAATGCCCGGTCAATATGAAGGGCATGATGTCACTATCCAGGATGTATTCGAAGCCGTTGGCGCTTGCGCTGCCGGCAAAATGACCCCTGAGCAGCTCAAACAGATGGAGAACGGCGCTTGTCCTGGCGCTGGAGCTTGTGGTGGACAGTTCACAGCCAATACCATGTCCACCGCCGCCACATTTCTCGGCATGTCACCAATGAGTGCAAATGACGTGCCAGCAAAAGATCCAAGGAAGTTTGCCGTAGCCGAGCGCTGCGGCATTCTTGTAATGGAACTCTTGCAAAAGAATGTTCGCCCGTCGTCAATCATCACACGCCGAGCATTGGAAAATGCCATCGCATCTGTTGTTGCGACCGGTGGTTCGACCAACGCAGTTCTTCATTTGCTCGCCATCGCACGCGAAGCCGGCGTTGCTCTCGAACTCGATGATTTCGATCGCATCTCTGCAAAGACTCCCATCATCGCCGACCTCAAGCCGGGCGGTCGCTTCACAGCGCCTGATATGGAAACAGCCGGCGGTCAGAGACTTCTTGCTAAGCGCTTGAAAGATGCGGGACTCATCAGCGACTCGCCAACCGTCACCGGGCGCAGCCTTTTCGAGGAAGCCGCAGATGCAGTGGAAACAGAAGGCCAGCAAGTTTTGACCACTGTAGAGAAGCCATTGAAAGCAACGGGCGGCATCGGAATATTGCGCGGTTCGCTCGCGCCGGAAGGCTGCGTAGTCAAACTTTCTGGACACAATCGCACCAATTTTGTCGGACCGGCACGTGTGTTCGACACTGAAGATGCCGCATTCAAAGCCGTTCAAACGGGCGGCATCAAAGCCGGAGATGTTGTCGTCATCCGTTATGTCGGACCCAAAGGCGCTCCCGGCATGCCCGAAATGCTCGGGGTTACGGGTGCAATCGTCGGCGCCGGATTGTCCGACTCCGTTTCCCTTATCACTGACGGACGCTTCAGCGGTGCGACCTATGGATTCATGATTGGTCACGTTTCCCCGGAAGCAGCAGCAGGCGGCCCCATCGCTCACATCAAGGACGGCGATGAAATCGAAATTGACGTTACGAAAAAGGTAGTGAACATAAACGCCGATCTCGCCTCGCGGCAAAAAGATTGGCAGCCCAAGGAGCAAGCATACAAAACAGGCGTTTTCGCCAAGTATGCAAAGCTCGTTTCCTCCGCTTCTGAAGGAGCAGTCACCAACAGTTTTTCCACCCCGCAGCCGGCAATGTCGGCCAAGAAATAATCACAGCAAAGGAGCAAGAAATGACGACTATGTACTGGGAAAAAGATGTCGACGCCACCGCCCTCCAAGGCAAGAAAGTAGCCGTTCTTGGCTATGGCAGCCAGGGCCGCGCTCACGCGCTCAATCTCAAGGAAAGCGGCGTTGACGTTGTCGTCGGTTTGCGCAAAGGTGGTAAGACCTGGCAGCAAGCCGAGCAAGACGGCTTCAAACCGCAAACTCCCGAAGAAGCCGCGAAGTCCGCCGATGTCGTTTGCTTCCTCTGCCCCGATATGGCGCAGCCCAAGCTCTTCAAAGAAGCTGTCGAGCCAAATCTCAAACCGGGCGCAACAATCATGTTCGCCCACGGATTCAACATCCATTACAAAACCATTCAGCCAAACGCTCAGACCGACGTCATCATGATTGCGCCGAAAGGCCCGGGTGCGCTGGTTCGCCGCCAATACGAGGAAGGTCGTGGCGTGCCGTGTTTGGTCGCGGTACATCAAGACGCTTCCGGTAACGCCTTTAAAACAGCACTCGCATACGCCCATGCCTTGGGCGGAACCAAAGCCGGCGTCATCGAAACAACATTCCCCGAAGAGACCGAAACCGATCTTTTCGGCGAACAAGCAGTTCTCTGCGGTGGCGTAACCGAGCTGGTCGCAGCCGGATGGCAAACACTCGTCGATGCCGGATATCAGCCGGAAGTCGCCTACTTCGAATGCTTGCATGAATTGAAACTGATCGTCGATCTGATCTACGAAGGTGGTTTCGCACGCATGCATGAGTTCGTCAGCGAAACCGCTAAATTCGGCGACCTCACCCGCGGACCGCGCGTAGTCGATGATCATGTGCGCGCCACCATGAAAGAAGTTCTCACTGAAATCCAGAACGGCAAATTCGCCCAAGAATGGATCGACGAGAACAAAGGACCGCGCGACCGATACAACGAACTGCTCAAGAAAGATCTCGAGCATCCAATCGAAACAGTCGGTAAGAAAATGCGCGACAACATGAGCTGGCTCAAAGAGAAAGCGGCTGCAAAACAAGCCGAAAAACAGCCAGTCGGCGCCGGAAGATAACAATGGACGTGGGGGCGCGTTGCACGCGCCCCAATACTACATCCAATTCAGGAAACGATAAAAGCAATGAAGGGTGCCGAAATAGTAATAAGAGCGTTGGAAAAGGAGGGTGTGGACACCGTCTTCGGATATCCGGGCGGCGCTATCATGCCCCTCTATGACGCACTTGTTGATTCTAAGTTGAAGCACATACTTGTTCGTCACGAGCAGGCGGCCGCTCTGGCTGCCGATGGCTACGCTCGCCACAGCGGCCGCGTCGGCGTTTGTTTTGCGACTTCCGGTCCCGGCGCAACCAATTTGATCACGGGCATCGCCAATGCTTTTCTTGATTCGGTGCCAATGGTTGCAATAACAGGTCAGGTGGCAACGCCTTTCATCGGCACCGACGCCTTCCAAGAAGTCGACATTTTCGGCATCTCCATGCCGGTCGTGAAGCATAGCTTCCTCGTCCGCCGCATCGAAGATTTGGCAAGCACCATACACGAAGCGTTTCAAATCGCTCGCACCGGCCGTCCGGGGCCGGTTCTCGTCGACCTCCCCAAGGATGTCGCCATCGCTGAATTGGACATTGTTGCATTCGACGATACTCCGGATGAAACACCCGCTCGCCCGGATGCTCATCAAGTTGCCATAGCGCGCCAGATGATCGAAAAAAGTTCGAAACCTCTCGTATATGCCGGCGGCGGCATCCGTATCGCCGGAGCTACTGAAGAACTTCGGTCATTCGTCGACGCGACCGGTATACCCGTCGTCACAACGCTACAGGGAATCGGTTCCGTTCCTTCCACGCACGAACTCAACCTCGGCATGCTCGGCATGCACGGAACGAAACAAGCCAATCTCGCAGTTCAAGAATGCGATTTGCTCATTTGCGTCGCTGCGCGTTTCGACGACCGCGTCACAGGCAAGTTGAAAGAGTTTGCTCCCCACGCCAAAGTCATCCACATGGATATCGACCCGGCGGAAGTGAGCAAGCTTCGCGCTGCCGATTGCTCGATAGTCGGAGACGTCAAAGTTGCACTCAACTTCTTGCATGTCCGCCCGCAAATAGACGAATGGAAAGAGCGCTGCCTCAGCAACAAAGCAGCTTATGAATTTGACTACAACGTAAAGACCGAACACGTTTACGCGCCGAAGATGCTGAGGCAAATGAGCGTTCAAGCCGCTGATAAGGAAACCGTCATCTCCTGCGATGTTGGACAGCACCAAATGTGGGTCGCCCAGCATTGCCAGTTCCAATCACCCGAAACGCACCTCACCAGCGGCGGTTTAGGAACAATGGGCTATGGTCTTCCCGGTGCAATCGGCGCCCAACTCGCAAATCACAACGCGCGAGTAATCAATGTTTCCGGCGACGGCTCGATCATGATGAACATCCAAGAACTGGCAACCATCAAGCGCTACAACTTGCCCGTCAAGATCGTTCTTTTCGACAATCAAGCACTGGGCATGGTGCGCCAATGGCAAGAGCTATTTTTCAGTGAGCGATACAGCGAAGTTGATCTTTCCGACAACCCGGATTTTGCAAAAGTCGCTGAAGCATTCGGAATCCCGGCAATCAAAGTTGATAAGCCAGAGCAAGTAGATGATGCAATCAAACAAATTTTGGAAAGCGAAGGACCACTCCTCGCGCACGTAATGATAGATCCCCGTGAGAATGTCTGGCCGCTCGTGCCGCCCGGCAAGTCTAATACGGAAATGATGGAGGCTAAAGCAGTATGAGATTTACGCTCGAAGTGACGATGACCAATAGCGAAGGCGCCTTGGAACGCCTGCTTGGACGGCTCCGGCAGCGTGGTTTTGGCATTCTGGCTCTGAATGCCGATGTCTCCGGCGACTATGCCTTACTAGGTGCGCGAATTACAGTCGAGAGCATGCGTCCGGTGGAAGCTGCTCTCAAGCAAATCGCCAAGCTTTATGACGTCGAACAAGTGAAGGTACATCATGCAGAGCAAGAGCATGCAAAACGACAGAACCAGCCAGCAGAACTTTGTTTATCTCTATGACACAACTTTGAGAGATGGCGCTCAACGCAAAGGTTTGAGCTTTTCTCTTGACGATAAGGTCAAAGTAGCTAAGCTTCTCGACGGCTTCCGTGTCCCATACATCGAAGGTGGTTGGCCTGGATCAAACCCCAAGGATGCTGAGTTCTTCCGCCAGATGCGCGCCAATCCGTTGAAACATTCAACGGTGGTTGCATTTGGTTGCACTCGCAAAGTGGGCGTGAGAGCAGAAGAAGACGCCAATCTTACAGCCTTGCTCGATGCGGGCACGAAGGCCGCGGCAATTGTTGGAAAAACCTGGAGTCTTCACGTCGAGGAGGTTCTCAAAACCGACCTCGAAGAAAACCTCAGAATGATCGCGGACAGCGTGCGCTTTTTGAAACAGCACGGCAAGGAAGTAATCTTCGATGCCGAGCACTTCTTCGACAGTTTCATGGCGGCGCCGGAATATGCCGTCAAAGTAGCGGGCGCCGCAGTGGAAGCAGGCGCGGATTGGGTCGTGCTTTGCGATACAAACGGACGATGCATGCCCAGCGATGTGACAAGAGTTGTTACATCTATGATGCAAGCTGTTCCTGCCCGATACGGCGTCCACTGCCACAACGATATGGAGCTCGCAGTTGCCAATTCTATTGCTGCTGTTGAAGCTGGTGCGCGTCAGGTTCAGGGGACAGTCAACGGATACGGCGAGCGCTGCGGCAACGCCAATCTTGTCTCACTTATGCCCACCTTGAAACTCAAAATGGGTTACGACTGCGTTCGTGAAGCGGATCTGAAGAAACTCACCGAACTTTCTCGCACCGTCAGCGAAATTGCCAATCTCAATCCTGACCCCTGCGCTGCCTATGTCGGAAGTTCCGCCTTCGCGCACAAGGCCGGATTGCATGTGGCAGCAGTCGAACGTGTTGCTCATAGTTATGAGCATGTCGATCCGGCTCTAGTAGGCAACCGCCGCCAGGTGATTGTTTCGGAACTCTCTGGTCGCGGCAATATCCGCATGCTCGCCAATGAAGTAGGCGTTGGAGTTGTTGGAACTGAAGCCAATGTCCTTGCCAAAGTCAAAGAGATGGAAGGCAACGGCTACCAATTCGAAAACGCGGAAGGCACGGTCGAATTGCTTATGCGCAGAGCGGCCCCCGGATATGTCGCGCCGTTCGAAATCGTCGATATGATGGTTGTAGTCTCAGACCGCAACCGTTCCGGCACCAGTGCCGAAGCGATGGTGAAGGTCAAAGTCGGTGACGAAAAATTCCACACCGCGTCCGAAGGTCGAGGACCCGTTCACGCGCTCGACCTCGCCTTGAGAAAAGCGCTGGCACCTAGTTATCCACAAATCGAGGACGTTCGCCTTGCGGACTACAAAGTGCGCATTCTCGATCCGGATCAAGCTACAGACGCCATGACCCGCGTCATCATCGAAGCCACAAGCGGAGATGACAGATGGTGGACAGTCGGCTGCTCACAAAACATTATCGATGCAAGCTGCCAGGCGCTCGCCGACAGTTTGGAACTATACCTGGCGCGTCTGACCGCAAGCGGTGCGCAGCCGGGAAATTCGGAAACCTGTGGCGATGAAGATTGCCCCTCGGTGAAAGTGGAGGTGGCATAAATGGCTACTGCTACGAAAAGGAGCGTCGGCGGCTCGCCGACGCAGAGCGCTGAGAACGCCGCCCCTGCATCCAACAAAGTTGAATCCACCGGAAATTCAAATATGACTACAAAATCTTCGGCCAAGAACATCGTTCAAAAAATCTGGGACGCCCATGTGGTCAAACAGATGGAGGGGCACCCATGCGTTTTTGCCATAGATTTGATGCTCTTGCACGAAGTCACTTCCGCGCAAGCGTTCCAATTGATTGAATCTCGCAACATTCAAGTTTTCGACCCGAGCCGGCTGCTCGCCACAATCGATCACAGCACTCCCACTCGCCAAAACCGCTGGGAGATATATGACGAAGCGGCTAGAACGCAAGTCGAGACCCTGAGAAATAATTGCAAAAGGCACAATATTCCTTTCCTCGATTTCGATTCAGGAAAGCAAGGCATCGTGCACGTCGTCGGACCGGAGCTAGGCGTAACGCAACCTGGTATGACCATAGTTTGCGGGGACAGCCATACCTCGACTCACGGAGCCTTCGGCGCACTGGCATTCGGTGTAGGCACTTCCGAAGTCGCTCATGTGATGGCGACCGGTTGCCTTTTGCAGAAGCAACCACAGTCTATGAAAGTCGAATTTAGAGGTCGTTTCCGCAAAGGCGTCTATGCCAAAGACGCAATTCTCAAGCTCATTGGTGAAATCGGCGTGGGTGGCGCCAACGGGCACGTCATCGAGTATGTCGGGGAAGCGGTCCGGGCGATGTCCATGGAAGAGCGCATGACTGTCTGCAACATGAGCATCGAGTGCGGCGCGCGCGCCGGTTTGATCGCTCCTGATGAAACGACTTTCAACTATCTCAAAGGGCGACCTCATGCTCCGGGCGCCGATAGGTGGGACGAAGCCGTCGCCTACTGGAAGAGTTTTGCCAGTGACGAAAACGCCCAGTACGACAAGGTTGTCACTATCGACCTCGACAAGTTGGAGCCGATTGTCACCTGGGGGACCAATCCAGCGCAGAGCGTTTGCCTAGGCGAGCGCATTCCCAAGTTGGAGACCATGGCCGCAAACGAGCGAGCAGTGGCGGTTCGCGCTCTCGAGTATACGAAACTCAAAGAGCAGCAGGTTCTTGAAGGCACTCCCGTGGAATGGGCTTTCGTCGGTTCTTGCACGAATGGTCGCATCGAAGATTTGCGCATAGTCGCCGATATCCTCAAAGGCCGCAAAGTCAGTGAAGGCGTGACTATGTACGTTGTGCCCGGATCCGAGGCAGTAATGAAACGCTGCCAGGAAGAGGGGCTGGATGAAATATTCCGTGCCGCCGGCGCGGACTTCCGTATGCCCGGCTGCTCCATGTGCCTGGCGATGAACGATGACCAGGTGCCACCCGGCAAACGCTGCATCAGTTCATCGAATCGAAACTTCGTCGGCCGGCAGGGACCGGACAGCATCACCCACCTTGCCTCTCCGGCTACGGTCGCGGCAAGCGCCATTGCGGGTTGCATCACTTCGCCTGCCGAATACGTTTAAGGAGTTCGACATGAGTCTCATACCTAAAGTTACAACTGTAAAGTCGAAAGCCATGCCGGTCCCGATGAAGGACGTTGATACGGACCTCATCATTCCAGCGCAGTTTTTGACCAGCATCAGCAAAGACGGCTATGGCGCCAATTTATTCCGCCGCTTGCGCGACAATGACCCGAATTTCCCGATGAATCGCAAAGAATTCGACGGCGCGACCATTCTCGTTACCGACAGCAATTTCGGTTGCGGGTCGTCTCGGGAGCACGCAGTTTGGGCTCTAACCGGCGCCGGTTTCAGGGTGGTAATTGCGAAATCTTTTTCCGACATCTTCTACAACAATAGCGCCAAAAACGCACTATTGCTGGTAGTCTTGGAGGATAAGGTTGTGGATCAGATTCTGCAGTCCGCGACAAACGCGGACTACGAAATTACCGTAGACCTCGAGTCTCAAACAGTCACCCTGCCCGACGGCAGCAGCCACAAATTCGAATACGACCAATTTCGCAAGCACTGCATGCTCAATGGTCTCGACGACATCGAATACATCAGGTCGCATAACTCAGATATCGAAGAATTTCGCAAACGGCAAGAACAACAAAGATTCATGTCAACACGCGGAGCCTAGACTGCAAAATCAGGCGAAGGGAGCACAAAATGGACAAGCATATAGCGGTACTGGCCGGAGACGGAATCGGACCAGAGGTGATGGAGCAAGCCCTGCGCGTGCTCAGCACTGTTGCCGATAAGTATGGTCACCGCTTTTCCACAACCAATGCTCTGGTAGGTGGCGCCGCATACGACAAGTATGAGACGCATTTGCCGGAAGAGACAAAATCGGTGTGCCGCTCCTCTGATGCGATTTTGTTCGGCTCGGTCGGCGGACCGGTCAGCGATATGAACAATCCGAAATGGAAGAACTGCGAAGCTAATTCGATTTTGTCGCTGCGCAAAACGTTCAAGTTTAACGCCAATTACCGACCGGTAAAAGTGATTCCGGAGCTTGAATATCTTTGCCCGCTCAAGAAGGAAGTAATCGAGAGAGGCGTAGATATCCTCTTTCTTCGCGAACTCTTGGGCGATTGCTATTTCGGCGAGCACAAGACTTTCAGTGCGGAAAATGGCGTTCGTACAGCAACCGATCTCATCACTTATGACGAGGAACAAATCGCATCGATTGCAGAAACCGCTTTTAGAGCTGCGCAAAAACGCCGCAAGAAGGTGACTTCTGTCGACAAAGCAAATGTTCTCGACGCGTCCAAACTTTGGCGAGCTGTCGTAAAAGAAGTATCACTCGGCTATCCGGATGTTCAGCTCGAAGACATGCTCGTGGACAATTGCGCAATGCAAATCGTTCGCGACCCATCTCAGTTCGACGTCGTGGTTGCAGGCAATATGTTCGGTGACATCCTCACGGACGCTGCTGCTGTTTTGCCCGGCTCACTCGGTTTGCTTGCTTCGGCCAGCATGAACAAAGAGGGCTTCGGCCTTTACGAGCCGCCCGGCGGTTCCGCACAAGATATCGCCGGTACGGGCACAGCCAATCCGGTCGCGCAAATACTTTGCGTCGCCTTGATGCTGCGCCATTCATTCCAATTGGAAGAAGAGGCCTGCGCCATCGAGTCTTCTGTTGAGACGACTTTGAAGGAAGGGTATAGGACGCGCGACATTGTCCGTGCGGGCGAACCCGACCAGAAGGTAGTCGACACGAGAGGAATGACCGATAGAATTCTGGAACATCTCCTGGCTATTACGGTGCCTTCAGCCGTGTGCTGCGGCTGAGGGCGGTAAAACAGCGGCACTGGTCGCAGATGCGAGTCTATATGCATTGCAGTAGCGATCGCAGACGCTCCAATTCCAGTCCCGTAAAAGCACTTGTTTTGCACCAAAATTCTTATTGAGGACAGAAAAATGTACGGAGACTATAAAGAAGCCTGGTCCATGGTTGATGAACGCATGAATTCCGCAGTTCATGAGAATTATCCGGAGTGGAAGAAGTCCAGAGAACGACGTCACAAGCAGGGTGCTTCCAATGTCACTTACGTAAATCAGCATGGAGACAGATTTACGCGCGATGGTGATGGACGTGTCGCAACCTTCAGATATCGTCATTGCGATACTACTTATTCCATGACTTATGACGATGACAACAATGTTGTATCCGTCAGCAGCTCGAGCGGCTGGACGTGGACAAAAATGGATAACGGTGAAGGTTGGTTGGTGCGCAACTATTTCGACGCATGGCATGTAAAATCGGATGAGGCTGGCGATATAGTCGTAGATGAAAACGGCCTTCGCTGCGTTTCCGGTGATGCGACTGCGCTTGGGCTTCCTGTTCGTCCATAGATAAATCCAATTCGTTCGAACAGCCGTATTTGGGCTGGCTAATTATTGCTCGGCGGTTTTCAAAACTTTTTGAAAATCGCCGTTGTAATTTGTCTGTGGGACTCGAACCGTTTTAATGGTGGTGGCAAATGCAGACTACAAATTCAGCAATGCAAATCGGAAGTGATTATCTGGCTCGTGCTCGCACTGCGCATGCTATGGGAGATTTTGATGAATCACTAAAGTTGTTGAATTGTTCTCGCAGCTACCACCCTTTTGCCGAAGGATTGGTTCTTGAGCTGGAAAGCCGTATAGCGAAAGGTTCTTTCGAAGAGCTGTCGAAAGAAGTCGATAAAATTGTCGAGCGTTTTCAGCAATTGCCTGAGCACAATGCTTTTGCTGAGCGGATGGAGAGAGCGCTCGCCATAATCAAAGGCGCTGAGTTGTCGTCAGAGAGATTACCGCTCAATCACTTCATTGAAATTTGGGTGCCTGTTTGTTTTGAAAGCGATTCTGCGCTTGGCCGGGTTCTTGTCGATCCCTCTTCTGAAAATAGTACCGATCTTCAAACGCTTTCGAACAAGAACGGCAAAGCCCTTTATGACATTGCAATTTTGCCTGCCAATCCAAAGCTTGCAGACCTTATGATCAGACAGACGAATAAGCGTTTAAGTGCAGATCAGAAACGCAGACTGAAAAAGCATACGCACATAATTTCATTACTTGGTCCAAGCGAGGTTTTGGCTTGCAACGTCGAAAGCCAGTTGGACTTGGTGCGCGACATTTTGACGACCGTTTCCGCTATGGTTGTCGAGGTCAATGCGCCAGCGGTTTATGTGTGCACCGCGGGGACTACACGTTCTCCTGAAGAGTGGCGGAATC
>JAIETE010000131.1 GCA_019745505.1 Candidatus Obscuribacterales bacterium | reverse complement strand
ATCAAAATAGCGCTTCTCTACGAGATCGGGAGCAGCACTCTGCGAAACCACGACCTTCGGCATCCGCTGCCTGAAGGCCTGAATTGCAGACTGTGAAATGTTATTGCATCCTCCCAAATCGAGGACTCGCAGTTTCTGCAATTTGTACAGAGATTCAAGATCTTCATCTTTCAAGGGAGTTCGACCAATGGCGATATCGGTCAATTCAGGCAACGAACCCAGCACTTTTAGCCCTTCAGTGCCGATTTTTGTATCCTCGGCAGAGATCACAATCAAAGTCTTCATGTTTTTAAGTGCGTGCAGATCTTCGACGTTTGTTTGATTCAGCGTAATTTCTCGCAGAGGCAGTTCGGCAATCGGCTCGATATCAATGTCATTCAGCTTCAACCCGGTCAAGTTCAACTTTGTGACATTCCGGGCATCCGGAGACTTCAATGCCAGTAAATCCTGCCCGGTTATTTTCTCGCCGTAATATGCAAGAACCTGCAAATCCAGGCTCTTATGCTGCGTCTTCACGAGGTGCGCAATGGTGTCTTTTGCCTTGACTTCTTCGGTTGCCGGTACCAATTCTTCAACAATTGGCGACTGGCGACCAAGAATTGATTCAGAGGAAGGTGTTTCCTTCACGGGCGCGCCAGAACAACCGCTCAATGCCAAAGCCAGAAGCAAAAGGTTGATTCCATCTTGTCGATTCAATTGACTAATCCAGCAAACTTCAATTTTTTGGCAATTAATTTGCAGAAAATGCCCCGTCACGATATGGTAACGCACCGCTGACAGAATAGGCTGGTCGATCCTTGTACACCTTACCAACTCAAATCATGGGACTTGAACAGGCCCCACCGGAAGGGGAGCGCATCGATGCGCATCAGGAGATAACAAAGCTTCAGGACAACTTGCCTGCAGCCACTCTGGCCAGCGCTCTGGATTTCACACCAAGACCGACAAAGGTAGCCGACATGGGAATGACGACGGCAAGCGTTGAAGCTGTTGACACTCCGCAATACATCGAATTCGGCGGTGACATCTACGGGCAGAAGAAGGGGGCAAGACCGGTTGTCGATACTGCCATCGCCGGTGGTTACACAACCAAGCCAAAGACGGAACGCGAATAAGGCTTGAGCAGTTTGCACCCGCCGGAAATTGCCATTAGAATATGCCCAGTCACCGATTGGGTCATGGATTGGCTTATTCCACATTGCAAACGTTTGCTTACTCTTCAATGCGTCGCTCTCTATGCATCATATTGGCCTCGCTTGGTTTGGTTTCGTACCCGAATTTATCTAACGCCAACAACGTTGCGAGAAAAGCGGGACATCTCGGCAAAAACTCTGAGCCGGCAGTAAAGCCAAGACGCGTTTTCAAATCAACAGACGAAATTGTCACTCTTTACGGCAGCAGGGTTCGCGAGAAACTAAAGCCGCTGTTTAGAGCTCAAGCCGTTGCTTATCCCCCGCCTGAAATGACATGGGTCGCGCTGAAGCAGGAAAAGGTGCTGCTTCTCTTTGCAAAAGATAAGAACGGCAGGCAGAAGCAAGTACTGAGCTATTGCATCATCGGGCAAAGCGGCGCCAGCGGTCCCAAGCTAAAAGAGGGGGATATGCAAGTGCCTGAAGGCTTTTACCGCATGCCGAGTTTTCATCCGAATGTAGTCGCACACATGGCCATCGACGTAAATTATCCAAATGATGAAGATCGAGCGCATGCAATTTCAGAAGGAAGAAAAAAACTCGGCTGCGATATTCTGATACACGGAAGTCGCTGGTCGAGCGGTTGTCTGGCAATGGGCAATGTGCCGATAGAAGAGATGTACGTGCTTGCCTATGATTGCGGCTTGAAAAACATCAAATTAATCCTTGCGCCCTGCGATTTGCTCAATCGAAAACCGCAAGTCGATTTCAAGAAACAACCGATTTGGCTTCCTCGGCTATATCAGCGAATTGCCGCCGCATTAAAGCAGTATCCTATTGATACCTCGTCCGTGCCGGCAGCGGAATCACTGGAAGAAACAAAGGCAACATATTGACATGAATTTACTTTTCGTCTGCCTGGGAAATATTTGCAGATCGCCAATGGCCGCCGGTATCATGCAGCGAATTTATGAAATTGAAAAACTGAACGGCACGATCGATTCTTGCGGAACCATGGACTGGAACGCCGGTAATTGCGCTGATCCTCGAGCAATAGCCGTGGCTCGCTCACACGGAATCGATTTGTCGGCGCATCGAGCTCGTCAGATTACAATCGCTGATTTCGAGACGTTCGACATCATTTACGCGATGGACAATGCCAATGCAATTTCGTTGCGCAAGATTGCACCCTCCCGGCACAAGCATAAGATTCGCTTGATTGGCGGAGCAGATGAAGTTATCGATCCTTATCACAGCAATGAATCTGCCTTTCGAGAAACATACAGAATGCTCGATGAATACTGCCGCAATGAAGTGCGAAAAGGGTTCAAAAGCCGGTAAAGTTGCCAACAGAACAATGAAAAACTTGTATACAATAAGTCCTGCATGAAGCGCTTGCCAAGTTAGGAGATGAAAATGGCGAAGAAGCCTCAACCGTCGGTAATAGACGAACTTTTACAAAGGATCAAAGCCGACAGATCAAATCTGGTCGGTCCCGGCACTCCTGAAGAGGATATCGAGCTTTTGGAGCAAAACCTGATGGTCAAATTGCCCGACAGCTATAAAGCCTTTCTACGCGTCTTTGACGGCGGGCAATTCAGTTTTGGCAGGATGCATTGCATTACGGACAAAGGAGCCGGCTGGCACGACTTGATTCAACAGCTGGAGAATTTCTTCACGTACCACCCGATCTTGGGCGTGCGTTCGCTTTTTCCATTCGCCAGCAGTTACGGTGGAGACGTGTATTGTTTCGACCTTGGTCAAATGAAAAACGCAGAGTGCCCGGTCCTCGAATTCGACCACGAAGGCACCGATGATCAAGAATTGAAGCTGGTCGGAAAAGACCTCCGTTCGTGGATCGCCAATGCATATAAAGATTTTGAAGAAGACGAATTCAATATTGAGATCTACATTACGACCAATGCCGAGTTGGAAGATCTTCAACTTACAGGCGAAAAGCACACTCTGTCAATAACCGCTTCTGATGAAGGAGAGTATGCTGTCAGAGTTTTCCTGGCAGAAGGACGCGCAAACAAATTTCAGCTCTTCCCCGAAGACAGCTGGCAAGGTGCTCGTGCCACCGACAGCGGTGCCGAAAAATTCGAGGCGAACGCCAAATCGCTGGAGAATCTCGGCAAATACATAAGCGATGTACTCAAGACAACCAACGAACCGCTCGAACTTTTCGTCTTCAGCACTGCGGAGATGAGCAGTGATGATCGATGGAAAACTATTGTCGGCAAGATAAAATTGAAAGACCAGGAGATTGAATTGAAAGCAGGCGATTTGCTTAAAATCGATCCTGATGGAAAAATCACTGCCCTAAATTTGCCTCAGCTTCCCAATCACGTGGAGAAGCCGAAAGAAGCAGGCGAATTGGGATGCAGTTTCTGCGGTCAATCGCAGAGCTCCGTAAAGAAGCTCATCAGCGGACCGTCAGTAACCATTTGCGACGAGTGCGTGCACCTTTGCAATAACATTCTCGACGAAGAAATAGAAGAATCTTCAGAAGAATAATTTCAAGCAAAGTTGTGACGTCCGGAATTCTCCAGGTGCTCAACCGTTTTCATCAGCGGCGGCGAAGCGCTGTCAGATGCCTGGCGAGGCATGATTCGAGACGCCCCCTGAAAGTTGCAATGGCGAGCAAACCACCATGTCGCCATACTGGTAACGATATCCACCTTTCCGACTTCGTCGAAAAGGTGTCCGGCTCCAGGAACAATCTCAATTTCGCGGTGGCAACGCATTAATTGAAGGGCCTTTTCATTCAAGACAAGCACTTGCGGATCGAAACCACCAACTATGAAGAGCGTCGGGCAAATCACCGAGGGCAAAGCGCTCGAGGCCAAATCGGGACGACCGCCCCGGGAGACGACGGCGGCTATCTTATTCTTCTTTTGCGCCGCACAAGCCAAAGCCGCTGCGCTTCCCGTACTGGCGCCGAAAAGACCGATCGACATTTCTTTTGTACTTTCGCCGGATGCAAGATATTCGACCGCAGAGCCGAGTCGTTCGGCAAGCAACTCTATATCAAAGCGGAAGTGATGGGTAAAATGCTCCTCTCGTTCTTCTTGCAGAGTCAGCAAGTCGATTAACAAAGTGGCAAAACCACTGCGGTTGAGTCTGTCGGCAACATATCTATTGCGCTCGCTATGTCGGCTGCTGCCGCTGCCGTGCGCAAACACGATAACAGTCGTAGCTCCCAGGGGAACCGTCAAATCACCGGTGATGGATACCGCGTTACTTTGAATTAGGACTTCTCGCGTGAGCGCGTTTCTCATATGCTTGATTCTCTAATTTAGTGCAGATACGTTATGAATGACCGAGATTACATCCCAAAGTTCCAACTGACCGACTTCTGACAATTCTTTGATAAAACCCTCAATCAGGTAATCTTTGCGTAAAGACAGCGGGTGGAATGGAACCGTGCACGTTAATGTGCGTCCAGCTTCTGTCGGGTTTGGAATCGGTCTGGCACAGTGGACGAGCGAATGTTTTTCAAGGATAGGCGTGACGCCGGAAGGCGCCTGGCGGTGGCTCTGGCCGGCTACCGGATAAAGCGTCACTTGATCGTGCTGGCTCTGCCCAGGGGAGGAGTTCCGGTCGGCTATGAAATCTCTCGTGCCCTCAACGCCTATCTGGACTGTTTTACGGTGCGAAAAATTGGTGCTCCCGGCAATTCGGAGCTGGCAATCGGAGCAATCGCAACAGGTGGAGCGAGAATTCTCAATGAGAGTTTGATTGCCGAATTGCGCATTCCGAGAGCATACATCGACAAGGTAACTCAATTCGAAGCGGCGGAATTGGATCGCCGAGAAGAGCTATTTCGCCGCGGCAGAGACTTCCTGCGCATCGAGAACAAAACGATCATCCTGGTAGATGATGGACTGGCTACCGGTTCTTCCATGAACGCCGCAATAAAGGCAATCAAAAACCAGCGTCCGAAACGATTGATCGTTGCTGTTCCTGTAGCCGCCCCGCAAGCACTAAGCGAGATTGGCAAGCGAGTAGATGAAACTGTTTGCTTGCAAACGCCTGATCCTTTTTGGTCTGTAGGCTCCTGGTATGCCGATTTCACGCAGACAAGCGATCAAGAAGTGCAATTCTTGCTCGATGATGCCGCGCGAAACTGGGCGGCAGCCTGATCGCCCAGAGGAATGGTGGTAAACCGATACGAATTGTATTGCCAGCCCAGATGAAGTTTGATGTTTTGAGATTTAGACTGTAGTAAGCCGAAATAGGCTTATCGCGTACCTCGCACGCGGAATAGTAAGTGGGCTACTTACTTCTAACCCCATCTGCCTAAGATGGTCAGTTCGTGCGGAGGACACATGCCTAATGACATTCTGCGCCGCGAAGCCGAAAGGCTCCGCCACCTCAGCGAGACGTGCGCGCAGCAGTGTGACTATGCGACTGCTCGACAGTTGCTGAAAATGGTCATCGAAATCGAGGAAAGCGACATACTAGTCTCCAAGGAAATCCTAGCTGCCGATTTACACCAATTGGGCAGAATCTGTTTTTTCATGGGCGGACGACAGGAAGCCAGACATTATCTTCAAACGGCCATCGATCTGCGTCTAAACAGCGTGCCGCAAGACGCCAAACTGATCCAGGAGATGACTGACTTACTCGAGCAGGTAAAGGCGGAAATGGACGTGGTGAAGACAAACCTGGACATCAGAACTTCTCACTGACTGCCGGATTTAATTTAGCAGGAGGAACCAGAACAGCATCGAGCGGTCTAATCATGCAAAGGAACGAACGACACCGTTCCGACCGGCCGGATGAAAATCCGGCCGGTTTTTACAATCAGTTCTTCAATCCGGCTTCTTCCCCTTTCGAATCGTCAATCGGGCAACCAGCGGACAGCCGGTGCCCCGTAATCAGGCGAGAACCGCGGTCATAAGTAAAGAAAGACCAGACCCAGTTCATGAAGACAATCAAGCGATTGCGAAATCCGATCAGCATCAGAATGTGAATCAGTAACCACGCCAACCACGCGGACAGACCCGACATCTTTAGCTTGCCCAGATCGGCGACAGCAGCCGACCGGCCAATCGTGGCCATTGTGCCTTTATCGTGGTAGTGAAAAGGTCTGCGCGGACGTTTCGCCAGATCATCGACTATTGCGCCCGCTGCAGCCGCCCCCATCTGCATTGCTACCGGAGCCAGACCGGGGAGCGGCTTTTCGCCCTGATGTGCGAAATTAGCCAAATCGCCGATTGCAAAAGCGTTCTTGAAACCCGGAATTGTCAGGTCCGGCTCGACCACGACGCGACCGCCGCGATCGAGCTCAACATTGAGAGTCTTGGTCAGCGGCACGGCAGAAACACCGGCACACCACATTACCGTAGAACTGGGGATAATCTCGCCACCTTCCACGTGTACCCCGCGCTCATCGATATCGATGACCTTCACTCCTGTTCGCACCTCGACACCGATATTCTTCAGCTGCTCTTGGGCCTTTGCGGAAAGTTCTTCGACAAAGGGCGGCAAAACTCGGGGCAAACCTTCGAGCAGCATGACACGCGCCGACTTCGGATTGATGCGCCGAAAATCTCGAGCCAGGGAGTGACGAGACAATTCAGCCAGAGACCCGGCTAATTCAACCCCTGTCGGACCGCCGCCTATGACGACGAACGTCAACAACTGCTTCTGCTTGACCGGATCTTTCTCGTGCTCGGCTTCCTCGAATGCAACCAGCACGCGCCGGCGAATCTCGAGTGCATCATCGATGTCCTTCAAGCCAACCGCATGCTCCGGCCAATCATTGTGTCCAAAATAATTGGTTTGGGCACCGGCAGCCAAAATCAAGTAATCGTAGGATATTTCGCCGATACTCGAATGAAGAGTATTGTTTTTCAGATCGACTCCATCGATTTCAGCCAGAATAACTTCGGCATTTTTTTGATTTCTCAAAATCGACCGAATCGGATGCGCTATGTCTCCGGCAGAAAGGCCGGCCATCGCTACTTGATAGAGAAGCGGCTGAAACAGGTGATAATTGGTTCGGTCCACGAGCGTAACCGACACGTCTGAATGCTTCAACGCTTGAGCAGCGGAAAGTCCGCCGAACCCACCGCCGACAATCACAATGTGTGGCTTGTTCTTCTTGATATTATCCACGTCCTCGCCATCCGGAGTTGCGACATGTTATAGGGAGTGGACTGCCTGCACCAAAGTTCCTGGTCTGCAAAAAAACGACCGGATTATTGAAATTCCGGGACAACCACCCGGGGTCGCGCGCGCAGTACCATATACAGTGGCAGTCTCCGTCAAGTTGATGACGTGGGCTGAAAAACTCAGCGCCAAGAAAAGAAACAGAAAATCGCACCGGTCAGCAATTGACCAGGTGCTGCAGGATATATAACAGAAATAGCCGGCGACTACTCTTTACTTCCGATCAAAATTACGTTGGTACCGACTTGGTACGGGAAACCGTTCTTGGGATTCTTCACTTTGCCATTGGCATAAAAGCCTGTGGAGCCGGTTTTGAATTCCCGGGCTTCGGCGGTAAGCTGGCCCCAAACTTCTCCATCTCTGGTTCTGAACTCAATGATCAACGCGGGGGGCGCATCAGTATCTACCTTCTTGGCCACGGTATCTCCTCCGAAACAGTTGTTCGCGTTCCTAGGATAACTTAAATAGCACATAGCCAACAAGACTATTTTGGACTTTGCCTTTCAAGCTGAGTGGCTCGGGTTCATAAGTGCAAAAATTAGATATCTCTTTCGCCTATTTTTCGACTACCTCTTGCCACTCGAGCGAAAGTGAACGCCGAGAGCAAATACGGAAAGTTGTGTGCAGGTCTTCCAGAAATTGCTTTGGTTGAACATTCAAAGCCATTAGAGCTCTTTTGTGGTCGGCGATGAAAACCGAGCACGCGCAGTAGAACAACCAAGACCAGCAGAGCAAAACGAATTTCCTGACCAAAACCGGCGAATTCTCGAATTGTTTGCGCAGAAATCCACAGTGAAATTCCAGATGCCCGAGTTCGTCCAGAACGATTAGAGAGAAAGCATCGCTGAGAAGCGGATCTTCCAGATTTGCCGAGCAGGTGCGATAGAAACATTTGCCGATTACTTCTGCGATCAGCAATACGAATATTTCCGTCTTTAGATGCAGCAATCGCCGCAGAGCGATGAACACCAGATCACTCCAGTGCCAGGACAACAATGTGCCGTCCATGCCGGCAATCATTTGCGCAAGAATTCGCGCATGGTGCTGCTCTTCCTTGATAAACATATCGATGCACTTTTCGTAGTCAGGATCATTCATCCTGGCGGCAAACTTTTTCAGGTGCTTGCCTTCTCCGGTCTCACCAATCTGAAAGCGTTGCAGGGAATGAATCAACGGCGGTCGCATCGCCGCCGGAATATTTACTGTTGCCGGAATAACTATTTGAGGGCAGGATTTCTTATTCTCCTGAAAATAAGCAAGCCAGCGCTTCGATGAAAAACCTTCTTCGTTGAGAGCCAGGCTGGAAGACTCTTTAGCCTCTTCCAGCGCTTTGGGAACTTTGGGTAAAACCATATGCATAACCTCCTCACGCCTATCTCGCCCGCACCGGATACGAAATATGCCTGAGCACCGCCATTTCCTTGAGGTTATCACCGCCAAAAGTGAAAAAGCACCGGGTAATTCCTGATCAAGACTTGCTGTTCTTGGAGAGGAAGATATGCAAAAACTGCCGCAACGTCTAGGGAAGTATCTGCAGAGAACCTATAAACTGGTTGGCTTGCGGACAATGAATCACATCCGGCTTGCCTGCCACCCCGATTGCAAAGAGGCGATGTTTGTCGGAATCGTAGAAGATTTGCAGTCGATATCGTTGTCCGGGAGTTTTCGAGCTTCCTTCCACACTGCGTCCGAAATACCGGCCGCCACCGGCAGCCGCGGGCGCCTTCGAGAATAATGTCGCGCCTGCGTTGCGCACAATGCTTTCAGCCTGACGATCGAGGAATTCCTGAATTTCCATCAAAACGTTATTGGGCGCACTCTGAGCGACCATCTCGTTGTTTCCTCCCGATGTCCCCATCAATGGTCGATCGAGAGCCGGTGCGGAGGTTCTGCCGGGCGCATCGGCATTGTCGATGGCGACTTCGGCGACATAAAAACCCAGTTCTCTATCGGCCATGAACCAACCGGGCAGAGGAATCACAGCAGGGTGCAACCAACTGTTGTAAATATTGAGCTCATCGGGTGTGCCGGGAAACGAGACCTTAAAGTGGCCTTCCGCCGGCTTGAAAGAAACAAATTTCTCTTTGCGAAGCGATTCTTTGGTGTCCCCGAGCAGCGTTTGCAGCACTTCCATCGGGCTCATCTCGCGCAAACTCGGACGCGTAGCGACAAGTCCCAGATACCCCAAGACCAGAACGCCTATCAAGATCAATACTGCATTTGCATTTTTCATGGCGGCATTTTAGCCTACTGCATCAATTTTGTGGTGGTTTCTCACCCAAGCTCGTTTGGTCTTGTGGCGCTTCTCTTGCGGCGGCTTCCCGCTCGGCTTTGGTCCTGCTCCTTACCAAATGAACTATGACAACGAGCGAGAGCACCGCTATCGAAAGGGGCATGGCTCCGCTGCGGAAGATCGACTGACCCAGCATCACCGAGGAAGGGCTCAAACCCAGGCTGAAAGCGACACTGTAAGCAGTACTCCACAAAAGCTCGTTGGCGAAAGGCACAAACCATAATATGGCCAAAAGAACCATGATTCCGTAACGCTGGAAATTCAAGCAGCGTTCCTGAACGGCTAGCGGCAGAAAAGGCTCCCAAATGCCATAGCCATCCAGACCCGGCACCGGCAAGAAATTGAAGATTATCACCACGATTTCCAGAACAGCCAGAAATGAGCATCCGGCCAACCAGTCGACAGGAATTGGCGGATTGCAACGAATAAAAGCAATCAGCGCAGCAGTGAAGATCAGACTGAACAACGGACCGGCAAAGGATACTATGCTCTCCCAATGCCGGCCTCGCAGATTGGCGTTGTTAACCATCACGGCTGCCCCAGGCAAGCCGACGCCACCGAGCAGAACAATCACCGCCGGCAGTACTATGGACAGACCGACATTGGTGTAGACAAATGGATTGAAAGACAAATAACCCTTCTCTTTGACTGAGCTGTCGCCGCCTATGTAGGCGGCCAAGCCATGTCCATACTCATGAAAACAGAGAGAAAGGATCCAACCAAAGACGACTATCGCCGCAACAAGTGTGTTCTGCTCGAATTGCATCGGCCTATTCTATAACAATCGAGCAAAGCAAATGGCTAACCTTCAGACGAGGACTGCAGTGCAGTATTGATCCGCCTGATTGCATTGTCCACCGAAGACTTGAGAGTGCCTTCGGAAGTCTCGGAAAGCTTATTGAGAATCGGCAGTGCAGACTGCGCCTTGGGGCCGATAGCAGCCAGCGCCTGAACGCTCTGAAGACGGACGTTCAGATTGTTTTCCGCCTCGAGATTCTTGATTAGCCTGGGCACCGCCGGAGCTGCATCCACTCCTAATTGTTGCAAATAGCTGAGCGCGAAGCTCATGAGGTTGGGTTCGTCGAGTGCTTCGATCAATGCATCAAGAACCTTGGGGTTTTTCTTGTCGATTTGCACCATTGCGCTCAATGTGCTTTGGCGCGAAGACAAATCACCTTCATCCTTGTACATCTTGTATATAAGAGGCAGAGCAGATTTCGCACGCGCACCGAAGCGAGACAGAGAACTGCTTGCTGCCGTTCTGACTTGTTTGTAATTGTCATCCATCGCGGCAATCAGTGCGCTCAGAACGTCCTCGCTAGGTGTAGGCAGATTGCCCATCGCTTGCGCTATCGCACGCCGCACGTGCGGACTGATGTCATTCTTCAGGCAAAAGCACATCACCTTCACCGCTTCATCGGCAGCAGATGCTTTTTCTTCGCGCATAAATGAAGACAGAGCATCAGCCGCAGCAGAGCGCACTGAAACATCGTCATCTTTTTTCAGACAGTCGAGGATAATCAGTTGCAGACGGTCATTGCGCGGACCCACATTGCCAATGACACGCACGAGGTTGGATTTGAGATTTGAAGAGTGAGTCGACTTCAAAATGCCTACAATAGTGGCAAGGCAGCGATCCGGAATGACGAATTCCCAACTCGCAGACAAGCGCATCAACATCTCAGAAGCATTCTTCTGCACTTCAGGATCCGCGCTGTCGAGCGCATTCGTCAGAATCACAGGAGCCTCAGACTTGTGCTCATTGAGCAGACGCTCGATTTCCTGGCGTCTTTGCCAGTCGGAAGAACTCAAAGACCGCAAGACAGCCTGGAGCGAAAAACGATGATCGTCATTGCCGTAAGCAGCAATCACAGATTTCGGAAAAAACATCACCGCGCTGGCAGTAAAACAGAAAGCCGCCGGAATCAATCTATTTTTGCGCATCATGCAGCTCCAGGCACAAGGGAGTCTTATACTACGCCTGGTTCGATCATAAATCCGGCCCAGCGTAGCTGACAGGGGGTAAACCCTGATTTAATGTGCCGAAAAACACGCGCTATGCAGAGTGATTGCGCCTGCCTCAGAGTGCTGCAGCCGGGGTGGGGCGACGCAAAAGCTCTTCACGCGTCAAATCCATTAAATGTTCGAAGGTGAGCAGAACATATTTCTCGAGACGTTCTTCCGTCAGAGGTTTTTCTTCCACTTCCCAGTTGTACTGGCCGCTCTTAACTTCGCAGGTAAATGACATGAGCGGGTCGTGCTGATCTTCGGTCTTGCTGAGACCCATGACACTTTCAACCGGCAAGACAAAGAAATCGATGCGATCCTCCTTGCCTCGAATGACGAGCGCAAGGCGGGTTGTGGAAATTCGGCAGCGATAGCTGGATATCATCAAGGCTGGACGCCTGGAAGAATCGTATCCGCAATTCTCGTTCACCATGGATGGTGGCGTGAACGTAATGGAAAGATCGGTTGTGCGGAATGACTGGTTGAATTCGTGTATGTAGGGCTCGAGCGAATTGAAGATTTTGTCGACCAGAGCTGTCATCGAAGTGGACACGCCGGACGGGGCAAAAGAAGGCTCCACCGGTTTGCTGCGAGTATCCATGAATTCTCTGGAAGCGCTGATGAAACCATCCAAAAATTCTCTGTTTACGCTATTTGCCGATTCCACATAATTGCCGAGAATCTGTTGCGACAACTCTTCTTGCACGCGAGTCAAATTATCGAAAGTGCTTTGAGAATAAGCAACGGCAGCCTGGCTATCCGCGAATACGGGTTCTTCATATGTCTGAACGGTCAAATCCTGATAGGGCTGAGCGGGAAGATGATCATATGTTGTGACTTGAGATTGCAGAGAGTCTTCTTGCTCGTTCAGCGGATTTTCCGCCGAACTCAGCTGTCCTTGATTTAAGGATGCCAGCGCCGCCGGCAAGCTCTCATAGCTGCGGGCCGACAAACCTCTATAAGCATCATAAATAGTCACGCTTTCGACCGTGACGCTCGGCTGACAAGGCTGCTCGGGCTCACAGGCTGGGGCATACGATTGAACAGGCAAATAAGGCGCCGGCTCAAACTGCCGCGGCAAAGGGGCCTGACCATGCGCCGACGTCTGCGGATAGATATGAGAGAGGGCGTCCTCGAAACTGACGCGCCCGTCAGCCAGTTTGCCGCTCAGTGTGCTTTCCTTTTTGCGCTCTCTGGCATTGGTTGTGCCGGAAGCGAAGGCGCTAAGCCCGTTTACAAGGTTTCCCAGCAAGTTCAAAGTAAAACGCCTGCCTCATCCTGACAATTTCAAACATAAGGATAGATCAGGGTTACAGCCTATCGTAGTTAACTTTTTTGAACCGCACAAACAGATAGGCTTTGATGAGCCACTTCTTAGCCAATACATATATTTCAGGAATTTAAGGCGATGCCGGGATGGTCGGTACTACCTGACTATCTCCCGTGGACGGACAATCCACTCCATTTTCCCGCAACCCGTTTTCACATCCTTCCAATGCGCAATGTTAAGCCGAAGGCATGCCAGGGCAGCAGTGGGAAAAGCTTCTTCAACCCCGGTCAAAAGATAGACAAGTTCGCTCAGTCCGGGATTATGCCCGATCAACATCGCCGTATTGAGCAGATCATCGACGTTTTTGATAATGTCGATCAAACCACCTGTAGTGGCAAGATACAAACCCTTTTCAAAAACGATTTCAGCTTCATCCAGCCCCGCTTTCTTGAGCGCCAACCTGGCGGTTTGGCGGGTTCGCTTGGCCGGTGAGCACAAAACAATCGCCGGGCAAACATCACGAGCGCGCATGACCTTGCCCATAAGCGGAGCGGCTTTCTCTCCTCTTTTGTTGAGCGGCCGCTCGAAATCGGCAAGTGCGGGATCGTCCCAACTGGACTTGGCGTGCCTGAATAGATAGAGGGTTTTGGCTCTCCTGGCTGCCGACACTTATTTACGCCCTACTTCAATAATGTCAAAGCCAGCACTTGTTGGTAAATCTTGGAGTCCATCGTGGCAAGAAACTTCCTGCCGTCTTTCATTTCCACCATTGCGCAGACTTGTTTTCTGTTGCCGCCCAGAAACAATCCGGCGATCGCTCCGGCCGGCCCCAAAAACATGGCCCCGGCGACCGACCAACCAAGCGTATGGGCGAGATTTTTGGCACTTTCTTCCGTATGCATTGTGACTGTCTTCACATGCCCATGAAGTTCAATTTGCTCGAATGGTCCCCAGAGCGTATCGCCCTCATACTGCCATTCCCCTTGCGCCAAATCGCCGCCGAGTACATTCACTTTGTTCTCGTCGACCAGCTTTTTCAGCTTATTGAGATTGTGCATTGCGGACCTCGAAAGTGTTTATGCTGCGGACAACGGCTTGATTCAGACCCCTTTGGAATACTTTTCAGCCAAGTCGGTTACATAGGGCAGATGCACCGGCTGTCCGTTGTGCACTTTGATCATACAGATTACGGAAACGACCAGATAAGCAAGCGCTACGAGGTTCAAAATGCCATAGAAAATACCGCCGACCAGGGCGCCGATAAAGGGAATGAAATGCAAGATGCCGCCCAGAAAAGTGCCGGCCAGATAAACAACGAAAAACGCACCGCTGAAAATCAGACTCTGCGTCGCATGGAATTTCGCATAGGTGTTATTCGGCTCCATAGCGAACCAGACACCGGAAAGAATGAGATTGAGAGGCGGAATCGGGATGTAAGTGCTGTAAGCCGCCACCTTGGGATCGATATCGAGAAACTGGGTCTTTCCAGAGGGCGCCATTTCGGACAAAGGTTCCATTTGTCCACGATTGCCTTGGTTCACTTTCATCCCTCCACTGGTAAGACTCAGGTTACCATAATTTTCAGGACCTAGGTCTTTTCTTGGCAATCGAAAAGGGTGTCAGCCTTCGCCAAAAAATGACACCATATACGACACCAATTCTCAGAAAGCCATCGACTGGAATCGGAAATACTATCTTGGCCGGGAATTACCAAAATCGACCCGCTCCGGGTAAGATCTATGATGAAGAATACAGTGGGAGATAGAGGGATACGGCAGTTTCAGGGCTTGTTTGATGATCAAAAAGGCTGCAGGCGCCCATGCCAGACTAGTTGCAACGGACCTTCTGCATGCGGTGAAAAACGAAAAAACCGTGCAAATCATGCTGCTGATTTTGATTGTCAGCCTGATTTGCTGGAAAATGCCTTTCGCAGACATTTTCCTCTATCCGTTCAAACTATTTGTAACCACTGTCCATGAGGCGTGCCACGCACTGGTAGCCCGACTCACCGGCGGCAACGTGCAGATGATCTCCATCGCTCCGGACGAATCGGGATTGACGCTCTCGGCCGGCGGGATACGTCCGCTCATTTCCATGGCGGGCTATCTAGGCACCGCCATCTTCGGGGGCATGCTGATCTGGTGGGGCAAACGACCGGCCGAAGCGCGTTTCATCCTGCAAATGATTGGCACCGTCATACTTGCACTCACTGTTTTCTATGGTGGCGGAGGTATTTTCAGCTTCGTCTCGATGCTCATAATCGGCGCCGCCATTCTCTGGATTTCTCGAAAAGCCAACGATGCTGCCTGCCACATGTTCCTTCTCATGCTGGCAGTGCAAACCACGCTCAATTCGGTTCTCGATATTCAGACGCTTTTCCTTGCATCCGTGATGGGAGCTCAACATAGCGATGCCAGAAATATGGAGGCGATGACAGGCATTCCGGCCATAGTCTGGTCGATACTATGGGGGGCAATCGCCCTGTGCATCCTCACTTTCTCACTCTGGGTCTCTTACAGGCCGGGTTCAAAATCGACCCAAAGCAGCAGCGACAGCTCGTTTACCCCCGGACTGACCGCCAACTCTACGGGGCAAGACCCGCTATTACTGGAGCAAGAGCTGGAAAGCTCCCTGGCAGATCTGAAATTCAACACCGCTGCGGCCGCAAAAGAAGGGCAAAAGATTAAGGTCAAACCAAAGGAAGAAAAAAAGAAAAAGTAAGCTGTTACATGCCGCCGAGTAGGTGTGATCTCGGGATGGGTCGTGATAGTCTAAGCAGTCGGAATTTAGAACGTCGGCGAACCCCGAGTGAGGAGAATCGCTTGTCTCAGCTGAGTCTAATGGGAGCCGTCCTGGCTGGGCGTTACGAGGTCATCCAAGAGATTGGCCGCGGCGCACTGGGCATGGTTTATCTCGCCAAGCAGCGCATGGTCGATCGTCCGGTAGCGGTCAAAGTTTTGTATGAGACCTGCGGAGCCAGTTCCGACACTTTCTTGCGCTTTCAAAGAGAAGCGCAGGCGCTCAGCGCACTCAACCATCCTAATATCGTCGTCATATTCGACTTCGGACTGTCCGAACAGGGCTTCCCCTTCCTGGTCATGGACTATATTCGAGGAACGAATCTCAGACACTTGATTGCCCAAGAGGGTCGCCTGGATGCCTCCCGAGCTGTGCCGATGTTTATCCAGATCGCCGATGCACTGGCTCATGCTCACGCTCGCGACATTCTGCACCGCGATTTGAAGCCCGATAACGTCGTTTTGACCATGAACGACAGCGGTGCCGAACAGGTGAAATTAATCGATTTCGGTCTTGCCAAACGCCTTGACGAAGCACGAACCGGTGCGAAGAAACTGACCATGGAAGGGCAGGTTCTGGGCACCCCGGCCTACATGAGCCCCGAACAAATCATGGGCGGGAAATTGGACGGACGCTCCGATGTTTATTCGATGGGCTGCTTGATGTTCCACACCCTGACGGGCGCCCTGCCCATCTGCGGAACCAACGAGATCGACACCATGCAAAAACATATAACGTCCGAACCTCTGGATTTCGACAAAGCCGCTCCTGGAGCCGTGATTTCGCAAGGATTGCGCAAGCTGATTCAAAAGAGCCTGAGAAAACATGCTCAGGACCGCCAGCAATCGATGGCCGATCTGGTCAAAGAGTTAGAGTGGTACGTGTAATACGCAGGTCCGGAAAGCCTGATGATGCGGGCGAACCACACCCGCTAGGGCGCGTGCGTGTCAAGTTTTTCCCCCAGCCTGGCAAAGCTTATCTGGCATTTTTCAAGCCCTTCGACGTACTTTGCCAATTTACCCCGGAGCCCGGAACAGACAAAGGCACTCTGGCTCAATTCGGCTTTCCACGCGATGTTTACGCGGTCGGACGCCTGGACGCCGATAGCGAAGGTCTCTTGCTCTTGAGCGATGATGCGCGCATGAATTCTCGTTTGCTGGACCCCAAAAACGAACACAGCCGAACATATTTAGCCCAGGTAGAAAATGTTCCGAGCTCTGCGGCGATTGAAAAATTGGAATCAGGCGTCGATATCAAAGGCCACTGGACACTGCCGGCCAAAGTCACGCTTGTCAAAGAGGAGCCTCTATTACCGGAACGCGCCAAGCCGATTCGCTTTCGCAAGAATATTCCGACCGCATGGTTGAAAGTCACGATTACCGAAGGCAAAAACCGGCAGGTACGCCGCATGACGGCAGCAGTCGGTCATCCCACCTTGCGCTTGGTCAGGGTTGCCATTGGTGCGCTGGAGCTCGAAAGCCTGGGACTGAAACCGGGTGAATGGCGCCAACTATCCGACGAGGAGATCGCTTTAGCCTTCCAATGGTAGACTATTCGAGATTGCCGGTCTGTCTCTCACTGGATTTTAAAATGCGCTTGCACACTGCCTTTTCGCTGACGTTACTGAGCATCGCCCTGCTGTTCAATCTCACCGCCTGTGGTAGCACTACCGCGGAAGCCGGGACCAAGCAAGAGAGCAAGATTGCCCAACCCCGGGTAATCGAGAATATCAGCTACGTGGACAATGACACGTCCGCCGCGCATACCCTAGATCTCTACTTTCCGCCCGGCGAGCACAAGAAAGTGCCGCTGCTGGTCTGGATTCACGGCGGCGCCTGGAAAGAAGGCGACAAGCAGCCCAGCCCGATGATGCCGCTTCTAGTGAGAGGCTTTGCAGTGGCAGGCATAAATTACAGATTCGCGCCGGAACATAAGTTTCCCGCCCAAATCTACGACTGCAAAGCCGCGATTCGCTGGCTGCGCAAGCATGCGGACGAATATGGCATTGACAAAGACCGGATCGGCGTCTTTGGGATATCCGCAGGTGGTCACCTGGCTGCGCTTCTGGGAGCTACCAACGGTGTAAAAGAGCTGGAAGGCGATATCGGCACAAGCGGGGCGAGCAGCAACGTGCAGGCGGTTGTAGCCTGGTGCGGCGTTGGCAATTTAGCCACACTGCACGCCCAGGCCGGCAAGGAAGACCAGCTGGACTACGATTCTGACAATGCACCCGTTTCGATGTTTTTGGGAGGAACGGCCAAGAACAAACCGGAGGCGGCAAAGGCAGCCAGCCCGGTCACATATTTGAAGCCCGGATTGAAAGTGCCCTGCCTGATTATGCATGCGGTTAACGACCCGGTTGTGCCTTTCGCCCAGAGCCAGGAGCTTTACGATGCCTGGAAAAAGACCGGAGCTCCGGCCACCCTCGAGAGTGTTAAGAGCGACCAACACATTTTTATCAGCGTGCCGACCATGATGTCCGTCATCGATTTCTTTCAAAAAACTTTGGCGGACAAAAA
>JAIETE010000286.1 GCA_019745505.1 Candidatus Obscuribacterales bacterium | reverse complement strand
GGTTTATCCGGCACCAATTCTTCCCCATCCGAGTTCGAATCGAATGAACGAGAAAGTCAAGGTCTTACTGGTCGAAGATCATGCGCACAT
This sequence comes from Candidatus Obscuribacterales bacterium, assembly GCA_019745505.1. Taxonomy (GTDB): domain Bacteria; phylum Cyanobacteriota; class Vampirovibrionia; order Obscuribacterales; family Obscuribacteraceae; genus QKMZ01. Next base: position 18,244 of record JAIETE010000286.1, on the reverse strand, counting down.
GCGTAAATCGTTGCGAAGGCTTCTCGAAGGCGACAGCGCAATTGAGATTGTTGGAGAGGCGTGCGATGGTCGCGAAGGTGTAGATATGTGCGTCAGACTGAAGCCTGATGTGGTTTTGCTTGACGTCGGCTTGCCCGTTATGGACGGCATCGAGGCCTGTCGCTTGATGCGCGAAAAGGAGCCTTCCGCAAAGATAATCATGCTTACTTCGCACAATAATGAACGCGATATTTTTGCGTCGCTGGCCGCAGGTGCAAACGGCTACTGCTTGAAGGATAGCGATTTTAGAAAATTTCCCCAGATTGTTCAAACGGTAAAAGGTGGAGACCTCTGGCTGGATGCGGTGATTGCAGCCAAAGTCTTGAAAGTGCTGCCTTCAACGGCGTCTACTCTGATATCTCAAAAACTTCCAGCCGAGCAGCAGATAGTTTATGAACCACTTTCCAAAAGAGAAGTCGAGGTTTTGGAATTATTGGTCGATGGATTGTCGAATTCCGATATCGCTGCTCGCATGGGAATCGGTATTGAAACAGTGAAAACTCATATCAAAAGTATTCTCGGAAAGCTGGCTGTAAGCGACAGGACACAAGCTGCAATCAAAGCCCTGAGATCTGGAATTATCTGAATAGAACGCGAGCGAATTACTGCGATGCAGGCAGTTTGATGATGAAAGAACTGCCTTTGCCCAATTCCGTCTCCACGACGATTTCGCCGCCCAAAAGCCGCACGATCTCACTGCATAGATAGAGACCCAAGCCGCTGCTGCCGTAGCTCGCACGCGTGCGTTCTCCTTTTGCAAAGCGGCGGAATATCTTGTCCCTGTCTTCTTCCGTAAGCCCCGGTCCCTGGTCGGTAACGCTGACATTGACGAAATTGTTGTCGATGGAGGCGCTGACAATCACCTGGGTATTGGCCGGCGAGATCTTCACGGCATTGGTGCACAAGTTTGATACGAGGTGAACAATCGCGGTGCGATCCGCTCTAACTGCAATATTCGAGCCGTTCAGTTCGTTTATCAGTTCGACATCGTGATGTTGTGCCAGCGGGCGAACGACCTCTATGCTCTCTTTTATGGCCGGTGCAAGATCTACGTTCTCGAAGCTGAGCACTTCCACCCCGTCGTCGTATCTCGAGAATTCCAGCAACTGTTTGACCATGGTGAGCACGTCCTCGATGCTCTCTCGTATTTCCTCCAGCATCTCCTCATCTTTGTCCTTTTGTTTTTCGGCTTCGACAAGCAGTGCTTCCACTGTGTAATTGCAGGCGATCAGGGGAGTTTTCAAATCGTGGGCAATCGTCTCGAGCAGCAGTTCTTTCTGTCTGGACAGGCGAACCTCGTCGGTGACGTCCCGCAAGAGCAGGATAAAGCCTTTCAGTTCGCTTCCTTCCGTGACGCCCCAGCTGGTGGTATCGAAAAGATGTTCTTCTTTGGTAGATGGTCGTTTGATACTGAGGGCGGTGCGCCTTTTCGGACCGGCTGATTCATCGACTTGTCTCAGCCCCACTTCACCCAGTTCCGGAAGCAGCGTGCTGATGCTCTTTCCTCGAAGCTCTGCGCCCTCGATTTGCAGGAAGTCCGCAATCATCGGATTGGCGTTGACAATTTGCAATTGCTGATCGAGAAGGATGATGCCGACCGGCGCATTCTCTGCGATTTCTCGACTGATGCGCTTTGCCGATTCGGCGGAGGCTTGCACCAGGCGAATATGGCGGCGAATGATAAACATCAAAAGAGCGAATAGGACTGCCAGAAAAACCGCCAGAGCAATGAATACGTTAGCCGCCGAGCGGGCATCGCGTTCTGACTTGAGAGCGCGACTCTTCACAATTTTCTGTTGTTCGAGTTCGATATAGACAACACGATTGCGAATCTGCTGCACCATCTCGAAGCCCTTCTTGGCTGCTTGCTTGGCCGCAGCCTCGTCCATCGCTCCTTTGGCGCGATTGGCTATGGCATTATCGTAATGTCGCTCCAAAGAGGACATCAGCCATTCAAGATAAGATATGTGGTGCGCTCTTCTGCTATCCGTATCGCTCAGATTTTTCGTATTGCGCATGTGCGGCGCCAATTGTTTCGTGGCGCGTTTGTAATGCTCTAAATTCTCCTCATTTGGGTGTTTTAGGTACTCGACGGCTTGAGTCTGAACATCTTTCACGACCAGGAAAAGAGATTCGAGAGTGGCCAGTAACTCCAGTGAGCGCTCTGCTGCGCGTTCGCCTTCGATCGCATTAAAAGAGTTGTGATAAGCGGAAGCGGAAGCCAGCGCCACAAGAACAATTGCCGTTACCAGCCCGGCGGCGAGAATACCCTCCGCCGACCAAAATGACTTATTCCTGGTGTCTGAAAACTTACTGTTGCTGAGCACGGCGATGGGCTTTAGATCTGCGGAGGATACTCATCAATGATAGTCGGTTCCAATGCCAAATTCGCCGACAATTCGCAAAAGCATATGCTCAAAATAAAACGCGGCCACGAAGCGAGGTGGGCATCTCTCTTCGTGACACGCGTTATCTTGGGAATTTCGGCGACCTCGCAAGGCATCCAAGAATGCCAATCTCCGAAAGTCCGTTTTTTTTCAATCCCAACCCTTGATTTGGGTCGCCAGTCAGTCGGTTCGCTAGATATGAGCGCGGAAGATCAGTCCCGCGCCCTATCTTGCGGCGAAATCTTGCGGGGGGTCTTGCAATGACCTCTGGCTACTTTCAATTTACGCTTCCAGCCGGCTGTACATACCCCTCGTGCGAGGGAGCGGCGAGAAAAAGAACAGATTTCCTTTTCTAAAACCGGAATCTCTAGCTGTCAGTGACTTTCGTGCTTTCAGCGTTGGCGCTGACGCCATGCTTGAGAGCGGCATGACCGATCATTAGGGCTCGCCTGTAGAGTTCGAGCATGAGAAGGACGAAAACGATGGGGATGGCAAAGGACTTTTTCGTCACCAGTATGACGGCATATATGTTTATCAAAGACCAGGTAACGTACGTTAGCGAACGAATTCGCCAATCCAGATATTCCGGCCATTTGAAAGCGCATGCAAGAAATCCGGCTGCGGCAAAAATCGTGAAATCGTAGAAAAAGACGTGCGGAACCACCATCGGTGTGGCGAAAACGCAGATGATGGCGGCCAGTGAGATTTTGAAGGAATCGGGCAGCGTCGATCTAATCAGGCGGCTTACGAACAACAGTCCTATGCCGCCCAGAATGACGGAAATTGCGTAGACGAGCGGTTTGAATACTGCGTGCTGTTCCACTGGCAGAAGAAGAATAATCGCTCTGGGAAGGCTGGTCGCGAGCTGTGTATTGACTCCGAATTTTGTGTCCGAATAGACCGCATCAGCCAACTTTACTGTAGTGAGCCATTCTCGAAACATATCGGGCGAGAAGAGGATGAGATTGATTGCGACTATTGCGATGATACCGCAAGCGATACCGATAATCGGTTTGAATCTCTTGGCCGCGGCCAGTCCAATCGTCATCATCACAGCCGGAATGAAGAACTGAGGCTTCAGCACCGCGAGCGACCAGACCAGACCACCGAGAGTATCTTTCCGTTTGAAAACGAAATACAGCCCGCCCATCAACGGCAGAAGCCCATAGATCACGCTCAGCTGTCCTATCCAGATTGATAGCGCCAGCGGTATCAGTGTGAGGGCAATCCAGCCTGCCGCAATGTCGAGATTACTGCCTTCCTCCGTCTGGGAGGCGTGCGAGGAGATGAGAAATGCAGAGAAAGCTACTGCGACAAGTGAAAGTATTTGCCACGCCAAAATCGAATAGCCCAGCGGAAGAAAGCTGAATGGCACGAAGAGCCCCGCAATCAGAGGCATATACATGAATTCGGCGGTGGCGCGTGCCGGCAGAAGGGGCAATATCCGGTGCGCCGCTTTGTCGAATTCAGTGTCAATAAACGAATTTGCATCCGGCGGGGGGTACAACATGCGCGCATTGCCTTCGCGCACCAATTGACCGGCCGTGTGATACGTCATCAAATAGTCCGAATTCGAGACTTCCTTGGGCATCTGCAAATCGGTATATATGAAGAGCAGAACGAGAATGAAACCCCACGCGGAGGCAATTAGGCAGAGAGTTCTTTTCATTTTGCGTGCCTTTCATCCCCGGCACCGAGTATGCGCATGACGCGACGAAATACTTTGGCTCCTTTTCTTAACGGGCGATTTTCTGCGGCGGCTCGATAGTCTCTCAAGAGTTTTTCGTGATTGGCCTGCAGTAACTTGTAGTGGTGAAGAGCATTTTCAAGCCCTTCTTTCATTGTGCCGAATTCTTCATCGACATGTCTTCTGAAACGTGCTGCATCTTCCAGTTGCCAGACGCGCACGCGCTCTCTTCTCAGCATTCGCCTCACCGCTGCGCTTATGCGCGGATCCAGCGGCATTTTCAATGCTTCGTCGTAGGTTTCGCGCCAGGTGACTTGGTTGACACAATCGATGGACTCCCAGATTGGAAGGCTCTTGTCGAAAACTTCAAAAGCATCTAGTTTTCCCAGTATGTGCAGATCGAGCAACGTGCGAACGCACTTTTCGCATCTGCCGCAATTCTTGTTTTTCCCTTCCTTGTTGAAGCAGACAAATAGATTTTTCTGTGCGACGTGCCAATCGGATATTGCCTCCAAGCGTTCTCGGCGGCTCGTTTCAGCGTTCGGCAAAAGTATTTGCAGATTCTTTGATGAATAGAGCGGCACGAGCAGATGGTGCCCGCCCAATAACTCAGCATCATCTTTGTGGAATGTCGGCGCCATCTTCAATGTCCCTGTGTGTTGCGACAGAAGATGTCCCAATGATGCCAGCAGTCCTGTATGCGTGTCCATCAGCTTGTGTATTGCATAACCGGGGTGCTGCAAGATGTTTGTTCGTATCGTGACAGCCTGAGCACCGACTGCTCGTGCTACTTCAGCCAGTCTGTCGCGCGTCGCCTGGTGAGTTTCGTCTGATGCGGACGGCAAATCAAACGGTTGTGCGCTCACTAGATATTTTGTAGAAGTGCTTTTGTACAGCGTGTATAGCGAGTCGACGCCGCCGGAAAAGAATACGGACTGTGCCGTCTGATTGTCGCCGGCGCTCGGCGGATCTCTGGTTTCGGCAATCAGCTCTATTTTTGTGGTTCCCCAATTTTCATTGAGCAGAGCGATGATGGCGAGAGCGTTTTCGTACCAGGTGCGACATACGGCTTGTTGGATTCTCAAGTTGCGCCCGCTGAGAATACACGGCACCAGCCACAAAGATCCCAGCGCTTCACTGACCGGATTGAGCTGCAGATCAGCGCATTCGAACCAGACGGTTGAACCGTCGAAAGTCGATGTCACTCTCGAGAGTCCATCGATAGACTCGTGTTTGAGATCGTCAATCACGGCATCAATCATGCGAGAGCCCTCGATTGGTGCGAGATTTCCTTAATTTCTTCGCCACTTTTCTGACAAATGTTATGCCGCTTTTGATCGGCAGATTGCCGACCAAGGCATCGTAGTCGGCTGATAAGCGGGCATGCTCCGCTTGCAGGAGAGAATAATGATGCAATGCGTTGTCCAGACCTTCCTTGAGTTTGGGAAACTGCTCATCGACGTAGCGCTGCTGTTTGAGCTGGGCTTCGATGCTGCTCTGAAATTGCGCGTTGCGCCGAAAGAGTCTGATTATCGCTTCCTCCAGCTTGGCGTCCAGCCCTTTATTGAGCGCGGCTTCGAAGAATATGGGGTGTGAAATCCTGGAAAGAGAATCAATTCTTTCTGTCAGTTCGATTGTATGATCGAACGTCTCGAATTGACGCAACTTGCCTGAAATCATCAATTCGACCATAGTGCGCACGCACTTTTCGCAGGAAGAACAGTTGTAATTCTGGAAGCAAACATGCAGATTTTGCTGGGCCAGGCGGTTGTCGCAGATCGCCTTGACTCGCTCGAATCTCTGAGCGCTGGCTTCTGCATGGACTATTCTAAATGACTGCGAAGACCAAAGAGGATCAAGCTGCCAATTGCTTCCCGTCACCAAATGATGACTCTTATGCCATGAGGGTGCAATCGTGATTGATGCCATATGCGGTGCCAGTAAATGTCCAACGGCTGCCAGAAATGACGAGTGCGTGTCGCTCAGTCTGTGCTTGCTGTAGGTTGGGTGTTTTTTAGCATTGGTTCGAACGATCACTGCATGAGAGCCAAATGCAGCCGCGATTTTTTCAACTCGTTGTCTGGCAATCTTAGCCCTTGTCTGGTCGCCCGGGATATCGAAAGTCTCGACATAAACTAGAAAATCCGGTTTGGGATTGGTCAGTAGCGCATGAAAAGAGTCTGTTCCGCAAGTAAAGAACAGTCCCGTCTTATCGCTATTGCCCTGCGCTCTCTGCATGCTGTCATGCTCGAGCTGGTCGGCGATGATTTCTACCGGTCTGTCTCCCCAGTATTTCTCCAGGAATTCCATGGCTTTATGCGCGTTGTCATGCCAGGTTGGGCAGAGTTTTTGCTCTAATTCCAAATTTCTACCCGTCAGCAATGCCGGGATTAGCCAAAGTGTGGCGAGGCTTTCGGCGGACGGTTCCAGATCCAGGTCATCCGACTCGAACCAAATTTCTTCGCCATCTATGGAGGTCCAGACACGCGACGTCGTGCCTGTTTTTAGATGTTGAAATGCATTGGCGCGCAGGTTGTTCATTACTCGCCCGTGAAGTTGCTGATAGTAGGATCTCATTTTTACGCCCGGAATAAATTAGGAAAACCTATTGCCTCTCCACTTTCTCGTTATTGACTGCCGAGACTAGAAATCGGCAGCTGAAACGTTAGCGCGGTTGGGCGATCTTCCCTTTGACGGAACTAATGGAAATAGTCATTTGCACGCCTGCGCGTTTTCGGTATTGCCAAGGGGTGCTATCCGCGCGAGTGACAACTAGAGCTTCCGGGGGGGGTTTGATTTTGCATGGTTGCAAAGCGCTCGTATTAGCTGAGCTAAATATGTAATCGAATTGGTTTTTGATTCAGAAACACTGCTTTGTACTTGAATACTAGTTTGCGCGTTTCATAACCTCTGTTGTCCACTCTCCGCATTTTCAATTCGAGGCCAGCTTCAAAAGCTTCTGAATAGCCCTGCCCTCCGGCACTACTGCTTTTTTCAGAGCCTCCATCGAGGCGGGTTGAGTGACGTGAAAATGGCTACTGCCGTGTGCACGAGTTTGCGATTTGCAGCCGCTCGCCGCTTTGTCGCGTCTGCGCGTTAGTCGTGTTTTTTTCGCGCCCGTGGCAGTGTCCGTTTCCACTTATCAATTTTTCCAAGTATTCAGGCGCGTCCACATTGTGCGGGCGTGCCTATTACCAATGGAGTAACACCAATGTCTAGTGCCCTTCAGCCGCCACAAAGGTGGCGGCGAATTCTAAAGCGGACGTTCAAGTGGTCCGCGATTAGTGGCTTGATGGCGCTGGTTGTGATTCTCACGCTGGCGCTTAACGCCTTCAACTACTACGCCATCGATCCGGTCGTCACTCCTCGCGAGCTGTATCACCGGACGTGGGAAACAGTGAGGGTGAATTACTACGATCAGGACAAGCTGCGCGATTGGGCGCAGTGGGAGCACAAGTACGACGACCAGATTCACACCGAAGAGGATGCTCTGCGGTTTGCTCGTGAGATGGTCGCGTCGCTCAATGATCCCCACACGATCTTGCACGGAAAGCAGGAAGTGCAGAACCTGATCACCGAGGCGGAAGGTAAGCAGGAAATCATCGGCGTGGTCTTCAAGCCCGCTTATGATCGCTCCGGCACCGCTGTTCTCAATCCCAACGGACTTCAGCTTCCGGAAGCCATCGACGCGTTTCCGACCATCGACCAGGTGGTGCGCGGAAGCTCGGCTCAAGAAGCCGGCATTAACCCGGGCGATGTTCTGGTCAGTGTCAATGGGAACTCGACTGCGGGTATGGCTATCGCCGAACTGCAAAAACTGCTCGCCGGTCCTGCCGGTGAGGAAATCAACCTGGTCATCAGGCAGAATGGCGTCGATAAGCCGGTGAAGGTGACGCGCAAGGAAGTGCAGCGGCCGATCGTTTCGGTACAGCGTTTGCCGGGCGACATCGCCTACATCCGCGTAGAGAGCTTTTTCCAGCTCGACCAGGCTGACCAATTGCAGGCAGCGCTGGAACAGGTGCAAGACTGCCGGGGTTATATCATCGACCTGCGCGACAACGGCGGTGGATTCATCCACTCTGCGGTCGAGTCGGCTGCGATGTTCATGGACTCCGGCAGCATTTCCACGATTGCGTTTCACTCTCCGGCAGGCGTGCTCAATGCCACTGCCTCTGTGACTGCCGACCACCTCTGGGTAAACGTCAACGGGGTTTCGGTACCGTGGAAGCGTCGACCCAACCTGGTGGGCAATAAGCCTGTCGTGGTGCTAGTCAATTTCGACACTGCCAGTGCCTCGGAGCTCTTCACTGCAGCTCTTCAGGACAATGGGCGGGTGCACGTGATTGGTGTTCGCACTTACGGCAAGGGCATCGGCCAGACGCTCATTCCTGTGGGCAACGGCCATCGCTTGCGTGTGACCAACATCGTTGGCCACACTCCTTCCGGCCGCTGGCTGGGAGACGCAGGCATCTCCGTGCGGCACGGAATCGTTCCGGACACCGAAGTGATCGCTCCGCGCAACCTGCTCATCGGCTCGCTCAACGACAATCAGTTGCGTGCTGCCGAAGACTATCTGCGCAAGCAGATCCCGTAAAACTCCTGAGCAGGCTCTGCTGCCGGCAGACTGGAGATTCGGGGAAGCAAGCAGCGCAGAGCCGTTCAGCGGTTTTCTGCGTTGTTTGTTTTGTGCGGTGTTGTACTACTGCATGTAGGAATTAATTGACACCTGCCACGAGATGCGCTGCTGCTGAGCGTTTTACGCAACAGGCGCAGCCTTGATTGCCTAATCGGGAACTCTGCACTCTGCTTTGCGTCATCTCGATGTGCTTGCAGGGCGAGTCAACGACGAATTAGGAGGAAACAAAATGAGGATCTTGGTCAGGCTTGGCTTAATGGCTCTCGCATTCGCCTTTATTTTGCCGCAGATTCATGGTATCAGTTTTCACGGCAACTTTGCCATCGCTCTTGTACTGTCACTTCTGTTTGGTTTGGTTCTCTGGCTGGTTGAAATTTCAGTGATGGCGTTATCTGCTGTTCTGACGGTGTCATCTCTCGGTTTGGCGCTACTCTGGCTGATCCCTGCCTGGATTTTTGGCTTCTGGCTGCTGCCTGCCTTTGCCATGATGATTACCGCCGATTTCGTCCCTCAGTATTTGACGGTCAATGGTTTCGTTCCGGCAGCCCTTGCTGGTCTGGTGATGCTGGCTATCAGCTTCCTGACCAGAGATGAGGCATGGACAAGAAAAGAAGCTTAGGCTCTAAGAGCTACAAAGGTGTCTCTGGGTGACTCCTGGACAAAGCAAGGGCGGCGCACTGCGTCGCCTTTGCCGTTGAGAAGCTGCTTTCAATCTCTTGCGCTTTTCTTCTTGGTCGAGAGGCAGCACCAGCAACGGTATCAGAATGAGCGGCGCTTAAGCTCTCGTCGGCAATGAAGGATGGCTGGCAAAGCTCAGCTAAGGTGTTTTTAGCTTATTGCAAAGAGCGAGAGTTCTATGAGCATTTGATAAGCATCGCGGCTTCCGGGGGCGTGCCCGTAAACGCTGTCTGAGCTTGCACTTCTGGCCTGTTGAGGGTTGTGAATGTCCGCCCGTACACAAAACTTCGCTGCAAAAGGAACGTCGCAAGCGATAGTTATAAATTACACCTCCACTTTTCCTCGACAACCTGCATTAAAGCCCTCTAGAAAACTTCCTCATGAGCTTTTGCCATTTACCTGCCGAGATTTTCTCTCTGCGGAGTTTGGCCGAGCTTTCAGTTTTCCGGTTTGCAGTTGTCGATGAGGTTGAAAGGTGTTTGACTACGGCGCTTCCAGAACTCTGCGTTTTTGTTTAGCGCTGCCCTGAAACACGATCGGAAACTTTGTTTCCAGCTAGGAGACAAACATGAGACAGGAACTCGACGACGCGCTCGTTCGGGATTTTCCCAATCTCTATGCTGACCGAAAGTCGACCAAGGTGCCCTTCTGCTGGGGCTTCGAATGCGGCGACGGTTGGGAACCTCTGATTCGCAAGCTCTCTGAGGAAATCGAGGCGATCATCGTCGCGATGCCGCAGAAAGAGCGCAAGAAGTTCAGAGTCAAGCAGGTGAAGGAGAAATTCGGCACCTTGCGGTTCTACATGGGTGTAGCCCACGACGGCATAAGCGCCGTTATCGACAGGGCTGAGCTGCAAAGCGCGGTAACGTGCGAAGTGTGCGGCAAGCCCGGCACCAATCGCTCGCTCAGCGTGCTTTGCGACGAGCATCATGCGGAGCGCCGGAAGAAGCGCTAGCATTCAATTTCGTGCTGATCTTTTCTGCGGATGAAAATTAACCGGCAAGAGATCAACATGCGCAACCAGAAGAAATATCCGGTGAGACCACAGGATAGAGCTGGCGGTATCGCGTCTGCACTCACCTTCCTTGTCTCCTTGATTGTCGGCGGTATTGTTACCCAAAGCCAGGATGTCAGAGTCGTGTGCGCAATCGTTTGCGCTATCACTCTTACCTCCACGATGTATTTCGTGACCAAGGACTTCGAGAAGAACGGCGGGCACGACGACGAGAACCCCGGACCACCAGGCGGAAAGTAGACCTGCAAGGGTCTTGCGCGGGCGTTCTAGGACCGTCAGCCAGCTTGTGATTGTTTCGCCACTGAGCCGCTCGGCGGGGCGTGTACGAAAGTGCACTGCCTCGTCGGGCGACTTTTCTCGGGGACTTTCAAATTTTTTTTCCTCCCAGAAGATACTAGAATAAGTAGTATATTTCCTGAGCTCGCTCTCTTGGTCAGGCGCTACAAAGTGTCTAAGCCAAAAGATTTTCCAGGCACATTGCCGGCAAAACCGAGGCGTATCGATACACTCTCCAGTCCGGCAGGCAATTTCAGCTCGGGGCGCTTGGCTACGGATGCGAGCGCTTCCTGAATCGACTGCTTGAAGAGGAATTCGTTGAGCGTGTGTTCTACAGAAGAAGGCTTTGGATCTCTCATCCAGGCTTGTCTGTATGCTTCGAAATCGACTTTCTCCAGACCGTTTTTGTTGATGCGGACAAGAGCGTGAATGCCGCCCGGCTTTTTTGCTACGAACGCTTTGCTCAGTTCGACGATGAATCGGTTGTACCAACCGGCTGCTGCCGAAGTGTCCTGCTGATGATTCAGCATGGGCGCGCTGCCGCTTTCGGTGCCGGAGAGGATGAGATTCTTTCCGTCGGCAGTTCGCGCAGTGAAGAATATTGGATACGAGACAAGAATATCTCTGCCGAAAATGACGTGCCTTACAGTCCTCGGCTCTTCCTCTACGAATGCAGTATTTGTTTTTCGCGAATAGTCCGGACGAATACTGCTGGGCAGCAGCTTGTTTCGAACATTCTCTATCCTCTGGCGCTCCTGCGCTTGCAGTTGCATCAGCCTCTGCCGAGAAGCTTCTTTTGCGATGATTTCGTTGTTTTGCGCCAGAGCCATATTGCCGACCGTCCAAGCCGTCATTGTCGCAATGAAAAAGACCCTGGAAATGTGTCGTTGCAATTCCTGCTTTGACCTGCAAGTGTTGATATCACAGAAGAATATAGCGCTAGAATACTCGCTTGTCGTCACGAGACCGTACAAAGTTAGTTGGAGCCGTTACTATAGGCTAGACTTGTTCAAGTGCGACGCTATTTCCATCCGCCCCGAATGAGTCCAAACATCTATCGATTATTCGCATGCTTGTTTTTTCCGGTGCTTCTTGCCGGTTGTGTTGATTCTCATGCGGTGATCGTGAGAAGAGCGAAGCTTTATCCTCACAAACATGACATTAAGACCGAAACGCGGCCAAAAGTTGCCGGCGAATTTCACTGCGCTTTGAATAAAAACACCTTCTGGGACTTTAAGCTTGTTCCGATTATCGCTGTCGAGAAGACGAAGATGATTAAGGAGGAGCACTGGTATACGGTAACGGCGAAGGTAAAAAGTGTAACCGTGGAGGTCTCTTTGCCTTTTGATATGTGGCTGCCGGAGAAGGCGTCGGAATCAGTGGTAGCGCACGAAGATGGACACATCCGAATTTGCAAGTACTTCTATCGCAATGCCGCACATCAGGTGCGAAAGTGTGCATTACATGTGCTTGGTCGCGAGTTCGTCGGCGAGGCGAAAGACGAGCAAGCAGCGATCAAATTGGCAGTGGAAGCGGCAAACCAAGATATACTCAAGTGCTATCGAGAAAAGATAGTCGAGCCTGCTGCACGCGCATCCACCGCTTATGATGCTTTGATGTCGGACAAGTCCAACAAACTGACCGTTTCCGAAGCTATAGAGAAAGCGATTGGTGACGCCCATTAGCCGCCAATTCTTGCAGTCTGGTCACTATTTGTCGCGCAGAATTTGCATTACCCATATCGGCTGCTGCTGCGCTCATCTCCTCTAGCTGATGCGCAGAGCTGAGCACTTTGTCCAGTTTGTAAGTCAAAGTTCTGATATTGCCCGACAATGCCGCACCGCGCTCCAGTAAATGATTTGCGTTGCGTTCTTCTTGTCCCGGAATGGGATTGACAATCAGCATGGGCAGTTTGGAAGCCAGGCATTCCGATGAAGTCAAACCGCCAGACTTGCCGATCATCAAATCTGCCGCAGCCATGTAGATTTGCATGGAGTCTGTATGGCCAACCGCATGGAAGTCGCGGAAATAGGAGGGCGAAATCGACTGCATGCGTGCTAGCTGCGCGCGCAGTTTTTCGTTTTTGCCGCACAGGACGACGGTTTGAAACCTTGATTTGCACAACATTGCAGATTCCACCGTTTCAATCACCGGTCCGACTCCGAAGCCGCCAGCGGAAATCAATACGACAGGCAAATCATTGCGTAAGCCGAGCTGTTCTCGTGCTTGTGATTTGGAAGGGGCGCCGGCGAATTTCACTGATATCGGAATACCTGTGACACTGATTTTTTCTCGATTTACGCCCAGGTGCTGGAGTTGACGGGCCGTATCTTCCAATGCGGTGAAATAATGGTCTACCGGATCGGAGAGCCAGAAGGCGTGCGCGTCGAAATCTGTGATCACGGTTGCAAGATATGCGTCCAATCTTCTTCTTCGGCTTGCAAAAGCAGCAAGTTCTGAGGCGAGAAAGTGCGTACTGACGATTAGGTCTGGTCTTTCGTTTGTCAGGTAGCGCAGCATGGGCAGCGCGTTGGCCACGTCGAAAGTCATGCGTCTGCGATCGAATTTATTGGCATGGTCCGTCGCTTCGTATATTGCGCCAAGCAGATGGGGTGCTCTATTGACGAGGTTGATATATTGCTTCGAGTACATGGAGCGCATGAATGGGCTGACTTTCTTGAGCACATCCAGATTGATGACTTCCTGCGCGATGCCACTTTCGCGCAGCGCGCCCTCCAGGGCGTTAGCCGCCGTGATGTGTCCGGCGCCTGCGGATGCTGATAAAACCATTACTTTTCTGAACATTTTTCCTGTTTTGCAACCTCTTGCGGCTCGTGTTGTGTCGAATCAGCGAACCTGCGTTTATTCAAACGCAAAGGGATGGCGAAATTCCGCCCAATCAAACAGAATCGCAACTGTTTTGCGCGGCATTAAACGGTTTTACTCCCCTCTGTGCCGGGGAAGAGCTTTAATGTTGGGCTGGAGCAGAAATAGCGTCGGCCGGCAAGCAGGGAAAAGCGCCCGTGCGAAAGCGAGGTTTTGCGATGCCGCTTGTTTTCATTCATGGCGTAAACGTCCGCGAGGGTGAAGAGTATGAGCAGGACATGGAACTGCGCAATCGCCTTTTCGCTGATGTGTTCTATAAAATCCTGGGGCGCAATGTGCCAGACTCGGCTATTCTCAGCCCGTACTGGGGAGAATTGGCTCCGACCGGTTCGACGGACAATCCATATCTTCCGAAACTTGGTTTGAAGGGCTTGCAGGAGCGCCGGAGGCGAATTCGTGCTTTGCTTCCTGAGGCGACAAAGAAAATTCTAGGGTTATCATCCAATCCTCTTCTTGCGCTGGCAAAGTCCGGCTCGATGGAGGAAATGTTCGATTTGATGGTGACGGTCGCGCATGATGACGTGAAGAACGCAGCGGACGGCGGTAAGCGAATGAAGTCCTTGAGCCGCTTTGCCTACGAAACGACAAAATGGCGTCAGAAATTCAAAGGGCGAAAGCAGCAGCTAGAGTGGTTGAACGATATCGGCAGCGATGAGGAATTGCTGGATCGCTTACAGAAAGAGATCAAACTATCTCCTGCGGAGTTAAATCTTCGCACTTCAGTGAATATGCACGAGTGGATCAAAAACCGTTTGGCTCTGTCGAAGGAGCGCATTAAAGATCGGCTGGAGATTTCACGCGTTCGTCTAAAAGACGGGGTGGAAGCCTCTCGCGAGAGAATCAAAGGACGCCTCGAGCAGTTGCGCTCTTTGCGCGAAGATTCTCGCCAGCGCATTCGAGCGCGGCTAGAGCTGTCGCGCTCGCGCATCAGTAAGGCGCGAAAAATAGCCAGGGGAGGCGCTAAGGCGGCTGTCGCCTCGACGCGCAAACTTACAACCAATGTGGCTGCGCTTGCTATAAGCAATCCCGCCAGAAAAATCTTCCACGCGCAGATGTCGGCATTCATCGGTGACTCGTTCTTTTATTTCGGAAGTCGTGGTGAGCGTTTTGACCCTGGTCCCGTGCCTGCAATCTGCATTCAAGCAATTGAAGATGCGGCCAGTATGCGCACGCAAGAAGATCCTGATTTGATCGTTGTCGCGCACAGCATGGGCAGCAATATCATCTGTGACATTCTTTCTTATTTCGCTCCCAATCTTGAGATCGACCTTGTTTTGACGGTTGGTGCGCAATTTCCCCTCTTTGCGGATTTGGACATGTTTCCTGGTTTTTCCGCCGATGAGCGCCCGATTCCAAAGCCGGAAGCGGCTCTCAATTGGATCAATTTCTATGACCCGAATGATTTTCTGGGTTATGCGGCTGGAGGCGTCTTCGATGGCATCATCGACGTGCATTTTTCCAGCGGACGCTTCGGTGTTACGACTCATGCCGATTACTTCAAGTTTGTATCCTTCTTCGAACTTATGGGTCGCACAGTCTGCGACGTTTTAGATATTGAAGCCGATTATTAGGTGCGAAAAGTCGATGCGAGCGAATTACTGTTGAAATCGATTATGATGCCTCTTTCGGAGGATTTATGTCAGGAAAGCTTTTTGCCAGGTTCTTAGTGCTTAGTGTATGGTGCATTGCCCCGCCGGGATTCACACAAACGGTACTTTCGCAGGAAGGATCGGCTACACCTGCAATCTCTCCATTGGAAGCAGTCACAACCAGAATCGCTCAGTCGCCCGCATCGCGCAAGGCGCCAGATCAAATGCCAACGGTGCATGTAAGATCACAGCAGAGGTCCGAACTGCAGAAGGAGAGTGGTGCGGTGCAGAAGAGTGATCTACCGGTTCCCGATCCGACTGCAGTGACATATCCGGGACTGACGCGATATGTTGATTTGAAGGGGTTCTTTTCTGTTCTAATGCGTGGAACCCCTGACCAATCCACCCATTTCGAACTAAGTGACAACACCAAGTATACGTGTGTATCCGAGGCGGATAAGCAGGGCACGTGGTCCGTTAGTTATGCCGATGTCCAGAACATGGGCACTCCGCCATATGATTCGAAAAAGCAATCTGCCGTGATTCAACAGCAAACTAATGCATATATCGCTAAAATCGGCGGCAAAATGAATGCACTAAAAGCGCATGCGAAGTTCGGGTATCAATTTCGCGACATCAGAGGAACGACCTACGGACCTGAAAGCAGCGCCAAATTCCATCTCAACGCCTATTTGTCGGGAAATCGCATGTTCATCGTTTCGGTTGAAGGAGCGCAAGATTGGGTCAATTCCCGGCAAGCAGAGGCTTTTCTTGCATCATTCGAGGTTCCCGGAGCAACCGCAGTGCCAAAATTGAGCCCCCGTTAGAAGGGACCCTGAGCTTGACTACAGGGCGGCTCGCCTTTGAGAAAATTGTGAGCTGCGTTGTATGATTCTTGATTGTTCAGGAAACCGGAGGTTCGGGAATAGTCAATGCCGCGCGGTGCAAAGCTTACTGGTTGTGTTCCCATGCTATGGGTTCCGGACTTGACTGATGCAGTGGAATTTTATGTGGAAACGCTCGGTTTCAAATGCGATGCGTTAGAGCCTGATGGTCACTGGGCCCAGGTTACGCGCGATGGCTTCTCGGTCATGTTTGCGCTGCCTTACGAGGGGTGGGATTTTGAGGAGCCCGAATTTACCGGCTCTATTTATTTTCGTACCGATAAAGTTGACACCCTGTGGAAGAAAATCAGCAAAAACGAAGATATCAATGTCTGCTATCCGATCGATGATATGGAATATGGCATGCGCGAATTTGGCATTTATGACCTGAATGGCTACCTGCTGCAGTTCGGGCAACCGATATCAAAAGCCGGTTAAGATTTAGCCCACCCTCAAGCCGCCAATGCAGGCGCCTGTCCGAAAGATCGAATTATGGTTTGAAACATCGAATAACCAGGCAGGTATTCCATATGGGTTGACCAAATGGAGTATTCAAAGTGGATCAGAAGGACAAACGCGACTTAATGGCTGCGATGATTGTTCAGAAAGTAGTCAATGACAAGATCGTTTGGCTCGGCGAAGCCAAAGTGAAGAACGAAACGAGCAAGGTTGATGAAATCTATTCTCGGGATGGTTTTCAAACCATAGTCGAAGGCGCATATGTGCTCGTCGACAAAATGTTGGCGAAAGACGGCAAGTAGAAGCTCTTACCCGTTTTCAAAATCGATGCCTGGCGCTTGCGTTGTCAACGCATGCGCCGAAAGTTTCGTTGCTTGCACGCATGCTTGCAAACGTTAATACTGCATGCCCATTGCAAGAAGGAGCCACTTTTGCTGGTAGGTATACCGCGTTACTCCGTCAACAATACTTTGCACAAATGATCAGAAAAGTGGAAGGTTCTCTCGAAGCGGCAAATGCGCTGGTAGATTGAGCGCAGGCGAGATTCAATAGGAGAATCAAATGAAACGCAAAGCATCTGCTGAATGGCAAAAAGGTCTCAAGGACGGAAAAGGCACCATCACGACCGAATCAGGCGTTTTGGAAAAAACACAATACAGCTTCAGCACCAGATTTGAAGAAGGCAAAGGTACCAACCCTGAAGAGTTGATTGCTGCTGCTCACTCCGGCTGCTTCTCGATGGCATTGTCTGCTCAGCTTGGCGAACTCGGCTTGACCGCTGACAGAATCAACACCACAGCTACCGTCAAGCTCGAAAAATTGGAAACCGGCTTCACCGTGACTGAAATTCACCTGGAAGTCGTTGCTGCCATTCCGAACGCAACCGAAGAACAATTCAAGACCGCAACCGAAAATGCTAAGACCGGCTGCCCGATCTCGAAACTCTTTAATGCCAAGATCACCATGGATGCCAAATTGGAAACCGCTGTTAAAGCGTAGTTTTCAGTTCTGAACATCTGACAGAATGAATTAAACGGGCCCGGACTCTTCCGAGCCCGTTTTGTCACGCTGTATAGTGGAGGTACAGTCTGACTTGGATAATTTGTGAAACCGGACCAAGACGACAAAAAGAGACCGCTCAAGCCAAAGAAAAATCTTTGGGAGCGCTTCAACGAGCGCTTGTACTATTTTTTGGAACGTAAGCACAAGCAATTACTCTAGGGCTTCAGAAGATTCTTTCGCTGCTGTTGCAAATGCACTATCTGTAGTGCTACGGGGGAAGTTGTAGATGACGACTAGGTATGCAAAATGAAAGCAGATAAGAGTAAAACCGATGCAGATGGAAAGCTCAAGAACGGGCATTACAAGGAGCACTTCAAGGATGGCTCGGTAATGTGTGAGGGAGCGTTTCAAAAGGGTGAGAAGGTTGGTGAGTGGAAATACTATCTCGTCAACGGAAACCTGAAAGCAATCGGTCATTTCGAAAACGGCAAGATGATTGGCGAATGGAAGTGGTATCGTGAAAATGGCGAACTAATGCAAACAGGCTCTTTTGATAAAGATGAACAGAAGAGTGGCTTGTGGATTCGCTATCAAGAGAATGGAAAAAAGTACGACGAGGGCGAGTTTCGCGCCGGAAAAAAAGTAGGCGAATGGCATCTTTACGACAAGAGTGGAAAACTATCAAAAACCAGCAAGCATAAAGGTT
>JAIETE010000121.1 GCA_019745505.1 Candidatus Obscuribacterales bacterium | reverse complement strand
GGCGGCGCGATATCTGTCCTCGTATTTTTCAGGCTCAAACTTCTCTGTCAGCAAGTCGATCAGATTTGTCGCCATGTGCAGTTCTTGCTTTGTCACTTTATGATCTGGCAGCGATTCTGATGGATCAATGCGCAATTCTTCCGGATAAAGAAGTGTCGACATGACCAGATGCGAGCCGGCCGGGCGCAAGACGCACAGCCTCTCCTTCGTTCTCAACGTAATGCTGGCAATGCCCAGCATACCTTTATCAATCAGGGCGCGACAGAAAAGATCAAAAGGTCGTTTACCGTTCTTTTCCGGCTCCAGATAATAGTGTTTTTCGAAATAGATTGGATCGACTTCTTCACTTGTGCAAAAGGATGAAACCTCAATTGCATCTTTACTGGGAACCGGAAGCTTTTTCATGTCTTCCTCATCCAGCATGAGGTAATCGCCTTTCGTGTACTCATAACCTTTCTGCACTTCTTCCCAGGGCACCTCACGGTCGCAAGTATGGCACCAGCGGACCTCTTTGATCCGAGTCTGGCAGACACTATGCAATTGGTGAAAACTGACATTGCGACTCTCTGTTGCCGCATACAGCTTTATCGGAATACTGACCATTCCAAAGCCGATTACTCCGTTCCACATTGCTCGCGGCATAACTATTTCTCCTGGAAAGTCATGAGGTGGACGGGGCGCAAATTGAGGAGTTCCCCTATTTTAAGCGCAAAGTCTAATGGAACTCGCAGACAGCGCGGGCGTCTCAACTCCAGCTAATTGAGTGGGTGATTAGCTGATTTCAGACTCAAGGCTAAAAATATGTCAAAAAAGCCAATCAAACCGCGCAGCGCCGGGGCGAGGGCCAAAAGTTCACCTGCACCGCAGCGGTCGGGGCGAAAGGCACCCGGAAAAAAAAAGGCTGCGCGAAAGCGCGCACTTGAGCCGATTGCTCCCATGCTCGCCTCAATGGTCGAAGAACCATTCTTAAAGGAAGGATGGGTTTTTGAGCCGAAATTCGACGGTATTCGTGCGATAGCGTACATAAGCGACGGGGTGGTCACAATACTCTCGCGGCGCGGTTTGGACCTTACCAGCCGTTATCCTGAACTTGTCGAGTCGCTCGAGAAAAGCAAAAATGATCTTGTGCTCGATGGAGAAATTGTCGCGTTTGATAAGCACGGACGTACATCATTTCAATTGCTGCAGCAAGCCTCGGGACTGAGGGGGCGCAGTCGCGATGGGCGAGTAAAGCAGGATGTGCCGATTCGTTTTTACGTATTTGATATTCTTTCGATAGATGGGGAAAAGACGATCGACAAAGAGCTTGTCGAGCGCAAGAAACTTCTAAAAAAATATCTGCTGGAAACGAGTGATGTGCGGCGGGTCGATGACCTTGGTGCGGACGGCAACCAGGCGTTTGCTGCCTGTCTGGAGAACGGCTTGGAAGGTGTGATTGCAAAAAAGATCGATAGTCTTTATTTGCCCGGCAAGCGTGTTACGTCCTGGCTGAAATTAAAGGCGACTCGAACTTCCGAATTTCTTGTTTGCGGTTATACGGAAGGCAAGGGGACTCGAGAAAATTCATTCGGCGCGCTCGTTTTGGGAGTCATGAACGCCGATAATCAACTCGTCTACGCCGGCTCGGTCGGCACAGGCTTCAATGATTCCACGCGCGAAAAATTGTTCAAGGTGATGCAGCCCTTGAAGACATCGAAGTGTCCTTTCGCTGTAAGACCAATAGCCAAAGCCATTGATTCATGGTTGTTGCCTGAGATGGTGGTAGAAATCAAATACGCCGAATGGACTATGGACAACAAACTGCGTATGCCCGTATTCTTGCAGGTAAGAACGGATAAAAAGCCCAGTGAAGTAAAACCTGATGTCGTTGTGCCTGTTTCAGCGATATCATCGAAGAAGGAAGCGGCAGAGACGCCCAGTGTAAGAGTTGCGGATGTGGTGCCAATTAATCGCAAGAAAACAAAGGTAAGTGAAAAACAAGCTGCAGCGTTGCGCGAAGATTTGCTCCTCCAGTTGAGCGGTAAAGATGACGAAATCGACCTCGTTGTTCAGGGCGAAATTATCAAACTGACGAGCTTGAATAAGATTCTTTTTGCTGGTAAGTCCAGAATTGCGAAGCCGGCAACCAAGAGAGATTACATCAGCTATCTGATTAGGCTCTCTGAGCCGCTTCTGAGATTTACTCACGGTCGTCCCCTTACCTTGATTCGCTATCCCAATGGCACCGAAGGGCAGAAATTTTTCCAGAAGCATTGGGAAAAAGGGTTGCCACCATTTGTCGAGACAATCGAATACTTTTCGGAAAGTGCTGATGCCGATGAGGAGTATTTGCTCTGCAATAATCTCTCATCGCTGATTTGGTGCGGGCAAGTCGCTTCACTGGAACTTCATGCCGTGCACAGTCGTATCGACCCCAACCCCGATGGAAGCAAGCTTTCAAAGAAGCTCAAGGGTTCGTTGGAAAACATCGAGACATCAATTTTGAATTATCCCGATTTCATGGTGCTTGACCTCGATCCGTATTTGTACAGCGGCAAGGAAAAGCCGAATGCAGAACCCGAGCTGCATCGCAAGGGCTTTGAAAAAACGCGAAGATTGGCACTCCTGCTCAAGGAGATGCTGGACAATCTCGAAATGAATTCATTCATCAAGACTTCCGGAAAAACCGGTTTGCACATTTATATTCCAATTGTAAGAAACGTGGACAACGATGCCGTCAGGCAGCTAGCCGGCACAATCGCTTCTCATGTAGCAAAAATGCGACCGGAGGACGTGACTATCGACTGGGCCGTAAAGAAAAGGACCGGCAGAGTATTTTTCGATTTCAACATGAATGCACGTCATAAAACGCTGCCTGCGCCCTATTCGGTGCGTGCTACCGAAATGGCGAACGTGTCGATTCCGATCGCCTGGAGCGAACTGGAGGATATCTATCCTACCGATTTCAATATCAGGAATGTTCCGGAGCGCCTCGAGAGAGTGGGCGATTTATGGGAAAAAATTCTCGACGAGAAAGTAGATTTGCACAAAAAATTGCTCAAGGACTGAACTTGAACGCGTTATGGCTGTTGTTCCAGATATTCTTCGAGTTTATCGAGTGAACCTGTCCAGCCCGCTGTCATTCCTGCTCGTGCATTGATGAACGTTTCCATTTCTTCGGCAGACCACTCACCATCTTCTTCCCAAGTAAGAGTTACTCTGGTTCTGTCGGGTCCTTCCGCAGTCAGAGTCACAGTTGTGAGCATGCTCTGCGGCCAGGTAGGAGACATCGGATGGTGGGTAATGTTCTCGTTTTCATCACAGAATTGCTGCGTGTACGCAATACGATCCGGTCTATTGATTTCAATGTACTGGCAGCGTCCGTACATTGTCATCTCTTTTCCGTTGCTCATCGAGTAGAAAGCTTTGCCGCCGTTTTTCACATCAATATGATTGTATTTCACGGTGAAACCTGCTGGTGCTACCCATTTCGCCATATGCTCCGGAGCAGTCCACATATTGAACATTTCATCTATCGATGTATCGAAGGAGCGATTGATTTCAAAAATTTCCTTTGCGTGGACTTTCTTTTCCAAAAACTCTGCCAGGCGATCCCATGTCGCTTCTCCGCCAGCTTTTTTGATGAATCTCGTTGATGTCGCTGCTGCTTGCGGGCTAGGAAAAGTCATCGTCATATCAAATTTGGTTTTGCCATTTTCTTCTGAAAACAGCACTGTAACTCTGAAAAGAGCGTTCGAAGTTTCAGTGCCGCCGTGGTCGTAGACCAATTTCTTTCCGTTGTCCACTTCGAGATATTTGGTGAAATTTTCGTAGTCGACTTTGTCCGGACCGTGCATGGTGTACTTCCACGTACCGCCGGTCTTAAATTCTCTGCTGTGCGTCGTTATCGTGAAGCCGCGCGGCCCCCACCACTCTTTGATCTCATCTGGCCTACTCCAGGCATCCCAAACCGCACTCAGCGGAGCGTCGTATTCGCGGTAGAGCTTGAGGTCGGCGGACTGTGTTTGAGCAGGCATTTTTACTCCTTCATACCGCGGTATGCAAAGGGGGGCGGGCTATGCGAAAAATCTATTTTAGCGCGACTTCACAAGTTGATTTCAAAGGGGGGTAAGGCGGGCTTGGATACTGCAATTTTGGTAAACTAAGCCCTCATACCGATTACCCTTCATAGAGCTGATTATGAATAGACTTTCCAATAAGTTCGTTTCGTGCGGAATCACTGCTTGCTCCGTTTTGCTTGGCGTTGTCCCGGTTCCTTCGCAAGCACAAGTCAAGCAGCAGTCCTCGCCACCTGCGGCTCCCTCTTTTCTCAAACAAGCCGGTCAGATGATTCTGAATAACGCGCAAAAGAACGTGTTGCACGGCGTCAATCAAACTATTCAACAACAGCAAACCCCGTCCCAGCCTGCGTCTACCGGCTATTCCAGCGATCCGACTTCACTCCTGTACAAACAGTCCGCCGCCTCAACATCCAAGCAAGCCGCTCCGTGCCGATCCTGGGTCAATCCCAACGAGAAGCCGATTGCCGCTCTGCTGTGTATACATGGTCTGGGTCTGCAAAGTAATTCTTACGAGTTTTTCGGCACTGAGCAATCCAAGCGTGGTCTGGCCGTATATGCCATCGATGTGCGTGGTTTTGGCTCCTGGATGAAGGCGGGTGGAAAAGGCAACGTAAACTTCGACGAAGCTCTTTCTGACATCAAGCAAGCTTGCGAATCGATTCGCGCTGCCAATCCCGGCATTCCTCTGTACATCTTGGGCGAGTCTATGGGTGGCGCGATTGCGCTGCGTGCGGCCTCTATGTATCCGGATCTGATTGATGGTTTGATTTCGTCGGTGCCGGCTGGTGAACGCTTCAATCAAGGCAAGACCAGCATGAAAGTTTTTCTCAATCTTTTGAGCGGATTCAATGTTGCCAATGTCGGACAAGATATCGTCAATCAGGCGACGCAGAATGCAAAACTCAAGTCACAATGGCAGGGCGATCCGCTTTCACGCTTGAATCTCTCTCCTCAGGAATTGATTCAATTCCAAGACTTCATGAACATGAATCACGAAGCGGCGAAAAAGTTGACAAACATGCCGGTTCTCTTCGTGCAGGGTAATGGAGACCAGCTCGTCAAGCCGGAAGGCACATGGGAACTGTTCAACGATGTGGCAGCCAAAGACAAGTCTTTCTTTGCCGTTCCGGGAGAGCATTTGATCTTTGAAGAGGCACAAACGCAAGATGCAGGACCGCGCGATCAAAATTTCCGCGTAATCACCTCCTGGCTGACGAATAAAGTCGGCAGGCGTCGCGGGCGAGGCTTCATGGGCACAGCCATGAATCCCGGCGGCTCATATGGCGGCGCCAATCCTGGCGATATTTATTCCGCATCGGCTGTTCAATACGGCCGACCGGCCGGTGCTCGTGTTCCCATCAATACCGCGGGACTGGAGCAACAGGTTCAACTTATCGATTCCGGAAATGTTGCTGCTGCAATTTCGCAACTGGAAGGAATGAGAACTCTGCGTCCTGATGATGCCAATATTGTCGGATTGCTCGGGCAAGCCTATATGAAGAACAATCAGCCAGACTTGGCCGGCAGGATGTTCCGCCGCGCTATGCGATTGAATAGAGGCGGCGATCAATCAAGGGCTTTTAATTCGTATTTGCTCAGCCTCGGTAACAGTTGGCTCGGCAATAGTCCAACTACTGCTGCATCGATGTTGCCTTCTTTCAGCAAGGGGCGAGTCTATGCCTTTTATGCCAATTGGGCAGATCAGTGCAAGACCATGAATGACGCTTTGACACGCTTATTCATTACCTATGGAGACCGCGTAGACTTCCAGCGAATCGATGTCGATGCTGCCGGGTCGGACGCTCTTGTGGAACAGTTCAAAGTCGGTCCAATTCCCACCGTAGTGTTTGTTTCCCCAAGCGGACAGGTATCGAGCACCATAATTGGTGAATCTACCGCGGCAAATTACGAATCAGCCATTAAAGCAATTACCCGCTGAGTCCATAATTTTCGATCGATATAAGGTGCCGATATTCTGAAACTAATAAGTCGCAGATTGCAGGCAGCACAATTGTTGGCGGATAAATGCGATGGAAGCTTGCAAGCTTTCATTATTCCTGCAACTTGACGTGTGGGTCTCGATAATGCATGATCGGATAAGCGCTCATTGTGTGGCAATGGCAAAGAGTTAAGGTGTGCGCCTATAAAACTGCGGTTTGCGGTTGATTGTGGCCAGATACACCCTGTCGAAAATGAGCATTAGCATAAGCGTGAACAAGTCAGCACTAGTTGTTTCTTCCGGAAGGCGCGACACCATGGCGCAAGAAATATTGCGTACGGTCAGAACAGCGCTCGAAGCTTTGGATTACCAGGTCATCGACTCGGGCACCGTTAACGGTGCATTGGAAGTCTGCGCGCAAAAGAGCGTCGATCTGGTGCTCTCTACGCCGAGTGTAGGGCCGGCTACCGTCTTCGATTTCATAGCCAAGGCGGAGCAGAGGAAGATTCCTCTGAAGGATGTGATTATCCTGACCGTTGGAAAACATCACGAAGTCAATCCGATCTTTGACACGGCATCGAAGTTTTCCAACGCAGTGCACTTGAGTGTCCAGATGAACGAAAGTCTGAGCGACCTGACTGAAAAACTGAATTTCTATCTATCTGCTAGGAATTAAGCTGTTCGTCATAACCTTTTCGAAAGCTTTCAGATAGGAGTCTGTCATCTTCTCTTTGCTAAAAAGGCGCGCGGCTCTTTCCCGGCATGTTTGTTGTGTAATTTTGCCGATCTCTGAAAAACGCTCTACAAGCTCCTCTATAGAATCACCGATTACCCCTGTCTGCCCATCCGATACTACTTCCGGCGCTGCACCACGGCGCAACGCCATGACCGGGGTTCCACAGGCTAGCGACTCGGAGAAAACCAACCCAAACGGCTCTTCAAAATTGATTGGGCAGAGAGTAGCAATGGCAGAATTGTATAGTGAGTTTTTCTCTTGCGTCGAGACTTCACCAACGAATTCAACCTTTGATTCTTTCAACCTCGGCTTGATGAATTCGTTGAAATATGGCTCATCGTTGCGGTCTACTTTTCCGGCAAGAACTATCGGCATGTCCAGTTTGCCAGCGATTTCAATTGCTTCCTTTGTGCCTTTGTCAGCACACAGGCGACCGAGAAAAAGAAGATGCTTTCTTTCGATACTTTCGTCAATTGAAAAATCATCCAGGTTGATACCGTTATAAACGGTGGTGATGTAATTGACCTTCTCCGGATAATTCAATCGCTTGTATGCATCGCTAATCGAGATAAATTGCATTTTTCCGTATGCAAAGTAGATGTCCTTGCAGTAGTCGTAGAGCGGGTTGTGATTCGTAGTTACGACGGGACACCGGAATTTGCTCAGAGCCGGAAGGGCGGCATAGCCCATATGATTGTGGATAATGTCAAATTGATCTTGCATCTCTTCCAACTTAATCAATGCTTTGATGTTGTAGGCATGCCATCTGGTCGGTGCGATGCTTGACGCGCGCAAACCTTGCGGAGCGCATTCAA
The DNA here is from genome assembly GCA_019745505.1 of Candidatus Obscuribacterales bacterium. GTDB lineage: Bacteria > Cyanobacteriota > Vampirovibrionia > Obscuribacterales > Obscuribacteraceae > QKMZ01. Next base: position 10,801 of record JAIETE010000121.1, on the reverse strand, counting down.
TCAAGCGACCTTCTGTCTGCGAATCAGCTGTCGCGAATAGTGTGACGTCATGCCCACGTTTCACAAGTTCTTCTGTAAGCAGATTGACGACGAGTTCCGACCCACCGTATCCCTTTGGAGGGACGCTTTCCGCCAGTGGAGCCAGTTGGGCAATACGCATTATTTGAAACACCTCTCTGCTTAATGGATTTCCGCTTTTAGTTCAGATTCACCATTCAACGTTTTGTTCCTAACTTTCAACAATCACTTTCAGGTCGCCGTTCTTCCTCAGGATTTGGCAACTGGTGTGTCCGTTTACCGCACTGAATGCGATATCGAGTTCGGCATTGCCGACTCTCAAATTATGGAAAGTTACCTTTTCCAGCCATTCAGGTAGACATGGCTCCTCGATGCGCAGGCACTTTCTGTATGCGTCGGGGATAAAGTTGACACAGGCGCTGAGCATCTGGAAAATGCTGCCGGCCGCCCATGCTTGCGGCGAGCAGGAAACAGGATAATCAATTGGGCTCCCCCAATTGGTGCGTTCGAATCCGCAAACCAGTTCCGGCAGCCGAAAATCTCTCTGGTGCTGGGCAACTGCCGCCATGGCACTGAGAAGGTAGTGCGCATCACGAATCCGTCCGATTCTTCTGAAACCTTCGAGGATGATCGCGTTATCGTGAGGCCAGACAGAACCATTGTGATAGCTCATCGGATTGTAATATGAAGTTTGCGTCGAGAGCGTTCTCAGCCCCCAGCCGGAGTCCATATCCGGTGTGAGCATACGGTCGGCGACGCGCTGCGCCATCTCCCCATCCAGTATGCCTGACCAAATACAATGTCCGGCGTTGGAGCTGAAGACCTTCACTTGTTTGCCTTCTCCATCGAGAGCAAGGGCTGGAAATTCATGCTCAGGCATCCAGAAGTCTTTTTTGAAATCACGTTTCAGTTTTGCCGCTTGTGCGTGCAATCTTTCGGCCAACGCATCTTTCTTCAACAAGGATGCAATTTCGGCAATCGCCAGGCGAGCCGCGTAGAGATAGCCTTGAACTTCACAAAGAGAGATAGGCGGTTTTGCCAATTCCGCATTCTCATGTCCGATAGAATTGCCTGAGTCTTTCCATCCCTGGTTTTCCAAGCCTTCCGGACTCTCTCTAATGTAGGATATGTAGCCGGTTTTCTCACTGGCGCTGTCCAGCCAACTTAGCGCAAGTTCTAATTTCGGCCACATCTTCAGTGCAAATGCCAGGTCGCCGGTCCATCTGAAATAGCGTGCCACCAGCATGCACCACAAGGCAGTGGCATCAACGGTTCCGTAATAGGGCGTATGTGGAATGGTGCCTAATCGCGCCATCTCGCCGAGTCTCAATTCATGCATGATTTTGCCCGGACGCTCGGCGCGAAACTCGTCTACTTTTGTGCCTTGATACTCGCCGAGCAATTCGATGCACTCTCGCGCAAGGTCGGGCCTGTACGGCAGCATCTGCCAACCGGTAATCGCGCTGTCTCTTCCGAAGGGCGCCGAATACCATGGAATTCCTGCCGCAATGCCGATGCCCTTAGGAGTCGGCTGGCGAAGGATGTAGATGTCCCGCAATCCTCTTTCGATCGAGAAATTGACTATCTCATCTTCGGTCATGATCTGAGCGCCGTTGGATCTCCAGAGAGCGAAGCGCTTATCCGCATCATCCAATAAAGTAGCGAAGTCAATCTCTGGTCTGGCGGCAAAGGGCGCTTCACCGTCTACGCGGGTGTACATGAAAATTTGCAGGTACCACGGAGTGCGGGGCGGCAGAGTCACCTTGTACCTTGCTTCTCCGTCGACAATCGAATCCGGCGCCGTGCCTCGAAATTCGATCATCGTCTCGACAAGGCGGTCGTCAAGCCCTCGATATGCAAGAAAAAGTCTTTTGCCTTGTTTGTCTTTTCGAGGCAGCATGCGCTTTCCTCGCTCCTGCCTATTGACTCCGCGCACTTCGAACATATCGGCAAAATCGGATTGATACTTCATGCAAAATTCGACTTTTATCTCGTTTGCGCTGTAGTTCTCAATGACGATTCGCTCGGAGACAAGATCAGACAGAACAATCTGCCTCTGCACCATGAGGTTTTGTTGCGAGAGACTGTTGGTTTGCGGGTTTGTATAGAGAAAACTTCCGGCGTATCCTCGTTTCACGTCCGCAGACAGAAGCGATAGTTCGGAGCCGTCCAGAGTGAAATTCCACTCGCTCAGATAACGAGTGTCGTAATTGTAGTAACCGAAGCCGAGCGTATTGCAGGCGGGTACTCGCGCTTCCTGGTCCAGCACCATGAAGTGGCTGCCGTGCTTCAGAATCAGGCGGGGATGAGCCGCGTCCGTCAGAACAAACGGCATTCCCTGACACAAAGGCCGCGAATCGACGACATATTCGTCTTCCTTCTCGAAGGTTATTGGTTCGCTCTTCATCTTGTCCATCAAGAAACACTTACCCGGGTTCAGACCGGTTTCAATGTGAAAGGTTCCTTTACTGAGGGATAAAAACTCCAAAATCCCTGCAGGTGCGGCACTTAATTACTGCGCAGCGTTAAGATTCTTTAGACTCGCAGTCGGTTTCAGGCTCTAACGGCAGGCAGCAATTCTTCAGCGGAGGTGGTCGGCTTCTGGCAAGTAAAGTTCTTGCAGATATAGGCCGTCGGTTTGCCGGAGACAGTGCCGCGGTGTTCGAGAAGACGGTAAGCATTGGTCGGTTTCGAGACGACTATCAGTTGATTGGGGCGATAGCCGTTATGCGCGCAAAAAATCATCTCTTTAAGGTCCGGTCCCACTTCTTCAGCCACAATCGCCACTTCCTGATCTGCATGTACGAAAAGGTCCGCCGCACAAAGAAGGTTGCCGAACTGGTCCGGCAATTTACGGAAGAACGGAGCATAGAGCAGCAATAATTCATTGGCCCGCGTTATATAAGGATCGTGGCCGGTAATTCGTCCCAGTCGAACCAAATTCATTGTGGCCACCGAAGTGCCGGATGGTACCGCACCATCGAAGTGGCTGCGCGGTCGAGTCACCAACTGCTCATGGTCGTCGCTCGTGTAATATAGTCCACCCTCTTCAGTGTCCTTGAACCTTTCGAGCATCACGTCCGTTAGCGAGCGTGCACTGGCAAGCCAGCGCTCATCAGGGTCTGCGGAAGCCAGGTCGAGCAATGCCTGCACGAAATAAGCATAGTCTTCCAGGTAGCCGTTGAGTTTTGCCCTGCCTTTGCCGTAGGTTCTGAGCAAGCGTCCGTTTTTGACCAGCTTTTCCAGAATGAATACAGCGCAGGTCTTGGCTGTTTCCAGATAGATTTCTTTGCCCGTCGCCACGTACCCGGCGACATAGGCCGAGATCATCAAGCTGTTCCAGCTGGTCAATACCTTCTCATCGCGACCCGGTCTGATTCTACTTTCGCGGGCGTGCAAAAGCCTCTCATTGAGCGGACGCAGGCGATCGAAAAAGGACTCCAGGCTCATGCCGTGCTCGCGCGCAATTTCTTCGGGCAATTTGGCAAAATGCAGAGCGCTGGTTCCGTGTTCGAAGTTTCCGGTTTGGGTTACGCCGTAGACTTCGCAAACCCATTCACCGTCGGTAGTGCCGAGCACTTCTTTGATCTGGGCCGGCGTCCAGACATAGAATTTTCCTTCCACTCCTTCGCTGTCCGCATCAAGACTGGAATAGAATGCGCCTTCATCTGTTTTCAACTCTCGATCGACAAAAGAGAGAATGCCTTCTGCTGTGTCCAGCCAGTAGCGTCTGCCCAGCAATCGATATCCATCTATGTAAGTCTGGCACATGAGCGCATTGTCGTAGAGCATTTTCTCAAAGTGCGGAATGAGCCACTGGCGATCTACTGAATAACGAGCAAAGCCGCCGCCGATTTGATCATAAATGCCACCCATGGCCATACGGTCGAGAGTGACGGTAACCAATTCCTTGTGCGCTTCTTTGGCGCTCGGCGATCTTTCCACGAGGTGATCGATGCACCGCAAGGAGAGATTGATGTTGAAGGTATGGGGAAATTTCGGTGCATTGCCGAATCCACCGAAGCGATGATCGAAAACATCGAGCAATCGATCGGCCGCATCTTGCAGATAGTCCCTCCTGATCTCCTGCACCGCTCCGGTTTTCCCTTCGCTGCGAGCATTGAGACTGTCGAGCATCTTCAAATGTTCGGTAACGCTGCCTGAACTCTCTTCGACTTCGCCGCGTCGATCTCTCCATGCCTCGCTAAGAGCGGTTAGCAATTGGGTGAAGGCCGGCATGCCGTGACGCGGCTCTTTGGGAAAATAGGTGCCGCCGAAAAATGGCTTCAAATCCGGCGTGAGAAAAACAGTCATGGGCCAGCCGCCGTGCCCGGTCATGAGCTGGACAGCCTTCATGTAGATCTCGTCGATGTCGGTGCGCTCTTCTCTGTCCACCTTGATGTTGACGAAATTGTCGTTCATCATCTTTGCGGTCGGCCCATCTTCGAAAGACTCATGCTCCATTACATGGCACCAGTGGCAGGCCGCGTAACCGACGGACAGAAGAATCGGTTTGTCTTCGCTTCTGGCTCGTGCCAGCGCTTCCTCTCCCCACGGATACCAGTCGACCGGATTGTAGGCATGCTGAAGCAAGTAAGTGCTCGTCTCATGAATCAGGCGGTTTGCACCTTCCGGAGTGACCGGAGCAGCCTGAGCTGCAGGTTCCGAACCGCGCACATCTTCTGCGTTCGCAATTGATTCTGCCGCTTGCGGCGCCGCTTCTACACGTGCTTGCTCGTGTTTGTTCGCTGCCGCTTTTTTGGCGTCCTTCTTCTTTTTCGACGCGCTCACGTTCGCTCTCCTATCGCCTTAGCGTATGCCATAAGCGTGGATTCTACTGCCTTTTCCCATGTGATTTCCTTAGCGGTTGTCATTGCCGCTGTAGATAGGCGGGAGGCCAGTTCACGATCGTTCATAAGCCTCGCTATCAGCCCTGCCAGCTCCTTGTGATCAAGGTGATTTTTCAAGATGAGGGCATCCTGGTTTTCCGTCAATATTTCAGAAACCCCGCAAACAGCGCTGACTATAGGTACCAGCCCTCGCAACATGCCCTGAATAGGTGACATCCCGAAAGGTTCAATCCGGGAAGGCAAAACGATCGCTTCTGCCTGACGATAGACGTTTTCCATATCGTGTCGAAAGCCCAGATATTCGACTTCTTTTTCCAGTCCCAGGCGGCCCAGTCGCAAGGCGTCAGCCGGTTTTTTCGACAAACCGGCAATCAGAAGTCGACAATTCCTGCCCTCTGATTTGAGAATCTTCATTGCGTCAAGAAGAGTGTCCAGACCTTTCTTTCGAAAACCTTTGCCGACGAAAAGAACTGTAAATGGCACGCCGCTTTTGTCAGGCGAGTCGGCCTCCGGTTCCGTATTCGAGCTATTAGCCAGACTTGCGCCGGGATAGGAGACTACCCAAGGTTTTGCTCCCAGCGAAAAGGTGTCATAGAAATCATCTCGTGTAGTCTTCGATGTGAAATTCAAACATTTGGCGTTCTTTGAGAGCTGTCTATCGACTTCATTTCTCGCCTTATACGCGCCGGTAAAAGTCACTTTCAGGTTGTTGAGCAGGCGCTCCCAGGGCTTACCTACCTTGGACAAGCGAAACACCGTGTGATTGTGAAAGGTTGCGACATCGAGAGGGGCGACCGGATGGTGCTGCGAGTGAACGATGTCGAACGGACCGGATTCTTTGACCGCCCTGGAGGTAACCTCCAGGTACTGCTTGAGCCGCTCCGCTTTGGAAAGCTTCTTACCGGGCGGTGTGAAGAGATGGAATTTCAAATTCGGATGACTGAATTTCGATTGATTCTCTTCGCAGACCACGGTCACCAGCGCTCCGCGTTCGAGCAAGCCTTCCACAACTTTGTGGCAATAGAGCTCCAATCCGCCGGAAGGTGAAAAGAGGCGCGAGACCATGCAGATGCGCAAGCCTGCCGGGTCAATGGCGTTGGCACCGCTTGTTCTGAGGTCGTTGGTGGCTTGCACGAATCTAAAAGCAGCTCGGTTTACAGGCGAGCTCAGGACGGTTCAATTGAATCGTCTGCCAGATAGTCGGCACGGCTGACTTTGTCATTGAACCAGGTCGTAATGTAAGTGGCGACAACTACCACAACCAGGCTGGTCAATACAGACATTGTTCTCTCTCCGGTTGGAGCCCTTCATGAGTACAGAAATTGTATTCCTGGCGGACTATATGTGCATCACCATGAAAACTTATATCAATGAAATATAGTTAGCTTTGCAGTCCTAAAATCGAAGTCTCTTGCGTGATTGCAAAAGAAGTTCTTCGTCGCGCTCGAAAAGATAGGGCATCCCTGGAAAGGCTGTAAATGTCGCTCGTAGAGGAAAGCTTTCAACCAGCCTTCTCTAGTCTTTGGCCTGCAAGTTGAGAACTGATCAGGCTTTCGACAAGCGAATTTGCTGGGGATTTTCTCGAAACCACACACAAAACCGCATAAACAGCTATCATGAAAGAAGGTACAAATTATCGAGTGTATCTATATTACATAAGCCCCTCCCCGCCGATTCTCTTCGAACGGTCTGCTCCGGCGTCCATCCGTTTTGCTGTCACCGGAATCCAATCCATGATTCTTCTCACCGCTGCCATTGCATTCTTACTGTTGTTTGCTTCGCCTGCCATTGCAAAATGCGCGGAAAAAGAAGGGGCTGTCGGACGGATAGAAATTCAAGCTCCGGCCCGTATCGTATGGGATGCGGTGCATAAAGAAAGGGCAGAAGATCCGGACCTCAGTTACAGCAAAGTGGTCGAGAAACAGGGCGAAAAAATCATGCTCGAGCAAAAGTTCAAGGGCATGCCTATTATTGGCGAGGCCGTTTGTTTGATGGAGCAGACCGAAACGATCAATCAACGGATCGACTATAAAATGGTCCGCTCAGACAAATTCAAGGAACTTCGCGGCAGTTGGATTCTGACTGAACTTCCCGATGGATCGACAAGGCTGGAACTGCATTCGGTGCTCAACACAGGATTGCCTTTTTCAGAACACATCATCAATCATTTATTGAAGGGGCGAATTGCAAAACGGCTCGAGCGTGTCAAAGCATCTGCCGAAAGAATTCTGGAAGCCGAGGCTAAGAGTGTTGTACCGTTGCCGAGCCCTACTCTGGCTGGAAAGCAACCAGCCGTTCTCGACTAGATAAGGGCATTTCACACCCTCTGGTTCTTCGTTGCCGATACTCTCTGTGCAGGCTTTATCAGCGAGCTTCTGACTGGCGGCGCGATCATCCTCTTTTGGAAACGATCGTCAAAGCACCTTTTATACGATTCGTACATTTTTCTTATGTTCTCAGTGTCGCATGGGCAGATGTGTTGAGTTGGATTGGCGCCCTCCGCGCACTGTTCGTACAAGGCTGAATTTCTGTCCATCGTATGTCTGAAAAAGCCAAGCGCATGCCCGGCCGAATGAAGCAGCACCGCTCGCAGTTTCTTCTCTTCGACGTTATCGCAAGTGCAGTCTAGAAGCCTGATTTTGACGTGATCCAGCCAGGCATTATTGAAACTGGGATTGTTTTCGGCCAGTTCGTGATTGACCGTGAGTTCTCTGCACAAAGTAATGTCCGCTTTTTTCCAATCGTCGACTACCATGAATTTCAGTCGACCCTTGGTTGCGGTACACCATTCGCGCATGCAATCGACGAAAACACGTTTCACTAGCCCGTCTCGTACTTCGCCTACATTGCCGGCGAAATATACGCGAACAGGGCTTCGATTTACAGGCCATCCGAACAGACGTGTGTACTGGCCAAAGCCATTACGGTATGTTTCCGTGCTGACCGGCTCATATTCAGGCAGTTTTACCAGGTTCCAATTATTCCACTTTGGCACTGCTTTCGGTGCCGGTGCTGCAAAAATTTTCAGAGGCAATGATTGCAATTGCGGTCCATCGGACACCGAAATAAATGTAAATCTGCTGTTTGTGCCCTTGTAGAGCGGATATTTTTGCAAGCTGCTGCTGGGCGGCGAAGCAAATACATCGCGAGGGTCGTCCGACCATGTGAAAACTTGTGGATCCAGCTGTTCATCGAATTCGAACGTATCGCTCACATTAGCCCCGCTGAAATCTGAGCGTCTGTATGTCAATGCTTCTGCGAGAGTTTTCAGCGTTTGTTCATCAATCAAAGAATTGGAGACGCACCAGCGGCTTGTATCGCTGCTGTCGGCAAAACTGTCGCTTTCGTTTGCCTGTGATTCGAACATGTCGCCCTTGCCCGGGTAGTACGGTGGCGTGTAGTGTGGACCGTATTTCTCTTTGCCCTGGCTGCTGCTCGCTGAGCTGCTTTCCGTATGACCCGTAGCCTGGCTGAGGGCCGGTGATTGAACTGCAAGAACAATTAGTATCGAGACGTTGAGAACCGTGCCGAGCAAGAATGCGCGGCTCTTGGGCTGCATTTTCATCTTTTTTTGGACTCGCCAAAAACGAGCAATTTGGTAAGTACGGCGATTTTAGAAAATCGGCGAGTAGGTTTCCAGGGGGTTTTCCCTGGTTCGTCTAGAACGCCTCGGTCAACCGCCGGCAGCCGCCAGAAGTCCGTCGTACAAGTGAATGTTGGCGTCCAGAACCCGCTCCAGCCCGTTCAATACTGACGCAACGCCATCTTGCGTGTCCGAGAAAAACACCGCAAGGGCAACCGACTCGTCGGAATGCTCCACTTCCACGGTCACGTGGTCGAACCATATATGTTGATCGAGTCCTAGATGGGCAAAGCTTTTCTGCATGTGGCGAAATTCTTCGATAGCCAGGATTTCGGTTGCAGTGATGGCGCCGGCCGATATGGCTGGCGCCATGAAGGTTGTGTCCTCGATTTGAACGGATGGGAAATAGAATTGCGGCACCAGCTGCATATATTTTTGAACGCCCGGATGAATGGGCGCTTTTTGAATTTCTTCCAAACTGACGCCTGAGCGCGCGGCCAAATCAAACAATTGCAATTGGTGGCGGTGGTCAGGATTGCCATTGCCGTATTCGTTGCGCACATTCTCCAGAATATAACCGACCGCTTCTTCCGGCATCAGTGTTGCAGCTTTCAAAAGAAGCCGGCGCAAGAGTGACGCGTGTGCGTCGTAGTTGGCGAGAAATCCGCAGATTTGCTCGTGATTCAACCTGGTGCGATCGAGATAGTCAAAGATTGGATGGCTTGAGCAAGGATGCTCCGCTGCGATTCTGCGCGCGGTCTCACTCATATTTGTGGCATCGGTTGTGGCCGCGCGTCCGGCTTTCAGACGCGCTGCGCTGTACTGTAGTTCAACCATCAGGATCTCAGGCTATCGGCCTTTGCTGGTTCGCGAACGGCTCCAGCTCCGGCTTTCGCCTCTTCAGGCTTTCCCATCTCGCCTTCAGCCTCTTCTTTCTCGAGCAGCCATTGCGCTTCCAGCGCCGCCTGGCAGCCGGTTCCGGCAGCCGTGACCGCTTGTCTGTAGACTGAATCCATGACGTCGCCCGCGGCGAAAACGCCTTTGATATTGGTATGCACGCCGTTGGTTACTTTTATGTAGCCATTTTCGTCCAGTGGCAGATGCCCTTTGAACAAATCAGTGTTTGGCTGGTGACCGATGGCAATGAAAACGCCGTCAGCGGGCAGCTCTTGTACTTCGTTGGTCTTGATATTGCGGACTTTGACACCGGTCACTTCGCCCTTGGACACATCGGTGATGTCTTCCAGTACCGAATTGAGCAGATATTCGACTTTGGTGTTGCGCTTGGCGCGCTCTACCATGATCGCCGATGCTCTGAACGCTTCGCGGCGGTGGATAACGGTTACGGAGGTGGCAAATCTGGTCAAGAACATCGCTTCTTCAAGCGCTGTATCTCCGCCGCCCACCACAAACACTTTCTTCTCCTTGAAGAAGAAGCCGTCGCATGTGGCGCAGGCAGAAACTCCGTGACCCATCAATTTGCTTTCTGCTTCCAATCCCAGGAGTTTTGCAGAAGCGCCCGTGCAGATAATCAGCACATCCGTGAGAATTTCTTCGCTGGATGTTTTGATCGTGAAAGGACGCTTTGAAAGGTCGATAGATTCGGCATTGTCGTAGATATATTGGGTGCCGAAGCGCTCCGCTTGAGCAATCATCTGCTCCATGAGCTCCGGTCCCTGAATGCCGTTAGGGAAGCCCGGGAAATTTTCAACATCCGTGGTAATGGTCAGCTGACCGCCGGTTTGCAGCCCCTGGATGACCAGTGGCTCAAGATTGGCTCGGGCTGCGTAAATTGCTGCGGTTAGACCGGCAGCTCCAGACCCAAGAATTGTGACTTTCTTTCTGATTGGCATCGGCTCTTTACCCCGGACTCGTCCTTAAATTGTAGGGGTGTAAACGGCTTATATTCAGCAGATTCACGATAACTTATCAATTGGCATCCCCCTGTGCAGGGTGGTAGCACGGCTATCAAGCGCGTGGCGCATCAAGCAATCGAGGCTTTTTGAAATGTCCGTTCAAAAAGGGTTGCAAAGGAGTTTTGCAATTTAATCGTCAACGGCGTCGAGACTGAGATTGGTTATGCTCGTGACACTCGGTCTCAAACCAAACGGCAAATTATGGCGCAGAATGTCGAAATCCGAGAGCAGCTTGAGCTTTTGCTCCTGCAGCTTGATCATCACTCGGGTTGCACCGGCATCCTGAGAGGCGATCGCCCCGACTAGCTGGCTGAGACGCTCCAGATCGTTCAATTTGCCAAGCAACTGCTGGGCCTTTACCAGTTCTAGATTAGTCAGTCCAAAGAAATCGGCGAGCAAATATCGCCATGCTTTCACGACCAGGCGTAATTCGT
>JAIETE010000006.1 GCA_019745505.1 Candidatus Obscuribacterales bacterium | reverse complement strand
GGACGGGTTGATTGATTCGGAGAAAATCCAGGTGCGTCCATTGGAAGGCGATCCGTAGGATGCATAAGAAAGGTTTTGCGGTTGCTCGGCGTTAAACCCCGTGCCTTCTTTGGGCGGGCGGCATAGAGGATAGATTTCGTCATTGGCTACATTGATGTAAGAAACTTGACCGGTCGTGCCGTTCCACTGTCTTCGCACCAATGTCACCCGCGTCTTGTCGTCCATCGAGCCAGATACGTCAAAGCACAAGAACAGGTCCAACTGGGGAAGACCGCCATCGGCGAAAACAGCTGCGGTCTCTCTAAAGCCTGCCGGGAAAATATTGGAGAAGAAAATTGACTGGTCTGTGTAGCTCGCCTCGACACGCATGGTGGTAGCGTTAGGACTGCCTGTAGCAGCAGGATTCCCAGCCTGATCGAGCAAACGGACATTCAAGTTGGCCGAGTGGAGGGGCGGGGCCGCAGTGACCCAACCACTGTTCAGATGTACGGATAGGTTGCCGGGATTGGTGAAACGCGTCTGCAGAATCGTGTTTTGTTCGAATGTCAGCGCCGCGACCTGCATTGCCAGGTCATGCTGTTCGGCAATGGTTCTGCCCGTGGGCGAACTCGCCAATGCCGCGGTACCAGCCAGTGCGGCTGCGTCAGCACAAGACTAAGCGACAAATTGAAACTCGCTGTCAATCCAGGAATATTGAGCCCGAAATACTTTCCATTCATCGCAACCAAAGGCGCAACCGTGCCGTTGACGCGTTGTCGTATGAAATACACATTATTGGTGGTGTTGACTGAGCCTGCTGCTAGTGGTCCTGTGACCACCCCGGCCGCGCCTCCGCTCAGCGGTTTAACGACGACGCGCAAAAATTGCGTGCCGGAAATTTCATGGAAACCGGCGATACTTCTAGCGAACGAAGTGCTGGCTCTAGTCTGAGCCTCTGAAAAGGTAGGCGCTTTAGCTGCGCGTATACAACTGTCACGGCAGGCGAAGTAAAGAAAGAGCGCTCGGTAAGTGATTGAACTCAATACAAGCAGTGGGATAGCAACTCCCACAAAGAGAAAAATCATGCCGGCCGGCAGTTCGGCTATTGAATAGCCTTTGCGTTTCTTTCTTTCAGTCGCGCGTTTGCGCCTGGCGTGCATGGGATATTCCAAAGTCGGTCTAGTAAGCAGTTCAAAACACTAAATGTAATTGTTCTATTCCCCAACGTCAAATAAGTTATGTCGGTCCGAATCTATAAAGGTTTAGGTAAGAGTTTAGTTCGGTAAGAAAAGACTAGGATTTAGCATAGGTGCCTCGCTTCGGCGCACAGTCGGATAAATTTGCAGTGGGTGAGAAATTCATGCCAGGATTGCCCAAAGAAGGCACTTCCAAGGGAAAGAGAACAATCGCTCGCAAGCGATTGCCAGATGAATTGGCTCAGGATCCGACCAGCATTTTCTTTGCTGCTGTTCGTTACACGCAGCCGGAGGCTCTGGCTGAACTGGCAAGGATATGTCAGCAGCAGATAAGTCGGCAGCCCGAACCCGCCCCGCCAGTTAAGGCAGAACTGGATACCGGCACTGTTTTGCATGCCATGGAGCTTCTGAAATCCGGTCAAAGCGCCGTTCCTGCAATCGGGGAAATAGCGCAATCTCCGGAGTTTGAGACGGCAGAATATGAGGCATTATTACCCTCCGGTCACAATGCCAGTCGGTCCGGGCCCGCACCGATTGAATTTGATCTCTCGGATGTTCATTCTGTTGCGGAGCCCGTCGCCCTCCGAAATCCGGGGGCGGCACTTGAGTCCGTACCTTTTGATAAGGAATTTCTAGCTGCGGATGCCGGCGAGGAGAGGTTCGAGTTGGAGTCTCCGGGCGACCAAGCCGAGGGGCAAGCAATCGAGTTGGAGGCTCCGGGCGAGCAAGCCGAGGGGCAAGCAATCGAGTTGGAGGCTCCGGGCGAGCAAGCCGAGGGGCAAGCAATCGAGTTGGAGTCTCCAGGCGAGCAAGCCGAGGAGCAAGCAATCGAGTTGGAATCTCCAGGCGAGCAAGCCGAGGAGCAACCAATTGAGTTGGAGTCTCCAGGCGAGCAGGCCGAGGAGCAAGCAATTGAGTTGGAGTCTCCAGGCGAGCAAGCCGAGGAGCAAGCAATCGAGTTGGAATCTCCAGGCGAGCAGGCCGAGGAGCAAGCAATTGAGTTGGAGTCTCCAGGCGAGCAGGACGAGGAGCAAGCAATCAACTTTGAAGTTCCAACACTCAAAACGGTCGAGCGTGAGATCGGAATTCATGGTTCTGGCGCTGGCGACGAGGAGGCAGCGAAGGTACTAGAGAGCGCATATCTAGAGCATGAATCTGCATCTGTTGAAGAGCATGTGCTGAAGCTTGATGCGGAAATCCAGCAAGAAGAAGTCAGCCAGCAAGAAGAAGTCAGCCAGCAAGAATTGCACGTGTCAGAACTTGGCGCTGTTACAGAGGCTTTGCATATTGTAGATTCATTTGCAGATGTTGAGAGAGCTCCTATTGAAGTGGATGGCTCGCTACCCGATGAAGGTGTCGGGTCCATATCAAAGGAAATCTCGATTGTTGACGCAAGCGAGTTGGAAATTCCGGACATCGGTGCGGTCGAGGATTTCTCTCCATTGCCTGAATCTGTCTCTGCGCTGACTTCTGCAGAGCTTTCTGAGTCATCCGAGACATCTGCATTCGGGGCTTCGAAGCATTCGGACTCGAAGGATGCTTCCCATTCCGAAAAGCCAGTTTTGCCAGCATCCAAGGGAGCAGTTAAGAAAGCTCCGCTTCGTATTGAAGCCGCACCTCCCAAGCCTGAATTTAAGCAAACTGTCGAAGATGCTATCGAAGCGATTCCTGGTGCTTTTGACAAAGGCATAAATGAGGAGTTCAAGGGGGTTTATGAAAAGGCAACTCAGCGTGGTGGCGTATTTGACGCTCAGCGCCGAGACGCCTTTTCTTCGGAATCAGAGAAGAAAGTCAAGTCTTCTTATTTGGGGCTGAAGGCTATTTCATTTGACGAGGCGCTGACGGTGCAGCCGCCGGAGATAAATCCGGCAATCCTGCGTTCTCAGTCGCAAAACATTATTGCTCCGGAGCCACCGCCCACTTTTTCTGACAAAGCTCATGCTGTATGGGCAATTGTCGACAAAATGCATTCGACGCCGGTAATCATCAGTACTTCTGTGATCTGTCTTGCTTTCCTTGGCTTTTTTATTGGCAACTTATGCAGAGCTGAAGGAATGATGCAGGATGGCGAGAAACTATTTGCTGCCGGCAGGTATTCCGACGCAATCAAGGTCCTGACGACGTCGGCGGAACTGAATCCGATGAGAGCTCGCACTCTGTTTTTGCGAGGACGTGCATTCAATAAGATTGGCGAGACTGGTAAAGCAATTGATGATTTTAGCCGCTCGGTTTCAATCAATCCGAGAAACGAGGAGCCTTTCGATCACAGGGCTTCCACCTATATCAAAACTAACAAGTTTGATCTTGCGCTAGCAGATTACAGGCATATTTTTGAGTTGAAGCCAAACGGCACAACGCTCTATCGTTATGCCAATGCCGCATTTGCGGCCCGAGAATGTGGAAAGTTCGAAGAGGCTTCAAAATACTATGATCGAGCGCTTCAGATAGCACCGGATGATACCAATGCATTGATTGGTAAAGTGATGTGTGAAGTAGGCTTGAACCACTACGGAAAGGCAATTGAAGCTTGCGAGAAGGCGATTGCGAAAAAGCCCAATGATTTGGAACCTTACGTCACCAGAGGTTGGGTTTACACATTGCTTAAGCAAAACGGCGCCGCCAGGCGAGATTTCGATTACGTTCTAGCCAAAGATCCGAAGAATACGAAGGCGCTTTTAAGCAGGGGGCTTCTTCACTTCAACATGGGCGATCTAGCATCTGCGGTTAAGGACTACAGTGCTGCAGTTGCGTTTGACCCCAAATCTTTGGAAGCCAAAGTTGCAAGGGGTTGGGCCACTATCAATGAAAATCCAAAGCAGTCGCTGTCCGATTTTAGAGTTATTACGCAATCTGCTCAGTATTCTACTTCAGCTAAATGTTGGAAAGCCAGAGCTGAACTAGAAGCGAAGCTAGGCGAAAACGGGTTGGCTGCTGCTTCTTTTCGAAAGGCAATTGTTTTTGCGGGTATGACAGACAAAAACTTGCTGCCCTCGTTGTATGTAGGTCAAGCTTCGGTGCTAGTGGCTTTGAAGAAATTCAATGAGGCGATAGAGTCAGCAAACCAAGCTCTGGAGTTGGAGCCCAGGAACTATTTGGCGCTTACATACAGAGGATTGGCGCATGATAGCAGCGGCAACGGAATTTCCGCCGTCGCTGACTATTCGTCGGCTATCTCTATTGCGCCAAGCGCTGCAGACGCTTTGTGGTACCGCGCGCAACATTACAGCAAAGCAGGAGAGTTTCACTCGGCGCAGAAGGACTTAAAAGACTATTTGCATGTAAGACCGGGCGATAAGAGCGCTCAGAAGATGCTTGCTTCCGTCAGCAGCAGGACGCAACACTCGTCATTGGTTGCAGAGACACCTCTCGAGAGAAGAAGCAAGAAGTATCGTGCCGTTCCCTTCGAACAGCTGGTTTCCTCAGGATTGAAAGAACTCAATGCAGGAAATACTGAAACTGCAGCAGAGATGCTGCAGGAAGCTGTGAGGAAGAATCCATCCGACGTGACTGCAAGAAGGTATCTCTGTCATGCACTCGTTAGAGAGGATCCAAAAGCTTCCGTTGTTCAGTTTGACATTCTGCGTACTGCAATTGCCTTACCTACTGATGATGAACGAAGCTATCGACATGCGCTTTCGCTGGCTGCAACTGGCTCACTTGTCGAGGCTGCAGCGATTGATAAGGCATTGAAAACTGTTGCAGAGGAGCCGGGCAACCCCCAAGCTTGCTATAAATTATCCACTCTGTACGCCGCAGCTGGTATTCTTTCCAAAGCGGCCCAGTATTGTCAGTCTGGTATGGCATCAGCCAAAAATCCTGCCGAAACCAAGCGATTTCAAGATCTGTACCAGCGATTGAACAAGCAGAATTCAGAAGGAGAGCATAAAGAGGACATCGAAGGCTAGCACTTGTCTTTGAGTCCATCTCTACTATGCAAGAGCAAGCAGCGAGCGAAAAACCAAAACCTTTTGAAGTATTCGTTTCAGTGTTAGTAAGCGTCTACTTGTTTTATGTTCTGTTGTGGTTTACGCCTGACTCCGTGCTCAAATCCAATCTCTTCGCTCCAATCTATACTTCTTGGCTCTTCTTCGGTTTGAATCAAAGCTGGTCGCTTTTCTCTCCGAATATTCGCCAACTTAATTATTACCCGAGCGCGATCATTACGTTTGAAGACGGTTCTAAGACTTTGTGGGAGCCGCCTCTTATGGATAGGCTGAGCCTTATCGAACGTTTTCAGCGGGAGAAGTTTCGCAAGTGGTCGATTGACTCATTGCCCTGGAGCAGATTTAAGGACTATTGGGTCGATTTTGCTAAGTATGTAGGTCGCCAGTACTATAACGAAGCCAATAAGCCAGTTTCAGTTTCCTTGAATCTGCGCTGGATTGAATTGCCGAGCCCTTCGGAGAAGTTCTACAACCAGAGTGAGTTGCCGCCTCGCACCAAATTTAGTACCAGCTTCTGTTACCGCTATTCCAAAGAGGATTTTCAGTGACATTAAGCTTGTGTTGGCGAGTTTGGCGAGCCTTTTGGTTTCACCCCGTGATGCCTCAGTCACAGGCTATATTTCGAATTCTTTTTGGCTTGCTAGTCTTGCAAATTCTGTTAGTTAGCATCGGTAGTAACTTTCTTGACTGGTACGGCAGTAAGGCTATCGTTCAAAACGAAACCGTTAGACGTCATTTCTGGAATCTGCAACCACAGTTTGACTTGCTTCTCGCATTTGGAAGCGATCGCAGTCTTATGGGTTACTACTATTCCGTGGTCACAGCAGCTTTGTGTCTTACCGTGGGGTTTTGCACGCGACTATCGTGTATCTACGTTGCACTGGCACTTATTTCCATGCATCACCATGATCCTTTCAACATCAATGGCGGCGATGCTTTCGTTCGTTTGATGATCATGTACCTCTGCTTTTCTAACTGTGGTGATTGCTTTTCGGTAGACAGATTTATTTCGCAGAAGCGTGCCGGTCATATTTTGCCTGTTGTTGCGAAGCCCGGCTGGGCTTTGAGGCTGATACAAATTCAGATTGCAATCGTTTACTTCCATACCTTTGTTTGTAAGGTGAATGGGCAGCAATGGTGGGATGGAACGGCGGTTTACTTTGCCACTCGCCTCGAAGATTTGATGCGCCTAAAGATGCCTCTCTTCGACAGTCTGGTCTTCTGCAAATTCCTGTCCTGGTACACTTTGGCAGTGGAAGGAGCGATGTTTACTCTTGTGTGGATCAAGGAACTTCGCTATTTCGTTCTTGCTTCTGCCGTTATTTTGCACCTGGGAATCGATTTCGCCATTAACCTTCCTGTTTTTGAGTGGGCATTCATCTTCTCGTTAGTTGCTTTTATAGAGCCCTCGGATATTCAGAAATTACATGCCCAAGTAGTGGCAAGAATGGGGGCGAAGCCGGGTGTCGCACATAGCGACAATGAGTCGGTTAAGAGTGACCATGAATCGGAGACGATTGACCAGGAGTCAAAGACGAACGACGGAATCAGGTCTGCCGATCCAGCTTGATTTTTTGTCGACCTTTGTGTGCTTTCAAGCAGCCTTAGAGTTGGGGAATTTGACATGAGCTGCTGTGACGAAGTCGAGGATTTTTTGATAAGGGACGTGTCTTGAACGCGCGCAAAAATTCAGGATGGTATCTGGTCCCCAACGTTTTCTATCAATGAAGATCCAGAAGAGCGCCACATATAACTGGAGATACTTGCGGCCGACACCCTGATAGCGTTCTTCAACAAATTTGATGAAGCTGTGCGTAATGGCGGAGTGCTTATTGGCCTTTTTGCTTCTTTCATATGTGTGTTTTACATCTTGCTTTGATTGCATTGAACGAATGTATTTGTCCCCAGGTAAGCAAGTCGCCAGTTCCCGAAGTTCTAGAAAGACGATCGTAGCAGAAGTCGTTGGGCAGTCCAAACTCATGCGTTCACATATTTCGGAGAAGCTAATTGGCGTTTCGGAAAGCAGCTCTAGGACTTGAGATTCTATCAATGACAGTTCTGGGGGATTGGAAGTTTTCTTTTGCGGCTTTTCCTCCAAAAGAGAGAGCTTTTTTTGGACCTCAACTTCTTCTGCCACCGGGTGTTGGCGTTGAGGTGTTTCTGTAGTTCTTCGACACACGAGAGAGGAAAGCATTGAAGACCGTACATCTCGCTTGCTCGAGCGAAGTATCTCAGATACAAGCAGGGCGATTTTTTTCGATATCAATGCAGCCATGCTCAAAGAGATCCCGAGAAGTTTTGAAAGGCTAGAAACACTAAGTATTACGCCTCTTTCGTAGAGAAAAATCGTCGCAAGGTATGGACGAAACTTTCTCACATGATCAAAGAATGTTCCTGCTGTTACCCAGATTTCTTTGCTGCATCTTTGGCACAGATACATCCTTCGAATTTCACCTGTAGTGATTTGGTGATGATCGCAATGTGCACAAACCACAAATCCAATTTTGCAGCACCACTGAAGCGAGAGTGCTTCGCAAATTCTCTCGTCAGCGTTCATGGTGTCAAATTCTTTCAAAAGGACAATTGCCTTTAGCAGGTCTTCTCTTCCTCTAAGGTTGAATGGCATGACGCAGTCCTCGCTCTTTTTATTAGATACGAATTGCGTAATCAAAAAGTTCAAAACCGGTTTTTCCTGACAACTGCCAGCTTTTCGATCAATAAACCTTATCGAGAAGTTAAAGCGTTAACGCCTTAGCTTCTTGACCGAGGTATTGATGTCTTTTGATTAATTGCTAATGTCTGGCCAGCTCATGATTTGCCGGTCGTCTATATCTTTGAAGGCGTCGCCTTTGCCTTTCTTGAATTTGTTGTTCATAAGTACGTCAGAGAGCTTTAGGGCAGTTGCTCTCAGTTCCACCGGTTTTGCCGGTTGTACTATCGTGGCTGATACTTCCGTCTTTCGCACAAGGCTCTCTTCCAGTTTTGCAAGGCGAAGCTTTTCTTGCTCGGCTTTTGCTTCTTCCAGCATTTTTTTTGCTATTAGGGATGCGTCGGTGCTTAACTTGGTAAATGCATCTTCTTTTGCATTTTGCATTGCTAGAAGTTTCTGTTTTGCCTCGCGGCGTGCTTTGACGATTGCAAGCATGCGCCTGAAGTCCCACGACATTGTGAAGTTCCAGCCCTCAATAGGAGGGTTGGTGGGAAATTTTAGAATGCGGGAGCCGTTCAGATCTCGGATTGTTTCAAGCAAACAGCGATTGAGATTTTCATTGCTGGTGGTGGCAAAGATACAGCCTCTCAATCTGCCACTTTTATCAACACTGAAGGCAATAGAAGTGGCACCGCGCGTCTCATCTTTGGCGTACTCTTCTAAATGATGCAAAAGTATGAATTGGAATGCGCGTCTGTATCGGCTGATCCAGAAATCCCATTCACGGGAATCAGGTGGAGTAGAAGGAAACATGCGCACCCGATCGTCATGGCTTGCCCATTTATTTGTATCCATCTTCTGGCATTTTTCGATGATGTCTTCGAGGTCGGCCATCGAAATGCTTTTATATGGATGCCAGCCGGAGGGAGCATTTTTCTCGTCGTGTTTGTGCACCATGTTAATAATGCGCTTGCGGCCTTCTTTGTACATTTTCTTGATTTTTTCGGCTAAGTTTGGCATTGCGATCGGTAGCCAGAAAGGCATTGCGGTCGTCGGATCGCTGTTTAGATCTAATCCTGTGCTGGAACTCGTTGTCTTAGGTGAGGGGCGCGGCGCTGGTGTGCCGCCGAAGAATCGAGTGGTGCCGTCCACAGCGTTGTTCCACATTGATTCGAACCAGTTGGTTGCTGGCTTCCCAGTTTGAGCTGAAGAGCCGGTTTTGCCCGATGCGCCCTGGACTGCTGTCTTTATGCCCGCGTCGACTACACCTTGAGGAATTAGGCGAAATGCGGTTTCGAATTCCTGCAATGCTTGTTTGTCGTAGCCTTGCTGTTCGAGAACCTTTCCCATGTATTGATGTGCAAGACCACTATCGGGATGTTCGCGTAGATCTCGCTGCAAAAGTTGCGCAGCTTCCTCTAGTCGGCCTTGTGAATAGAGATCGATAGCTTGTCTCATAGCATCGGTCGGTTGGGCAAGAAGGGGCGCGGGAAAAACTCCGGTCATGTGCATCAAGACCAGTGCACCGGCGAATATTTTTCTCTGGCGAGGTCTGCCCATCGGCTGATTCTCTTTCGGTTGCGTCGCCTGCACGCAGGGCTGTCTCAGTGACGCGCTCGGCTCTGCTTTAAGGCATTATTCCACACCCTGATTCAATATGCGCCAGTCGAGGATTGGCCATCCGGGACAAGGTTGCGGGATACCTATTTTGAGGCAAGAGCCAAGTCTGAGTCTGTCGTGGGTACGAGATCCTCAAGCGCTTCTCCATAGAGATCGTAAGGTTTCGCTTCCGTCACTTTTACTCTTGTGAAATCGCCCAGTACGCATCGGTTGCCTTCTTCATCGCGAACATAAACGAGATTGTCTATGTTGGGAGCATCCCACTGCGAGCGACCGACGTAGAGGTTTTTCTTGTCATCGTAGGATTCAATTAGTACGTCGATAATCCGTCCGACCATCTTCTGATTTTGCTTGAATGCAATTTCGTGCTGAATGCTCATAATCTTTTTGCGACGCGCTTTCTTGACGCGTTCAGCAATCTGATTTGGCATATTGCCGCTTTCGACTTCGGTCTGTTTCGAATACGTGAAAACGCCCAGTCTGTCGAATTCGTGCTTGGCAATGAAATCAGCAAGATGTTGTACTTGTTCTTCTGTCTCGCCCGGGAAGCCGACAATGAATGTCGATCTGATTTTTACATCAGGCACCAGCTGGCGAATTCTCTCGACTACCTTTTCTGGATGAAGTGGACGTGCCATGGCTTTGAGCACATCCGCATGGCTGTGCTGAAGCGGAATATCCACATATTTCACGACTTTCGGCAAGCGTGCCATTGTCTTCAAGAATTCGTCGGAAGTTTCAGTTGGATAGCAGTACATGACGCGTATCCAGTCCAACTCTTCGATTTCATGCAGTGCTTCCAGCAGCTCTGGCAATGCCTGGCGTTTATAAATGTCGAGCCCGTAGTAGGTGGAGTCCTGCGAGACCAAGATGATTTCTCTGACTCCAGTGTTGACCAGGACGCGCGCCTCCTTGACGAGAGATTCAATTGATCGCGAGCGGAAGTCTCCGCGCAACATTGGGATGATGCAGAATGTGCATCGGTGATCGCAGCCTTCGGCAATCTTGAGGTAGGCAGAGGCGCCTACGCCGGTCATCATGCGCGGGAGGACTTCGTCGTTATAGTCGTTTGGGACGTCGCTCACTTCGACTACTCGCAACGAAGAATCACTGGAAACGGCCTGGTAAACCTCCACGATTTTGGCGATGTCTCCTGTTCCCACGACAGCGCGTGCTTCCGGGATCTCAGCCAGGAGTTCTTCTTTGAAGTGTTGGGCCATGCAGCCGGCGACGATTAGCTGTTTGCCTTGATCGGCAAGTTCGACGAGCGTACGCACTGATTCTTGACGTGCGTCGCCAATAAAGGAGCATGTATTGACGAGGCACATTTCGGCTTCTTCATTGTCGAAAGTGACCTCCACTCCCGCTTGATTAAGCAGACCAAGCATTACTTCAGTGTCTGTCTGATTCTTTGGGCATCCAAGGGATACCACGCCGAGGCGGGGTTTGCGCATTTTGAACTCTCCATTCGGCGGTTGAAAGATGACCGCGATACGTCCTGCCGCGTTCGATCCGCTACGTTTGCGCAGATCTACCGCAATTAGAACCGCCGCTTCGTAAGAGACGTTAAAGCGCTCTAAGAGTGCTACCGCCCAAACTAATCGGTATCCAAGCGCCCATCAGTATAACTGGAACCGCTGCGTCTAAGCGACTCGCCAGGGATATAAGAATCTCCGCCCGCCGGCGCAAGACGCCGCCTGGGCGCACTCGCGGCGCCATCGCCAGACGGACGACGCGTTACCTTCTTTACAATTGGTTTGACCACAGGCGTTCCGGCGGTTGGGGTTGTCGCCGAAGCATCGGAGGGTGCGGCGGTCCCAGGCACTTTTGCCATGAACGTTTTCTCAGTAATCTTGCCGGGCAGACCGAAGGTTGTCGATTTGCCGTTTTGCTCTACCGAAAGGCTGCCGCCGTTACCGGCTCTGACGCGCAGACCTTGCGCATCTTGGAAGTCTCTTCTGTCGCCCGCTTCGAGATAGCCGGTGAATAGTGAATCACCAGTCGCAATTGATTTTACTTCCACCCAGACGTGCTGGCTGGCCGATAGCGAAATCCGGCTGTCGGTTGGCTCTGTGTCACCGGGAGCGGCTGCTGCCGTCTTGTCGGATGCTAGAGGCGGAGCGCCGGAGGGAGAAACTCCGCTGAAACGATTGGGCAGATTGCGTGTTTCTAGAATGTTGGTGCTGTCTTGCTGTGCCTGGTTGTTGGAATTCCACCAGAAAAGAAAGGTGATTAGGCCTAAAATGACGATGATCCAGAAAACGGAAACACCCATCGTTCTCAAAATTCCCGGTCCACCCCCCTGTTCCATTTTCACTGTTCGAACATGAGGCGGGGCCATCATCACAGGTTGCATAGGTCGGTCGAGAACTGCTCCCTTCTTGCGACCGTTGCCGTTGCCCTCTGTCTGGCTGCGGTATTCCTCGACCAGAGATTGCGGGTTGAGCCCGACACACTCAGCGTAACGACGAATAAATCCTGACACATAGACTGGTTCTGGCAGGTCTTCTGCAGCGCCATTGTCTATCGATTGCAAATGGTTGACCGGAATTTTAGTGCGCTGATATATATCTGATAGCGACAGTCCCTGCCCTTCTCTTGCTGATTTCAGCTTTTGACCAATAGACTCAAGCACCATATCCGTAGCCGTACTCACTTGATTGCTTTCCTAAAACTCGACAACGCTAGCAAGCTCACTTACTAACTCTTAGAAGAGATACCTCTGAAGCCAATAAGTGCCGCCACTGACCTGGCTCCTTCAGGTTCAATTGTAACGCACCAATCCGCTCTCTGACCAATCGAAGCACGTTATAACCTACCTTGGCACACATCCTTCGAATCTGCCGGTTGCGACCTTCTGAGATGACGATGACGAAGGTCGACATGTTTCCGGATCGCTTTAAAGAGTGCACCCGTGCCTTTTGAGTTAATCCTTCTGACAACCTGACTCCTTCGCTGAGGACTTTAAGCGCGCTGTCTTCGATGTGTCCGTCCACCGTAACTCGATATGTTTTATCTACGTGGTGGGAAGGGTGCGTGAGCGTCTGCGCAAGGGCGCCATCATTGGTGAGAATGATCATGCCCTCGGAGTCTCTGTCCAGGCGACCCACCGGTTTCAGGTGCTGAAGCTCGGCAGGCAGCAGGTCCAATACAGTGCGCCGACCCTTCTCATCATCGCAAGTAGTGACCACGCCTTTCGGTTTGTACAGAACCACATAGTCGAAAGCCTTCTTATATAAAGGTTTGCCGTCCACCTGAATGCGGTCTTTTGCGGGGTCGACTTGCATGGAGAGATCATCGGCAAGCAAACCGTTCACTTTCACTCGCCTTGCCTTTATAAGTTCGTCGGCATCGCGACGTGAACAAATGCCAGTTGCCGCAATTGCCCTATTCAAACGCAGTTTTTCAGGCACTTTAGCGGCCATGGTTTGATATCAGATATGGTGGCGCATGCCGCCGCTTAGGATGCGGTTGCATGGTCAAAAGTCTATCTAGCCAGATGTAGCCGATTCCACATCGTCGACCAACGCTTGGGTGCTGTGACCCGCCATCTCTTGAATCTTAGTGGAGATTTGCGATTTCTTGTCGTTGAATTGGTCTTTTGCCGTGCGCAAAACCTCTTCACC
The DNA here is from genome assembly GCA_019745505.1 of Candidatus Obscuribacterales bacterium. Lineage (GTDB taxonomy): Bacteria > Cyanobacteriota > Vampirovibrionia > Obscuribacterales > Obscuribacteraceae > QKMZ01. The sequence goes on along the minus strand of JAIETE010000006.1, from coordinate 5,419 downwards.
CCTGTGCTGAAAGTCGTTCAAGGCATGTTCCGCTTTACCGCGAAAGTCCGTCAATTGGTCGCTGGCATTCTTGTAGAGGTCTTCACCTCCGTCGGCAATCTGTCTTCTCAGATCGGCGCCGGACTTGGGCGCTGCCAGCATTCCAAACAGGAAGCCCATGATTCCGCCAACTAAAAGTCCTTCAAAAAATCTACCGCTTGAGTCCGACATTTTCTTCACCTCGGTCCATCGTTAACTGTCATTCGTCTTACCTGGATATCTTCCTAATACTTTCTGTGCCCCGTCCATGGGCGCTCGTCTCACCCGTGTGAGCTTTCCTTGTTGGCTTGGGAGCTTAGATATGCCTTGAAGCCCGCCAGCAGTCCAGTTCCCCACACATTCGATTCTTTTTTAGCTGTGTCGGTAACCTTGGTAAGGTTGCCTGTCACGTCTTCGACTTTTGTACCCACGTCTGTGATGCTTTGCTGCGCTACAGACTGAATTTTTATCACTCCGCCTGCAAGTTTGCTGACTTCACGAAGAGTCGGCGCCAGCTCGGTTTCCAGAGTCGTGGCCAGCTTTTCGTAAGCGGTAAGAGTCCGGTTGACTTGCGGCACCAACTGCCCGCAAGCGACCACCACGCCTACCAGTCCTACACTCAAGAGCGCCAAGGCTCCGACAACGAGAAAATCCAGTGTATGTGTCAATTCCAAAGTGCGAGCCTCAAATTCCGGGTCAGTACCAGGTTAATGGTCGGTAGGCTAAACCGGCTTACCGGTGTTGGAAAGGCAGAACTGTTGAACCACCCATTTCAAGCTCTTCGCGTTTTTTTGCCGCGGCAAGCTTTCCTGCTGCTACTGCCCTTTTCAGGCGCAGAGTTTGATCTTCAATAAGAACCTGGCAGTAATTGAGCGCTGAGGCATAGAGGTCGATGGAATCGTCCACTAACTCACTCGCCTTCTCGGGCAGGTGGTTGGCCGTCTCCTTGATAACGCCTCTCACTTCGCTACCCGATTTCGGTGCGACCAGAAGGGCGACGGTGACACCGCCTGCCGCTCCCAAGAAAAGACCTAAAAGCCAAGCTGCAAAGCCCGAGTCAGACGATCTCTCATCGTTGGCATATTTGCTCATCGACTACAAAACTCCTTCCAAGAATGCCTGCCTTCCAGCCATTTCGCTTGCTTCATGCCTTCTTGAACGCATTTGCGTACTTGGGCACTGGAGCCAGTTGGCAAGCTCATTTTGATTGTCTAAAACCTTTTGACAATCACTGTGAAGTATACCATCCAGAAGCCCCAATATAGTCAAGATGCAGGCAAAGCGCCGATCGCGCCGAAGCGCCACTGCTAAGGTGCAATGCGATGTAGAGCTGTTAAACGCCCTGCCTTTGGGCGCTTAAGCTCACAACAAAGCTTTACAGGCACGCGTCACATAAATCCGGCAATTCGTCGAACCCGTCCTCCAACCATCTGTCGTTCAGAAGTTAAAGCGTTAACGCTTTAACTTCCGACCGGGACTTGTCCGGATTGGATGATTAAAACCGGTAATGTCTGTTTCGTCTCTAATCAGCGCTGGCTGGCTCTTTTTCTGCTGCCGAGAAGCGTTGCGCGATGATATCGCAGAGATGTTCGGCGATGGCCCGCTTGGGCATTCGCGGGAGATTTTCTTTGCTGCCGTCTGCGAATAGAATGACGACCGCATTATCATCGCTGCCGAAGCCGATGTCCGGAACAGTTATGTCATTGCCGACAATAACATCGAGATTCTTGCGCTTCAATTTTTGGGAGGCATTGCTCAAGAGCTCCTCCGATTCAGCTGCAAAGCCGATGATGAATTGTTCGTCTGTCTTGACGCGCCCCAGCAGGTCCAGAATGTCTGGATTTTTCGTCAGTTCAAGAGAAAAGTCTTCCTTTACTGACTTCTTTATCTTTTGATTCGAAAAACCGAGGGGTCTGAAATCAGCGACTGCTGCCGTCATCACTAATGCATCACAACCGTCGAATTCAGCTTCTACGGTTTCTTGCATTTCCAGGGCTGTTTCGACCAGCAAGACGGAATATGCACGATCGACTTCTACAGTAGAAACCAGCGTGACCTCCGCACCGCGAGCATACGCCGCATCCGCCATAGCGATACCCATCTTTCCCGAAGATCGGTTGCCTATGAAACGCACTGGATCGATGGGCTCTCTGGTGCCACCGGCGGTGACAAGTACGCGTCTTCCGGACAATGTTCGATGCTCCAGAAGGCGCGCAGCGGCGGCCGCGACTATAGTTTCAACCGGAGCCATTTTGCCTGTTCCATAATCGCCGCAGGCTAATTCGCCGTAGTCGGCGGCGATCAGATCATAGCGATAGTGATTTTGCAAGGTGGCGAGATTGTTTTGTGTTGCCGGATGGTCCAGCATTTTTGGGTTCATTGCCGGTGCAAGCATGACCTTTGCATTGGACGCCAGTATCATGGTAGTCAACAGGTCGTCGCACATCCCTGCTGCCATCTTTGCAATGATGTCTGCTGTTGCCGGAGCTACAAGAATCAAGTCCGCCTTCTTCGCCAGTTCGATATGTTCAGGTCGCCAGTCTGCTTGTGCTTGAAATTGCTCGCAATGTGAAGGATTGCGAGTAATTGTTGTAAGTGACAGTTGGGTAACAAACTCTCTTGCGTTGGGAGTCAAGACTGCATGAACATCGGCTCCTGCACGTCTGAGCATGGAGGCAATATCGCATGCTTTGTATGCGGCAATCCCTCCTGCTACTCCTAAAATTATGGTTTTGCCGTGGAGAGGATTTACCTCAGCAAAGTTATTTTCACGCTTCTTATTTCTTGGCATATTGCTGACTCTCCCGGGGTCATAAACCTCACTTGTATTATTATGTGACTATCGTGGATTCTTCGCTAGCCGCTTTACTTCTCGGCTTGTTTAGATTTCGCGGCTTTCGGCGCTTTGAATTACCTCAAAAAGAGCCGCCGTGCCGGACTGGCTCTGCTTCTAGCTTTCACAGGGAGAGCAAATGGAAAAGTTTTACGTAACGACAGCCATCGACTACGTGAATGCGTCACCGCATATCGGTCATGCGTACGAAAAGATAGCCGCTGATGTTCTGGCTCGTTTTCATCGTATTCGGGGCAAAGATGTCTTCTTCCTGACGGGTGTCGACGAACACGGTATCAAGGTAGAGCGCACAGCTGCCGCAGCCGGCAAGAGCCCGCAAGAATTCGTTGATGAAATGTCAGCCAAATTTAAGTCGGCATGGGAAAAATTGAATGTCGTTCCTGACAGATTCATACGTACGACTGAAGAAGAGCACAAAAAGGTCGTGCAAGAAATGTTCCGCCGTATGCAAGAAAAAGGAGACATCTACAAATCTTCGTATACAGGGCATTATTGCGAGGGTTGCGAAGACTTTGTCCGCGAAAGAGACTTGGATGAGCAGGGCAATTGCCCCAATCATAAAAAGCCACCACGCCAGGTCAGTGAGGAAAATTATTTTTTCAAGCTTAGTAAATACAAGGACGCAATCAGGAAATGGATGACCGAGGATCCGAGTCGTGTACAACCTGATGGCCGTCGCAAGGAAGTTCTAAATCAGCTGGAAGATCCCGAAGTTACCGATTTCAGCGTATCTCGCAGCCGCAACTCTTTGAAATGGGGCATCCCCGTTCCCGGCGACGAAGAGCAGGTCATTTATGTCTGGATTGATGCCCTGACGAACTATTTCACAGGCGGTGGCGGTTTCGAGGGCAATGGATATTGGCCGGCTACTCTTCATTTGGTCGGCAAAGATATCATCAAATTTCACTGTATCTATTGGCCGGCTATGTTGATGGCTGCAGGCGTCGAGCTGCCTGCCGGCGTTTTCGCGCATGGCTTCATCACCGTTGAGGGACAGAAGATCAGCAAATCTCTAGGCAATGTTATTGATCCGATTGCCCTTGTAGATCAATACGGTGCTGATGCGGTGCGCTATTCCCTCTTCTCTGGAAGTGCCTTCGACCAAGATGGAGACTTCTCCGGCAAAGAACTGATTCGCCGCGTCAATTCCGAATTGGCCAACAATGTCGGCAATCTTCTTAACCGTAGTCTGACCCTCATCGACAAGAATTGCGGCGGCAAAGTTCCTGACTGCAAGCCTGAAAATAACGTTCGAGAGCAAGCTAACGAATTGCATGTGAAAGTCGACGAATGCATGCACCGCTATGACTTCTCCGGTGCAATCAATGCAATTTTAGCCTTGGTAGATCAGGCAAACAAATATATGAACGATGAGAAACCCTGGACGCTCTTCAAGGAAGGAAAGCAGAAGGAGGGTGAAGAAGTTCTCTTTACCTGCCTGGAAGTGTTGCGGCGCACAGCAATGAACCTTTATCCCTTCACGCCTGAACTCTCTCAAAACATGTGGAATCAGCTCGGATATGACGACCAAGTCGGAAAGATAGGTGATTCGGTTAGAGAGGATGGTTTCTTCGACATGATTCCTTGTGGTCAGTCAGTTCGCAACCAGGGACCGATATTCAAACGAATTGAAGACGGAGAAAATGGCTCGGATGGCTCAGCAAAGCCTTCTAAGAGCAAGAAATAGTGTTTGTCTCATCTACTTCTCCTTCATATCCTCTAATATGGTTGAGGGGAGGCTAGAGCGTGACTGAAGTAAATTCGCCGGCAGAAAATTCGACAACCGTTGCGGAGCAATCTTTAAATCCGCTGGAAAAAGTCGGCCTCATTCTAAAGCTGATTCGTCCCAAACAGTGGGCAAAAAATTTGATTGTTTTTGCACCTGCGCTCTTCTCCGGCAAGATTTTTGAACCAGCCACTCTTTCGGCTGCGTCTTTGTGTTTTGTGGCATTTTGTATGTGTGCCAGCGCAGTTTACGTGGTCAATGACGTATTGGATTGTAAATCCGATCGCTTGCATCCGAAAAAGAAATTCAGACCTGTGGCATCCGGCAGAATCAGTGTTCCGGTAGCACTTTCTCTCGGCGTTGCGTGCGCTGCTGTCGCGCTTTTTATTGGTTTTATGATCAGACCTACTGTTGATGTTTTCTTGCTTGTGTATTTCGTTTTGATGATGTTTTACGCGCTTGTGCTAAAGCATTATGTTCTGCTTGATGTATTTGCAATCGCCGCTGGTTTTGTTCTGCGTGCGGCCGGAGGTGCGGCTGCTGCCGGTGTTGACTCATCCGGTTGGTTTTTGGCATGCACCTCATTTGGTGCGTTGTTTTTGGGTTTGGAAAAACGACGCCAAGAAACAATGCTTTTGAAAAGTGACGCCGTATCTCACAGAAAAACTCTGAACGCTTACACCCCTGAATTGGTCGATCGCATGGAAGCTGTCATAGTGCCAAGTTTGGTGACTTGTTATGCGTTCTATACCTTCCAGTCGTATCACGGTCAGTGGATGATGCTTACTTTGCCGTTTGTACTCTACGGAGTTATGCGTTAC
>JAIETE010000009.1 GCA_019745505.1 Candidatus Obscuribacterales bacterium | reverse complement strand
TGCGGCAAACGGCGGAGAAGGCGCAACCATCGAATTTGCCATAGCAGCACTCGGGGTGAAAGACATAATCGTCTGCGGGCACTCGTTTTGCGGTGCGGTAAAAGGTCTGCTCAACCTCGAATCGATCAAGAATCTTCCTAGTGTCGTTTCCTGGCTGTCGCATGCAGAAGCGACCAGACGCATCATTGAAGAAAATTACAAAGATGCTGATTTGAGTGAAGAAGATCGACTGAATATCGCCATTCAAGAAAACGTACTGGTACAGCTGGAAAATCTAAGAACGCATCCGGCCGTCGCGGTCAAACTGGCGCGCGGAGAAATCAACCTGCACGGATGGACCTACAAAATTGAATCCGGACAGGTCTTCAGCTACGACAGCAAGGTCGGACAGTTTGCCGAAATCCTTGAAACTTCCAATGTGGAAGCAATCTCCAGCTCGAGAGCTTCGCTTCACAGCGTCATTTAAATTCTCAGTCCTATTTTTTTAGCGGCGGCATCAGAGGAGCATCGACTATGTGGATGATTCCATTACTGCATTTGATGTCGGCCTTTTTCACTTTCGAATCGTTGAGAAAGAGAAATGCCTGCTCCTTTTCTCCCGCCGTCATTCGAACTTCTATGAGGCGCCCTTCCAGCGACTGCACTTGCTGCCCTTGCAACTTATAAAGTTGATCGCAATTCAAATTCTGCCCTTTGATAACTCCGTATCTCAGCACTTCATCAAGCTTTTGCCTGTTCCCGAAAAGAGTGTGCAGATCAGCCTGATTGATTTTCTTCCAGGCTTTATCATCGGCGACAAAAACAGTGTATGGACCTTTGCCTTTCAGCTCTTTGTCCAGCTCATAGGTTTGCTCCAACCCCTTAAGCATCTTGTGGAAACTGCCCTTGCTGCGCAACGTATTGATGATGTCCTGTTTTGAAGCGGTGGACATCGGGCCCGACGTTGTCGGAGCTTTGGAAAACGCGGCGCAAACAGATATCGCACCAAGTGCTGCGCAAGCGCCTAGTTTGACAAGCTTTCCGACATTCATATCAATCTCCCTCTCGGGTGCTGTTTGAAATCACCATTCGCCAGTCAGGATTTCGGCTTAAAGAAAGAACGAATCATGTCAGCCAGAGTTTCCGGTTTTTTTTCTTTGTTGGATGTAAATCGCTTGAATGAAGAACTGTCAGCCGAATTCGGCTTAGCCGCGTTGGACCGAAGTTTCTCAAATGGCTGCTGGCTGGCAACATCTGGCGTCTGGTCATGCTTGTAACCACACATGCGTTCACCAACCGCCAGAGGTATTTCAAAGACGAAGTCCGTATCGGAAATACCCTCTTGTAATTTGAGGTTTTCCGCTCTGATGCTCTCGAAACATTCAGGCATCTGGCCTTCGATCACCAGATGACTTAGCCCTTTTTGCGCATCGTGCTCCAGTCTCCAGATTTGTTTTCCATCCCTCCAAGCTGCACACGTAGAGAACATCGTATGCTCCTCGACAAAAGCTACGATCAACTCATTTCGTCGTGACAGCGGGACTATCACGTCTTCTCGTTCAAAAACTGGTGTTCCGCTGACGTGCTCCTCTATAAGTACGTTCCAACCGTTGCCCATATCAATGCAATTAGCACCGTTCTCCACGCATTCGCTGAACTCTGCGGTTTTACGCAATTGCATGAGTTCGAGCAGATAGCTGCAATCGTCCTTCTTGACGGCAATCCAAGACTGGCTGAATCCCATAATCTGCTCCCCCGTTGACGATCGCATGACGGGCACCTGTCACGCGGTAGAACCAAGTCAGGGAGCCAATTCTAGCAAACATTAAACGACATTCACTATGTCAAGAAGAATACGAAAGGCTCTCTTAAAGCTGGCTAATTTGAGCAAATACGCGCCTATACTGAGCGAATCAAATCACACACGGAGCTTTGTACATCGAAATGACAACAGCAACAAAAGAACTCATCGAATCCAAGTGGAACACCCAAAAGATTCAAGAAGAAACCGCACGTCTTCTGGCTTCGCAATGGATGGCCGCATATGGCGTTATCTGCGAGCACGGCGAAGAAGCGATCAAAAAGTTTGAAAACGTAAAGCGCCAAGAAAAGGTAGCTTACTTCAAGGCTCTCAAAGTAAACACCCCGATGGAACTCGTCAAAGCAATGGCTGAATTCGAAGCCAATGTTTTCGGCAGCAAGATCGAAATCTGGGGCGATGAAAAGCAAGCTCACATGAGCTACAAGACCTGCGGAATGTGGGAAGCACTCAAGAAGTTCGGCCACATGAGCAAAGAACAAGAAGAAAAGATGGGCGCTCAATTCGAGAACTGCACATCGATGTTCGCAAAAGAATTCGGCTTCAAGGGCGAAACCAAATTCGAAGGCGAAAACTGCGTAACTTTGACCTTCATCAAAGAGTAATCGCGGTTACTTCTTCTTTATTCAAAGTATTAGGAAGAGCAAAAACCCCGGGTTCGCCCGGGGTTTTTGGCAACAAATAAGTTGCTTATGATTCGATCTTCGCCGGCTTTGCACCGATACGAACTGATTGATCGAGATCAAAGCGATCGAGATTCATTACCTTTGTCCATGCCGCAACGAAATCATTCACGAATTTCTTCTGCGCATCATTGCTTGCATAGACTTCGGAAATTGCTCTCAGCTGCGAGTTCGAGCCGAAGATCAAGTCGACAGCAGTGCCTGTCCACTTAACCTTTCCGGTAGCACGGTCACAGCCTTCGTACAGGTTTTCATCCCTGGCAGATTTCTTCCAGGTCGTGTCCATAGAAAGCAAATTGACAAAGAAGTCATTAGTCAACTTCTCCGGTCTGCTTGTGAAAACGCCTGTTTGAGAGTGATCGGCATTTGTATTCAAAACACGCATGCCGCCGACCAAAACAGTCATTTCGGGAGCGGACAGAGTGAGCTTCTGCGAACGGTCAACAAGCAATTGCTCCAGCGGTCGATCAGGGTTCTTTCCGCGGAAATTGCGGAAGCCATCTGTGGTCGGCTCAAGAACGGCAAATGACTCGACGTCAGTTTGCTCCAACAATGCATCCATACGCCCTGGCGTGAAGGGCACGGTCACAATGTGCCCAGCGTTTTTCGCAGCCGCTTCTACACCTGCACATCCGCCCAGAACGATAATGTCAGCAAGAGAAACCTTCGTTCCGTCAGTCTTAGAACTGTTGAAGTCCTTTTGGATTTTCTCGAGCGTTTGCAGGTTTTTCGCCAACTCTGCCGGGTTGTTCACTTCCCAGTCCTTTTGAGGAGCAAAGCGAATGCGAGCACCATTAGCGCCACCACGCTTATCGGTTCCACGGAAGGTAGATGCTGATTCCCATGCTGTAGTAACCAGCTGAGGAACAGTCAATCCGGAAGCGAGCAGTTTTGCCTTGAGAGCGGCAATGTCCGCGTCACCAATCAGCTTATGGTCGACTTTAGGAATCGGATCTTGGAAAAGTTGCGGCGGTGCAACTTCATTGCCCAAGCATCTCGTCACCGGACCCATATCCCTGTGCGTCAGCTTGTACCAAGCTTTTGCGAAGGCGAGCTTGAACGCTTCGGGATCTTCATGGAATTTCTTCGAGATCGCAGCGTAGGTCGGATCTGTTTTTAGCGCAATATCGGTTGTGAACATCATTGGAGGATGCTTTTTGGATGGGTCATGCGCATCCGGCACGATCTCCTTGCCATCCTCAGGCGTCCATTGATTCGCGCCGCCCGGTCCCTTAGTCAATTTCCACTCTTTGCCCATCAAATGGTTGAAATAGCCGTTGCCGAATTTGGTAGGAGTAGAAGTCCAGGCGCCTTCCAGACCGCTGGTGATGGTTGCATCACCACAGCCTTTTCCGAACGAATTTTTCCAACCAAGCCCTTGCTCTTCTATAGACGCGCCTTCCGGCTCTCGACCAACGTACTTGCTTGCATCGGCTGCACCATGCGCTTTTCCGAGTGTGTGTCCACCGGCAATCAGTGCTACGGTTTCTTCATCATTCATCGCCATGCGACCAAAAGTTTCTTTGATGTCTTTGGCTGCAGCGAGAGGATCAGGCTTGCCGTTAGGACCTTCGGGGTTTACATAAATCAAACCCATTTGCACTGCGGCTAGAGGATTCTCCAGCTGCCTGTTGCCGATGTAGCGCTTGTCGCCAAGCCAGGTGCTTTCCGGTCCCCAATAAATGTCTTCCTGCGGCTCCCACACGTCTTCGCGCCCGCCGGCGAATCCAATCAGTTTGAGGCCCGACGATTCGAGCGCGCAATTGCCGGCTAAAACCATCAAGTCAGCCCAGGAAATCTTCTCGCCATATTTTTGCTTGATGGGCCAGAGCAAGCGACGCGCCTTATCGAGATTGGCATTATCCGGCCAGCTGTTGAGCGGAGCAAAACGCTGCGTGCCGTAACCGGCTCCGCCGCGACCATCGGCAACACGGTAAGTGCCGGCACTGTGCCAGGCCATGCGTATGAAAAACGGACCGTAATGACCAAAGTCGGCCGGCCACCAATCCTGGGAAGTCGTCATCAATTTATTGATGTCTTTCTTCACGGCTTCGATATCGAGTTTTTTGAACTCTTCAGCGTAATTGAATTTGCCGCCCATCGGATTGCTCGCCGGAGAATTCTGATGAAGGATCTTCAGATTTAACTGATTAGGCCACCAATCGCCGTTGCCATAGCACCCTTGAGCCGTAGGCCGCAGCAAAGGACTGCGGGTACCCATGACCGGGCATTTATTAGAATCTGCTGACTCCGAGGCTTGTGCGTATTGTGCAAATGATGCAGCGCACAAAATAGACAAAGTTGCCGCTACACGGGCGAATTGAAGTTTCCTGATCATGACGTCTCCTGAAGATGCAGCCGAATTCGACCGCGCCAACTCCGTTTTTAGAACGAGTCTAATCTTTGACTTAGTTTAAAAGACTTGGCGAGCGAAAGTCAACGGATTGTCCGCCTGCAAACTATTAAAAGTGCAAAGCTTACCGGAGCGCCAACCTTGAGGCGGGCGCCGGAGCTCAGGCGGCGTTGGCGTGCAGGCCTTCGCCTATTTCACCCATAGCTCGAAACATTTTCTTTGCAGCATCAAGAATTTCGGCTGTTTCAGATTCATTCAATTGATTGGCATTCATCGAGTCTTTGAATTCACCCCACAATTGCATGAATTTACCTTCGTAAGGGTCGAAATACAGCGTGCCGCTGTGCCCCTCAAGATTGTATGACTTCTTCAAGTTGGGACAGATCATTCTTGCACCATGCTTGCTGCCAAGCAAAACATAGTGATAGCCAAGCAGAGCAATCGGATGCTTCTTGCTTGTGGCTCTTATAGATTCAACAATCTTGGCGGTGGCGGGCAGGGGCTTGCAATCGGCACTCCTGCGACCAAGTGCTGCCAGATCTCTATCGAGAAAACCTTCTTGAAACTGCCAGTCTGCGAGCACGCTTTTCACACGTTCGTCAGAGGCGGCAAGTTTGAGTTCGTCCTCGAGCGCTTTATGCAGAAAGAAAAGCTGTCCGACATAATCACAGAAAGTTTCATACGGCAATTGACCGGAGAAAAGCAATCGCTGGAAATCATGCCCTTCGGCTGAATCGTGATCGGCACGAGTCGTCGATTTGAGATTTTCCATCAATGTTTGTTCAGTCACAGAGATTCTCCTCTAAGCCACCAAATATAACACCAACACCGATCTAAATCTAACGCAAAGCTTTTCCAGCCGCTCTCACCAGACGATTCCTGCCTTGCGCTTTGGCGCTCTGCAGCGCCTGCTCGGCATCTGTGATCAGCACCTTCAAATCCATTCCATCGCCCAGGGCGGCAACGCCGCTGGAGGCCGTGACGAAAAAAGGCTCTCCTCCGCCTACGTGTTCGACGGCTGCAAGTTCTCGCAAGAACGTCTGACCGAGTTCTGCTACTTCCGGAACAGAAAGGTTTTCCACCATTACACCAAATGAGTCACCACCAATGCGACCAATCAATTCGGAGTGGCGGAAAGTCTTTTTCAGCAAATTTGAAACAGTAAGAATTACTTTGTCGCCAGCAGGAAAACCATAGCGCTCGTTGACATAGCGTAGCCCGTCTATATCAATGAGCATCAAAACCAGCGAGAAGCGTCGCTGGAATGGCTCCACCAGAGCACCGGCGCGCTCGATGAAGGCGCTGTGCGTGAGGCACTGCGTCAGTCCCTCGCGCTTCAACATCTTCTGGAAAACTCTGTAACGCTCTAATCTTCCGGCCACGGTTGCAACCAGAAGCGGCGGCGCGATAGGCTTGATCAAATGGTCATCGCCGCCGGAACGCGCGCTCTCGATGTGCGCTTCCAGCTGATTTTGCGTGGTCAGGAAAAGAATGGGCAGCGCAACGAATCGCTCCATTTGTCTTACATACTTGGCAATTTCAAAACCGGTAATATCTCCCATCATCACGTCCAGAAGCAGAAGGTCCGGACAGAAGGCGAGAAGCGCCTCTTCAAAGGCCTTTGGATCGTTGAGCGTAAGAACGTTGTATCCGGCAAACTCCAGCGTAGCTCGAATAAATTCCGCTTGATCGGGATCATCCTCGACGGAGAGAATACGGAAACGCTCCGGCTTGTCTCTGTCGAGCAAATAACGGAGTTTGTCGACAATCGATTGAAAATCCAAGGGATGTTCAAAAAACGCATCGACACCGGCTCTTATCGCCCCCACTTTATCGAGAAAGCCCTGCTCTCGCGAAAGCATGACGACCGGAGGCTTGTTTCCACCTGGAAGATTGCGCAGATTGGCGACCAATTCATAGCCGTTGCCGTCGACCAGAGGAATGTCTACCAAAAGTCCGTCCGGAAACGTCATTTTCAGAGCATCCAGCGCTTCGGCAGACGTACTGAAAACGCGAAACTCGAAGTCATTTCCGGTCAGCAGCGGCTCCAAAGCTTCTGTGTGTTCGGGGTCGGATGAAACCACAAATATGCGCAAACGCCCCTTGTCTTTTGCAGTTGATGTCACGCTTATCTGCGGCACCACGGCCGGCAGGGGGCCTGTATCGTCTTGCGGACGAGCATCGGGTCGACCGACTTCAATCGTGCCCCGCATGCTCTCGACGGCTTCTTTCAGCTTGTCGATCGAATCGGGAGACGCCGATCCACCCTGCCGCACCAGAGAGAAAACGATGGTTTCTCCGAATTGCGCGTACATACACAAATCATCGAGTTCATAAATACCGCCACCACCAGCCAGCTGGTGAAAGTGTCCGGCCAATTGCTTGATAATCGTGGCGTCAGCAGGACGATAAGTGAGCGTCGCGAGAAGCCCTTCCATTTCAGTCAAGCGGTCGCGCGTTTTGGCGATAAATTCCGCTTTCTTTTGGGTCATCCGGGGAAGCCAGCTTTCCATCTATTCAACTCTTCAATGGGTGGAGTAACAACTGGATTTATTTGGTGCCCGCTAATTCCAGCACCTTTTGAATTTGATTGCTCAATTGCTCGAGCCTGAATGGCTTGGGCAAAAACTCAGTGGCGCCGGCTCTCATGCACGCTTCCTTTTCACTGGGATCGCGTCTGCCTGTGAGCATAAGCACAGGAGCCTTGCCGCCCTGGGCTCTGTAGGCCCTGCAGACCTCGATTCCCGCCATTCCAGGCAACTGCCAATCGAGAATGACGACATCGAATGTTTTCTCGGTCATGCGCGCCAGACCGTCTTCACCAGTCAGCGCAGCTTCGGCGTCATGATGATTGAAAACCAGCCATTCGACCATAGTCGAGGAAAGGTCTTCGTCGTCTTCGACTACCAAAATGGAAGCCACTGAGAGGGCACCTCAAACGCTGCAAGGGAGTTGAACATTCAATACCACGCCCAATACAAAGCAAACCATATATGGCAACTGCCGATGCTTAATCGCGCTAATGGAGCAAGTCGTCGATACCGCCCTCATCGCCGCCCAGGAGCAGCTCCATCTCGCTTTTGCATTTCTTGTATCCCTTGGGCAGCTCGAAGGCGCTCTTCGGAATTTTCAGTTTCTTGATCGACTTGGTGTCCATGTCGATACGCGGTTCTCTGTCGTCGAATTTGGAAACCAGTCGCAAAGGCATACCGATGCTTGGAGGGATGCCAATGGTGCTGGACACAAACTCCTGCAATGGCGCACTGATCGGCAAGTCCTTGGTCACCCACAATTCCATCATTTTGTGCCTGTTTTTGGTCTGCCAAGTGTATTTTTTCGTAGAGTAGCCGGCAATTTTCTCGCCGGGAAATGGCCCTTTCATCTCTTTCTTGCTGGGCGCATAGCGCTTCATCCAGTCAGAATGCGGCATGAGAACATATTTGCGAGTGTTCTCATTGAAAAACGAGGCGTCGAACTTCGGAGCCGTCAGAATGGCCGACATCAGCTTGCTGGTGAGGACCATGCTGTTGTCTGTCATGCGTATGACAGTGCGCCCACGCTCCTCGCTCCTCTGCTCGATCACCCAACCTGTATCAGAAGGAACAGCCCATGCCGCTCGCGCTGCCAAAAGAAAGAAGAAGCCCCAAAAACCGGCGGCTCGAAAGCGCGCCGAAAACGCTTGCGGTTTTGCAATTGACAGGACTAGCTTTGCGTTGATCAAAACTTTCTGTCTGCCCTCCGAAAAGTAGTTGTTAGGCAACATTTACGGATGTATCATCGCACAAAACAGACCGTACGGTTTGAACGTCTGCCAAAGGAGGTATGTCTCCACAGGGGGGAGCTGTCAAGCCTCAACTAAGCTCTGCAAGATGACCGAAAAGTCAGACAAAAAAGCCAAGAAAGAGCCCGCCAAATTGAAGCCAGATCAGATTCCCTCCGGAGCTGAGTCGGCTTTTCTTTCAGGCACTCCGGAAATTCAAGACAGAGTCGCTTTGCGATCGACCGATAAAAACGAAAACTCAGGCGGGCCGGACACGCATAGCGAGGCCGCCGGCGATCTCGATTGCGAAGACACTCTGGTACGCCATCGAATGGATGCCCTTGTAGGCACTATTATTGCCAACCGCTACGAACTGAAATCCTTCATCGGGCAAGGCGGAATGAGCGTGGTCTACAAAGGAATCGACCGCCAGCTCGGCAAGACTGTGGCAGTCAAACTTTTGCTACCGCATTTGGTGAACGATCCGGTTACCTACGCCAGATTCCAGCAAGAAGCGCGAGCAGCAAGCAGCCTGTCTCATGCGAATATTGTTTCGATCTACGATTTCGGAGCGGGAGAAAACAACGAGCCGTTTATAGTTATGGACTATCTGGACGGCACTCCGCTGAATGAAGCGATTAAGATGCTGCGCGGATTGGCGCTGGAACGCTCAGTGGCGATTTTCGTGCAAATCGCAGATGCGCTTCAATGCGCGCACTCGAATAATGTTTTGCACAGAGATTTGAAACCGAGCAATGTTCTCTTGATTCACCAGGGACCGGCGCTGGATATAGTAAAACTGGTCGACTTCGGCATCGCCAAGCTGATCCCGCAGGACGGCGGCGAATCTTTGCATTTGACAAAGACAGGCGAAGTTTTCGGCAGCCCTTTCTACATGAGTCCCGAGCAGTGCCGAGGCGAAAAAGTGGACGCACGCGCGGACATCTACTCGATGGGATGCCTGATGTATGAAGTGATTGCCGGCAAGCCGCCGATTGTGGGAGCGAATCTGATGGAGACGCTCTTCAAACAACTCTCAGAAGTTCCCGCTTCATTTTCAGTAGCATGCCCCGACTCGAAAATACCGGAACGATTAGAAGCGATCGTCTTCAAAGCATTCGCAAAGGACCCGGCCATGCGGCATCAGAGCATGGATGAGTTGTCCAAAGAATTGCATGAATTCCTCGACCAAATGGATGCCGGCTGGATAACCAATGCCAAACTGAAAATCGAGCTTTTGCGATTGAAAATCGCACCATTCGTAGGTCGCGAGAAAAAACTCCTGCTGGTGGCAGCGGCTGCCGTGATTATTTCCGCGATTGTGGCTGCGCAATACTTGAGCATCTACTTCAAAGACATCAGCGAACCTCCTCCCGGCGCGGCTGCGGCGTGGTCCGTCATACCAAAACCACCGGAGGAAAAATCGAATTTCCAAACCTATCTCGGCATGTTGCAAGCCGATTTGAAAACCTATGTCCCCGAAGGTCTTACTTCCGCTCGCTATGTCAACGGACAACAGATTCTGGCCGAATATTACGAGGACAACGGGCACTACCGGGAAGCTCTGGACCTGCGGAAAAAAGCCTTTGAGGCGCTGAAGGCGACTGAAGGCGAAAAAACCGATGACACCATTGCAGCCCAATGGAATCTAGCCAAAACATTGAGCAAGACCGGCAACTGGAATGACTCAGTGGCTGTGTAC
Organism: Candidatus Obscuribacterales bacterium; assembly: GCA_019745505.1. GTDB lineage: Bacteria > Cyanobacteriota > Vampirovibrionia > Obscuribacterales > Obscuribacteraceae > QKMZ01. The sequence goes on along the minus strand of JAIETE010000009.1, from coordinate 8,245 downwards.
AGCGATCTCTACAACAGGCTGGAATTGGACCCTGACATAAAGGATCCAAACAGAATGGGCAAGTCCGAGAATGTTCGCCATGCCATGTACAACAGAGTCACAGAAGAACTGGGCAATGCGCTCTATGCCAGTGGCCGCTACGCAGAAGCGGCGGTCAAGTATGAGACTCTGCTTTCTGAGTTCAAAAAATACAGAGAAACAAGCAACCCAATGACCAAGCGCAGAGCCGAGATCTTATGCAGGCTCGGCGACTGCTATCGGCTGCTGAGCCAATACCCTAATGCCGAAAAGGCATACGAAGCGGCCCTTAAGATTTGGAGCGAGCGCGACGCAGATACATCGCAGTTGGTTGCCACAACACGCCTATTGGCCTTTGTTCACTTCCAACAAGGACATTACAAGCGCGCTCGTTATCTCTACGAAGCAGCCCTTCCCAAAATGGAATCCGCCCTCGGGGAATCAGATCCTGAGGTAATAGCCGCACTAAGAGAGTATTCCCAATTGATGTGGAAAAAAGGGAATTACGTCAAATCCGTGCTCACCGATTTGCGCGTCAAGGAATTGCAATCCAGACGACACCGCACCAGTTAGAGATTTCCTCTCTCCGCTTGGTCTCTCTCAATTGATTCGAATAGCGCTTTGAAATTGCCCTTTCCGAAACCCTTTGCGCCTTTTCTCTGAATCACTTCAAAGAAAAGAGTCGGTCTGTCTTGCACCGGCTTGGTGAAGATCTGCAGAAGATATCCTTCCGATTCTCTGTCGACGAGAATATGCAATTTCGCCAACTCTTCGATATCTTCGTCAATCTTGCCGACGCGCTCCGGCAGGGCATCATAATAGGTCCGCGGAACCTTGAGAAATTCAATGCCGCGCTTCTGCAATTCTGCAACCGTCTTGATGATGTCGCGCGTGACGATGGCGATGTGCTGCACACCAGGGGCGGTGTAATAGTCGAGATACTCTTGAATTTGAGAACGTCTTACACCCTCGGACGGCTCATTAATCGGCATCTTTATGGAGCCTGACTTATTGGCCATGACTTTGGAGACAAGTGCTGAATACTGGGTGCTGATATCACCTTTGTCAAAGTATTGATAAACGTAGAAACCGAACACTTTTTGATAGAACTCTACCCAGTGCTCCATGCGACCGACTTCGACATTGCCGACGACATGGTCGACGGCCGCCAGTCCGACTTTGTTATCGTTTTGATTGTCGATATACTTTCTGTCGACGGTTTTGAATCCCGGTGCGAAAGCTTTGTAATCCTTGCGCTCTACGAAGGTGTGCAGAGTTTCTCCGTATGTATAAACAGATGCGGAAACGTACCTGCCATTTTCGTCTTCGACGACTTCCGGCGCCTTCACGCTCTTAGCACCACGGGCGATGGCAGTTTCGTAAGCCTTCTTGCAGTCACGCACTCTCAGCCCGATGGTTTTTACACCATCACCATGAACATGAACGTGCTCCGCCACCTCATGGTCTTTGTTCAAAGACCCGGTAAGCACTAAATAGACATGGTCTTGTTTCAAGGCATAAGAAACTTGATCGCGCTTTCCAGTTTCCAATCCACTGTAGCCCACCAGGTCAAAGCCAAATCCGCGCTCATAGTAGTAAGCCGCTTGCAGCGCGTTGCCTACGTAAAACTCGATGAAATCAAAACCATCGATAGCAATTTCCTCTACCGACGACGCCTCCAGCAGGTCCTTTTCCTTAAGCATCACCAACACCTCAAAGCAAATTTGCCACCCACGGTGAGCGGCACTGTGGATTCCGGGGAGCGCTTAATTACTCAACAGCTCTTTTGCGCCCGGAGCAGCCGGGTCGAGTTGGAGGACTTCTTTGAGTAACCGTTTGCCCTCGGCTACTTTCGAGGATTCACCGGTTTTTACAAGCGCCTCACACAATATAACCGTTTCTGCTAAAAGTTGATGTCCTTCTTTAGAATGAGTGTCCTGTGCAATTAGACAACGAGCCAGACCCAGCTTTGCATCCGGAAAATCTGTGAAAGTCTTTAACAGCTTTCGATATATCCCTTCCGCTTCCTTGTACTTCTTGAGCTTCACGTAAGCCTGAGCCAGCTTGAATTGACGGATCGAGCTGTACTCAGAGTTGTCGAGTGACGCCCGATAGTATTTGACCGCTTCTTCGCCTTTGCCGAGATGCTCCAGCACCTGCCCTTTCATAAACTGCACGGTGGAAACTTTGGGATAGCGCTTTTCCAGGTCATCAAGCTGAGCCATAGCCCCTTTCTCGTCACCTTTCAGCGCTTTACGCCAGGCCTCCAAGCACTCCTTGGAGATAATGCCTTCCGCCTGCATATCGACTTCGATTCTTACATTGGACGCACTGGCTTCCTGCGTAACGACTTCCGGAGAGTACTCGCCGTTTACTTTCTTTGCTGCGACCGAAGCAGGCTCTGAGCCTCGTGCTTTGATAGACACCTGAGCCAATTTACTCGGGTCGGTTTTAACGCTTGACGTGCAACCGCAAACCAACAGAGCGGTTTGAGCTACCACCAAAATTGACATTGAAGATTTCATAGTAATTGCCTAAGGAAGCAATGGTGCATGCCCGACCCCGGGCATGACCTTTGGCTCTTTTATTTTAGAGGCATGAAGGTTGCGCCTCAAGCTGGCTTCGGGCAGAGGCGGAGGAACCATTTCCATGTCGTCTTCGAGCCCGCGAGCCTTTTCGAGAGTCTGCATGTCTTTTGCTTTGCCCAGTAGCAAACGAATTCGCGAATTTACTTTGGCTACATGCTGTTCCGGAACAGCATTTTGATAGAGCAAATCGACCAGCGTGCGCGCCGCGTGGTAATACTCCTTACGCTGCTCCAACAGCTCTGAAAGCGCGACTCTGAGCAGCAAGTCCCGGGGCTTCTCTTCCTTGAGTTTGTTCAGTCGCTCGATTGCCGCCTCTACTGTCGCAGAGTCCGGGCTGGAATAAGCCATCTGGTGATAAGCGACATAGCATGAAGGATTGAGCTCGGTCGTCTGAGCGTATTCCTTGACGGCTTCCCTGTTCGAACCGGCCCGCTTATAGAGTTCGGCAAGCGCGAGGTGAGTTTTATAGTCTTTCGGAGCGGCAGCCAGATTGTCCTTGGCCAGTTTGAATTCTGCTTCTGTAGGAGGGGACTTGAGCGCTTCGGCGGCCATAGAAGATACCGCGCAGAAATTGCCCGCCACGATCAAAAGCGCAGCCAGAGCACTACCACGCAGGGCTTTTATTGCTTTGCTGTCTTGTTCAAACATGCGCAGTGCCAACCGGATTCCTTTAGAAGGACCTCGCCCATGGGGCTACGCCCAGTCGGGTTATAGTCCCCCGCACCGGGCTAATTTGTCAACAGTTGTTATTAATATCTAGTTTCTACCTTTGCGAATACTGAGCATGAAATGACCTTCTTTCGCCTCAGATTTGGCTTCCAGCGTGTGCCCGTCCTGCACGACACTTTCCGAAACGCTTTCAACAGGTTCGCCCCCATCGAGCAAAACCGTAACCAGGTCGCCTTCTGCAATCTTGTCAAGAAACAATCTGGTTTTGACAAAATTCATCGGGCAGGCCACACCTCGCAAATCAAGTTCAAAATCAGCCATTATTTAAAAACCCCCTAAAACGCCTGCCAGGTTTGAAATGCGGAATCTGAACGCGAAGTGGCGAGGCGCCCGTCATAACAAAACTCTAAATCACTATTTCTGGGCGAAACAATCACCCGGAAAGCAGCCCAGCCGGTCCGGACAGTCTTCCTCCTGCGCATACCGCCGCCACTCTTTGGCAAAACACTCTCTGCCCAGCGCATAACCTTTAAGTGTAAGAAGAACTTCAACTGGTTTGCGGTCGCTCTCAGCGCCCAAACAAACAAGACAGAAGAGTTCGTCGGTATTGCCCACGGTCAGGTTCATGACCTGCTGCCGCAAACACAAGCTCCGCTTGCATTTAGAGCACTCAGACGACAATTGGTCCAGAGCCGAGTCCGTTTTGTTTTCGTTTGCCAATTTGCTTCTTCTGCAAGCGAGGAAATCCCGAAGAGCAGGTACTGTAGCACGCTACAAAGGCAAGGCGCCATTCTCGGGGGAGTCCTACGCAGACGCTTGCGTAATCTCCTCATTACTGAAGCTTAATAACTAATCTACTGTAAAAGACCTCTTCTATGGATCCTCAAGCCTCATGGCGTCTTTCGACCAACAGGTTGACCCTGCCCAACTTCCGGACGTTCCGCCCGGCTCGGACCTGTCCCAAGGCACTGCAGCCAGCAGGATGCTGCTGCAATCAGCAGGTGCATACAGTTTTCAGCCTCAAACAGTGGCCACGGCTGAGCAGAAAGAATCGAGCGTCACAGCCAGACAAACCGTGGCAGATTTCGCCGGCAGCCTTACAGCAGGGGTTTCCGGCGTCGTCGCCTACAGCCTTCTGAACGCAACCACCCACGGCGCAGCCAAAGCGATGTCCATTCCGCTGGCGATGCTGGCCGGCGGCACCACTAAGTACTCAGTCAAGACCGGCGTCGAACACGTAATCTTGCAAGAAAAGGACAGAACAGCCAATGCCTCGGATCTCGCCTGGGGAGCCGTCGACGGATTGGCCGGGGTGGTCGGAAGCGCGGTCGACCAGCAAGTCTCAAGGCGCTATCTGTCGTCCTTAGGGCGTCAGGCTCTAGGTGCAAGTATCTCGAATGATACGGCAATGGAAGGTGCCAAAGTCATCATCAAAAATTCCGGCATCGAGGCTATCAAGCATAACGTGGTGCGCGGCATGGCCGGCGGCGCGGCAGGAACATTCGTCTGGAGCACACCCAGAAGGATCTGGGAGAATAAAGACCAATTTGCCACCAATCCTGGTGAGGCGCTGACGACGACGGCCGGTCAGATGGCGCAAGACGTGGCCTTCGGCAGTCTCTTCGGCGGCGCACTGACAGGTACTGGCACAGCGCTTTTCAGAGGACGGCAAATAGCCGGCGAGATCGGTGCCAAACTCAAGAGCGACGCAAACGTGATGCGCATCGATGGAAGATTCATGGGTGATTTCCACAGCAATTTGGATCAGCTTCCCTACATGAAAACAGCGCTGGACAAGCTCAATGCGCAGTCCCAGGCTAAGGGAACACCGACAAGTTTTGATATCACCGGCGATGCACTTTCCGGTCACGTCAATTTCGCCTTCACGAAAGGAGGGCAGGTTGAATACGAAACCCTCATCGACATGCAAGCCCGTAAGATAATCCTGGGCAATCACGAACATGACGCAGCCGGTGGACTTTTCGATGTTCCTCGCTGGGGCAAAGTGATGCGCCCGATCCTGGAAAAAAATCCGAATGTTTCTGTGATCAACTCAAACCTGGATGTCAGCGCATATCCTGAATATCAGGGGCTGACAAAACCATATGTGATTGAAGAGATCATGGCCCCCTGGGGCAAAACCAAAGTCGCCACCATCGGGCTGACCACCGAAGAAGGAGCCGTGGGCGCCATCAAATATCACGATGCGGAAAGGACCGCCATCGCCGCAATCAAAGATTTGAACAGCCAGGGCATCAAACATATTGTTCTCGACACGCACATAGGATTGGGCGAAGACCTGAAACTGGCCAAAGCGCTTATTCGCGAAGACCTCAAAGTCTCGCGCATACAAGGCGGACACAGCCACAGCATCACGCCGATGCCGATTTGGGTAGGACCGGATAAAGGAATTGTCGCCAGGACAATCGATCGAATGCTGGGCAAACCGGTAGGCGGAAATTTCGAGATCCCGATTATGCACGCGGGCTCGGGAGGCAGATGGTTGGGCAATTTCCAATCAGCCGTCAACATTGACGGTTCGGCAAATCGCTATTTCACTCGCGGCAATCTAGTGCCGATAACCACCGATCTCGGCGCCGATCATTCTGTTGCTCAGGCAATTCAAAACGCTCTGCCGGAGCGCACCGCGCTCACACAAGAAAGTTACGGAGCAATGGCCCTGGGCAATTACAGTGCGCGCGGACTGCGAGCCAAAGAAACGGCGCTCGGAAATCTCGTCTCCGATGCAATTCGAACCGGGCTCAAACCGCAACTCGGCGATGACCTCGTGGTAATGACGCACTCCGGCGGAATTCGCGATCAGATAGTGGCCGGCAAGCCCCTGACCAGACTTGATTTAGCCAACCTGGTCATGAATGCGGGCAAGAGAGAAGGCGAAATCAAAGAGCTGGTCAATGTCAGGCTCACAGGCGCTCAGATCAAGCAAGGTCTCGAATATGGCGTCCGCGATCTGAACACACCAGCCAAACCTACCGTTCCCCAGCGCTTCAGTCAGCTTTTCTTCCCGAAAGCGGACGAAATGCCTCAAGACCTTTCCGGCAATTTCGTCCAAGTCAGTGGTCTGAAATATTCTATCGACCTGGCCGGAGAGCCGTGGAAAGCAGGCACACTGGGCGGGCGCATCAACAATGTGCGCATCCAGGGCGCCGACGGTTCATTCGCACCCATCGAACTGGACAAAACATACAATGTGGTGACTCGCCAGCATCCCGTCCACAAATGGACGAAAGCCGGTCTATTCGGGTCGGAGCGCACATTTGAAGAAGTGTCCAGAGAAATTCAGATGCAGCCGGTGCCGGTCTCCCAAGTAGACCTGATTGCGCAGTACATCGCCGGCAAACAATTCGATCCCAAGACATTCTCGGCAGTCGAAGGCAGAATCACCAACAATACTCAAACCGTGCGCAAACTGCCCATCAAAGTTGGCGTATCCGTTGTCGCACAACCAGCAGCCAGAGCAATCGAAGACAATTTTGACAGAAAGTAGGACCCGTTAATGGGCTAAAATGCCGGACATACGTCTGAATTGCCAAAAGATGGACTCATTAAAGCGTTCGATTACAAGACCAGGGATTGAAAAATTTGTCTGCATCACCGCTGCGCAGGCAATCCTGATTTCACCTGCAGCCGCCCAGACCAATGCGGAATTGCCGCCGATATCACCGCAGCCCGCACAACCGCATTCGACTCAGCCTTCGGCAACGCCAAGTCCCTTTAATTTCCAGCAATTCAACAGCGCCCAGCAGAATGGAACGGCTCAGGCAGCTCCGGCAACTGTTTTTCCCCCCATGCAGAATGCGCCGATTGCGCAACCATTTCCGATGCCGCTGCCGTTGGGCGGCCATGAAAACGACCCGTACATTCGCGGCAAAATGCTCATCAAACAGGCCACAGACATGATTACCGGCGGACAGCTCGATTCGGCGATCGCTCTTCTGCAAAAATCAATGGAGTATCGCAAAATCGACCCGACTCCGCAGTTTCTCCTGGGTCTGATCTACGACCAGAAAGGCAATCCCCAGATGGCTTTGAACAACTACACCTGGTCGGTAAAGAAAGCTACCTCTCTGGGCATGGATTCTTCTCAGTTGCGCATCAATCTGGCGAACACGCTCGTCAAACTCAACTATTGGAAGGAAGCCGAATTCGACTACAGACGAGCAATAGAAATCGACGACAAAAACGAGATTGCCCATCTGAACTATGGCCGATTGCTTCTTTTCAAGGGTGACTTCGCTGGCGCCTTTAGACAGCTTCAGCGTGCTCACGAACTGATGGCGACGGACCCGAATCTGCCGCTGTATGAAGCGCTTGCCTTGAAAGGCTTGGGCAATCTGGAAGAGTCGCGGCTGCAATTGAAAGAATTCCTTGATCGGGCAAAGGGCATCAATACCGATCCCCGAGTTATCAACATGGCTGAGAATCTTTTAGCGGGAATGAAGTAACACCTCTTTCATAAGCCGGACGAATTCTATGATTCGGGCTCTTTGAGATTTGTTTTACTCAATACAGCATCTATGACTATTTCTATTTAGCTATCCTTGTCGGACTACACGCGGCGGACCCTTGCGATTTGTTCGATGGTAACTAAAAGAGCTGACGTCAGAGTCGAAAAAGACGAGCTAGGCGAGGTATATCTTCCCGCCAAGGCATATTATGGCGCCAATACATTCAGGCTCAAGGAGATTTTGCCGACCAGCGGGCTGAAAGTCCATCCGCGCTTGATCGATGCATTGCTGCTGGTAAAGAAAGCCTGCGCCCAGGCAAATCTCGACTGCAAGAGATTGGATTTGTCCGTTGCCCGTGCCATCATGCAAGCTGCAGATGAGGCATACGGCGGACAATGGCGCGATCAGTTCGTGCTCGAAATTCTCTCGTCCGGCGCCGGCACCGCCATTAATATCAACGTCAATGAAGTGCTGGCCAATCGCGGGCAAGAGATTTTGGGC